>PLML01000190.1:0-73209 GCA_003141525.1 Bacteroidales bacterium
CCCAAGCTTGTAAGCCTGGGTAACCGGAATTATTACTAAAGACCAGGATCAGTATCTGAAAATGATTCCGAAAAATCAGATTCAGAGAGCTGGATTATGTCCCAGCATTCAGGGCAAGTGGTAACATTATCAGAAGAAATAAATCCTTCCGCAATCAGGTCGAGAGTATCATCGCATGGGCAAAAATACTCTCCGCATATCTTACATTTCACATTCATAGTTAATTGATTTAGTGATTAATAGAAATAGAAAAACCTGACCAACTGATCAGGTTTCAGGATTGATAATTGAAAAGAATAATAATAGAAGTGCGAACCGGTTTTGCGAATTGTAGCCGGCATTCCTTAAGTACAGCAGGCGGTATCTTGTGATTAAGGCAAGGTTAACTCGTTACCGCCAGGCTCTGACCTTGCCGTATCACAAGATATTACTTTTTGTAAAGCCTGCGTTTGAGGATTAATGCCGGATACCGCAGGTTCGCACTATCCAAGTGAGGTTGCGATTCAGCTGCATACCTAAGCTTAACAAGTTCCTTCTTGCAGCTGAAGTTAGCAACCGAACACCTATTTACCTGGTTAAATCAAACTTACAGCATCCTTTGTTCTTCAAGCCATTTCCTTACCCTTTCATGCTCTGTCTTGCATCTGGATTCCACACCTTGTTCAATTCTTTTAAAATGGTCTTCTCCCCGAATGCTATCAAACAAGGGATCATGTTTTATTAACGATACCCAAAAGGCAAAATTCGATTTCATTTTATCAAATTCATCAAGGTATTTATATGCTTTTGCCTTGTCACCTATAAATGAATATGTTGCCGCCAGGTCATAATAAGCGCCACCATAATTAATTGAATAGTATTTTTTATTTCTTATAGTAGATTCACAGTATTTAATTTGTTGATTGAAGTAATATTCTGCCTCTTTATGTTTTCCCACACGCCAGAATGCTAAACCAATACGGTGCGAACTACTGAGATTCAAATCACCTGTTTTTTCACAAATCCCAATCCATTTTTTTGCACACAAGTAAGCTTCATCGTTATAACTGGCCGGCAGATAATAGTAAAAACCAAGTTCAATTATCTTTGACGAATCCATCCGGTTAGCCCTTTTTGCCAATTTCAGAGCTTCTTCAAAATCCTCAGTCCATATTTTTACCCAGGCAAAATTCATTAAATACCGTGATGAATCTCTGGTTAATTTATATTCTTCTTGATAATAATATTTTGCTTTATCAGGGAATCCGGCATCAGCTACATAACATTCGGCTAAAAAATCCATATAGCCAGGCAAATCTTTTCCTTTATTTCTGGCAACAGCTTTACTTATATTATCAATTACTTGAATGCAATCTCCTGAATAACTCGCATATGTTAACCCCTTCCAATAATATGCACCGTAATCATTTGGATTGTATTTCAGGNNCGGATAACTGACTATCAAATGATAAAGCCTTGTTTGCAAGATAGAGCATTGTGTCAAGAGAAGAATTCTCTGACGAATAAAATTCTTTATAATGCTTATTTTGATATACCCATGCAAGTCCAACATAAGCCTTGGCAAATGTTGAATCGTATTTTAATGACTCTCTGTAGAGTTCCTCAGCTCTTATTAAATCTTGTTTATAATAATTGTCAAAATATTTATTCAGTTCCTCTTCTCCCTGCTGAAAGAAATCATACGCAGTAAGGTTTGTTGTCGGCTTTTTCTCAATCAGTTGCTTTTCCTCTGGAGTTATTACAGCATTTAATTCAGCTGCTATTGCCTGGGCAATCTCACTCTGTATGTTTATTATATCGCTGGTTTGCAGAATTTCACGGTCGTATGATTTTCCCCATATATGTCTTTCATTTTTGGCTACTAATAATTGTACCCGGAGAACAAATTTGTTCCCATATTTTTGCCCGCTACCTTCGACAATATAGTTCACATTCAACTTTTTTGCTATCTCTGGAACAGTTGGTCTGTCTTTATCTTTGTACTGATCTGTGGATGTACGTGAAAGAACCCTGAAATCCCTAATTTTTTGAAGATTATTGAGAACCTCTTCCATAATTCCGTTGATAAAGTATTTATTACTATCAACCGGACTGTCATTTATGAATGGCAGAACAGCAATGGATTTCTCAAGCTGCTCTTTTGGCCGTGTCAGTTTTGGAATTAAGATATACCCCAAAAGAATCAATATCAGAACTACAGATGAAGCAATGATGATCTTTGTTATTGGATTTTTGTGGGCTTCAGGTCTGGTAATTATAATGTCTTTTCTGACTTCACCTTCATGTTGATCATGTTTTCTTAAAGCAGTTATTATCTCTTTGACAGCATTAGCCACCTTATTTATTTGGTTTCGATATACGGTGTTATTCAAATTTTTCTTTTCATCATCTTCAGGCTTAAGAGGTCTGTTGACACCGGGTTCCTTATAAATAAACTCTATCCCCCTTATGAATCCTCCGAGCTCATTTTCAAGAAGAGATTTATCTTCAGGATCAAGATCATGAATTTTGACAGGTAGTATTCTGCTAGCTACATTTCCACCTGCAAGTCTTATATCTCTCCCGAACCGATCTTCCTTAGCCATTTTATTAAAGGCAACAAGCTCATGTTCCCATGCATAACTTTTCGAGTCGCAGTAGGTTTGTGAGATTATAGGGATGAAGACCAGACACTTCAGCTTATCTTTAAGGGAAGCATCAACATCATGTGTCTCTAAAAGTCCATCATGAGGATTAATGTCGAAGTAAACGCTGATCTCTTCCTTGAAGGTGGATTCAAGTTCTCCTTTAAGGTTATCAACAAATTCTGTTACCCAACTATCATGTTTATTGTCCTTTTGACGATAGGAGATGAAGATGTCATATTCATATCCAGGGATGAGACTTGCCATGATAGATATTTATATCATAAAGTTATGAAAGACAATGACACAAATCAAATAAAAAATCCATCCACCCAAGATTAAACTCAGGTGGATGGAAATAGCACTGTTGTTTTCAGTGGTTTTGCAGTTATTAAAGTCTTGAAAAAACCATCTCAAAACAACAATAAAAAAATGCAGCATAACAAGACTATCAAAAAAACCACCCCTCCCCAAAGAGAAGGATGGCGGATTCCAGGTGTTCGATTTTTTGGGATCTATTAACCAAGAATTAAGGATAAACTTGTCTGATTTTAATCCCGGGGATATCAATCAAATCCAAGATCGTTCTCAGCTATATCAGAATACAATATGTGCTCTTCAAAGTAACGAGTGATAACTTATATCCAATCGAGTTTAAACTGGCTCCAGTGGATCGCTATAGGGCTTTATTCGTGCCCGGAATTTTGACGGTTTTGCAGCACATTTTACCTTTATTAACTTCTTCGCTTTTTCTTGGTTTTTCTCATGTTTAGTATTCGCCGGGAAGAAGGAGATTTTTATTGATTAGCCAAATTTCAATTTTTGGCAGAAGGAATTTAGATGATCCAATTTTCTTCGATAATATTAACTTTTCATTGTCATAACATAGGAGAATCCAGCTCAAATCGTTTGGCTGCTGCTTATAAATCCATTTCTGGTAAAATATTTTGCCTATAACTCTGTCGCACTGTAAGCATAAGATCATGTCTATCAAACAAAATCCTTCAAGAGAGTCTCTAACGTATATTATTCCGGATGAAATGCGCAGCGGACTTTTTCCAGGATACAAATGAGGTATAAAAATCGAGCAATGATTAAACCGTCTTAATCTTTTAGTGATTATTTTTATGTCCATTTTTATAGATATCAAAGGTTAATAATAAAAAAGGGCTGGATCTTTCGAACCAACCCTCGTAAGTGTTGAATTACAGAATTAAACATTCGCATTGTCGCCAGCAGCAGGTGAATACTCGAAAGAGTGATTAATCTTCAATTTCCGGGTGCTATTAGGTACCGGGACGAGATATTCAGGACAATCTACCTTCACAATTTCTCCAGGAATGCTTAAACCAATTAAGTTTTTGGCTTCATTCTGGTTAAGTGTTGTAGGAATTTCAATGGTCTTTGAACGAAGATAGAATTTGCCAGTTGCCTGCGACTTCTGAATTTCTACGTTCCCTTGAAGTACAACGGTGTTGTATTCTTCTTTTGTCTTCGAGTTTACCCTCGTTTTGGCATCAATTACTTTTAACATTTTGATAGTTATTAGTTAGACATTTAATAAATAATTATGCACCAGAATATCCTGTAACGTTATCTGGCCAACAGGACACAAAGAATGCTATCCAAATTCCAAAGACTATGACGATTTCGGTGTTGAAAAAAAAGGTCATGAAACTCACTTAGAAATGAAGGGGTGTGGAGGGTGGCGTGTGCCCTACAATGAAAATCAAATCGATTTTCCCTAAAAAAATTTCATATGGGGCTGAATGACAATGGGTTATCTCATCTACTTATATATACAAAAAGTGGGCCCTACCCCAAAATAATTTTTTTTTTTGAAAATATGGATTTGATCAATAAGAATCGTTTTCAGCTATCGCACACGAGTATGTATATAGTTATGTACATATATATATATGATCAAGATTCTAAAAAAGCTGGGCTCACTTCTACTCGGCCTTTTATCTTTATATAAAAGGATGACAGAAAAAACATAAATAGATACTATTCTATTGTTTCTTCTTCCCAAGTATTTCAACCATTCGTTCTCCATTAATCTTCTTCTCCTTAATGATCAAGGCATCCTGAAGATCATAATGCTTGGGAATTCTTTCAATCTTATAGCTACAGTATATCTCTTTAAGGATTTCTTTAACATGGTTTCTGGAATATGAACTGCCAACTGAGAATTGGCGTTTAATATCCATCTTTACCAGCTCATGGGTGTCATTATGATTGTCTACCATGCTTTTTGCATAAGTGAAATCTTTCCATACCTTCTTATAAAATCTATACGAATCCTCAATGAGCCTGATCCATTCATGCCTGGTTGAATATGGTCCCCATTCAATTTCTCCCTTAACATTATTATCCTCGAAGTAGTCAACCAAATCTTTGTACCTGACGCTTTTTGGAAGGGAAACAGAACCTATTGTTTCTCCATTTCCGATACAACCTCTTATATCAAATCCCTCCGCGTATTGTCTTCTCGTCTGCAGGATAAAATACTTATCAGCATTGAATGCACCATCATTCAGAATGTACCTGCCATCTTTGAAAAGAGAATAAGCTCTGAAGTCATTATCGCACATGAAGGCAGTCTCTTTCCCCATTCTTTTAAGATCATCGTAATGCGGAATGTTAAGGGCAATCTTTTCCCTTACATTCTCGATTCTCTGAAGAAGCTCCTCTTCATCCTCACTGAAAACAGACTGATTGTAGATATAAATATAACTTCCATAGTTAGGATTGTTCTTGTTCCTCTGCCTGGAAACAGCCTGCTTTAGGTCGGTGAGCATATCAATCATCTGCCAGTTCTTGCTGGTATTGCTAACAATAATGGTCATTGCATCTTCATCTACCAGATCGATACCACAGAATCCGGAAGAGGTTAAGAACAGGTATTTTGGTAACGAACCTGACTTATATCTTTCTATTCCTGAAATTTTAACATCATTCTTCAGACTATCTCCGCAGATTATACTGCAATCCTTTTTTCCCAGTCCGGCTTCCTTGATGACTTTCGTGATCTGGTTCACAGTGTTCATGAAAATGATCACCTTACTAAAAGTTTTCTCTGAAACAGTCATTGTTCCTTCACGGTTAAGCGGGATGAGAAATTCTTCACATAAGGATCTGAATGGATACGTTCTTTCGCAGATTATTGGAGTTGCTTTCACAGTATTGTTCCAGGTAATTTTTATTTGGTCGATATCACTGACCCATGAAGGAAGGTATTCAACCGGAAGCGGAGTAGCACTTACAAAACTGACTGTATCCCTATACCGTAAGGCTATATCCAGTAGCCGGTCGACTACGGCTGGTCTCTGCTTGGTTATAGGAAGAAGCATATTCGATTCATCTATTACCAGGTGACAGTCAGGTAAAAGATATTCCAGCTTTGGGAGACTGTCATAAGTACAGATGAATTTTTTAATCGATGCTTTTTTAATATAATCCTGGATTTCTGAAGTACTTGTATCTCCCCAAACTGGCAATATGGAGTTATTACTTCTTTCATTAGGATATTGATCAGCTTTATTCAATGCAAGAGTAATAGTTGGTACTGCAAGCACAACATTCTTATCATTCTCCAAGGCGACAGTAGTCATGCCACATGCACAAATACTTTTATCTATATATCCTGAAGGAATAACGCTCATTGATTCTGATGCAAACTCAGTATCATAATTAAATAAAATCTGTTTCATTTTTTGTGTAATCTTAAATCTGTTAATACTTATTTGATATAGGGGGCAGTTTTTAAGTTAAAACCTACCTTTATATATACTTTTTCAGAAATATTGCCCCCAGAACTGAAAAAAAGAGTCTTCCTAAAAGACTGTTTCACAGGCAAGCTTATTTGAATAAATCTTTATAAGTTAGCTTTCAATATTTCAGTGAAATTTAAGGTAAATTTGAAGAGGTCTTCAATACTTATATTATAGTTGAAAATCAGGATGATATCAAACTTTTCTTGATCAAATTATCTTATTTTTATATATCTTCCTTGGTGAATTTAATCCCATTGAGAGATACTTTTCAATAAACCTATAAACTGATATTATTTATAGTATTTCTTAAGTTGTTTATCATGACAAATTTAGAAATGTTCGACACTTCAACAGGATTAATAATTTTACCCTCAACTGGTAATTATATTCTGCCTGATCATGGCATTGAAGTTAAGCTATTGCTTTGCTACATGTCCCAATTGCAGACTCCGAAATGGGATAGTAAAATCAAATAGTGATTTAACACAAGTGATCATACAATAAGGCTATGAGCCAAATCGTAAAAATCATATTTGGGAATAGATATAGAAAAATCCAGAGCGAAACCTCCGTCTTGAGTGGTGCAGTATACTACCAGCGATGAGCATTTCAATCTTTCAGCCTAATGACGTAACTCCCGGGCTTTTTATACTTATCAAATTTGCTATCTTTGAGAGGTTAACGGTCCCGGTTGCATGGAATATGACAGGTTTATTCCGGTCAGACTGTTTTAAGTTATAACAATGGAAAAATGAGAATGGAGGGTCAAATATTATTATCTCATATATCAGAGGCCATTTTTTTCAACTTCCAACTATTAGCCAACTAATTACCGAGTTGATTTCGCAAATGCGCATCAAATAAGGGGGTATTTTAAATATATATATTTCTCAGTGTAAGTTCTTATTTTTTTTGTTATACAGAGAGCCACTGAGTTCACACAGAGAGCCACAGTGTAATTATTTAGTTAAATTAGCAATCAATAAAAATTAATGTAAAACATATTACATTTATTATGGAAGTCAAAATCGAACCGACCTGGAAATCTAGACTACATGAAGAATTTGAAAAGGAATATTTTATCAGACTAACCGAATTTGTAAAAGAAGAATATAAGCTGAAAACCATATATCCTCCCGGGAGTCTGATTTTTAATGCATTCAACCTTTGTCCTTTTCAGAATGTCAAAGCTGTAATAATTGGACAGGATCCTTACCATGGTCCCGGGCAGGCACATGGATTATGCTTTTCAGTAAGAGATGGCGTTGATTTTCCTCCAAGTCTGGTTAATATCTTCAAAGAAATTGAATCGGATCTGGGTATCCCGAAACCGACCAGCGGAAACCTCGAAAGATGGGCTGCCCGGGGAGTTTTACTTCTGAACGCTACGCTTACTGTACGGGCTCATCAGGCAGGATCCCATCAGGGAAAGGGATGGGAACAGTTTACCGATAGTGCCATAAGTGTACTTAATCATGAAAAGCAACATATTGTTTTTTTCCTTTGGGGTGCATATGCTCAGAAAAAGGGGGAAACTATTGACAGGTCAAAACACCTGGTGTTAGAATCTGTTCACCCTTCTCCCCTTTCAGCATCACGTGGATTCTTTGGAAATAAACATTTCAGCAGATGTAATGAATATCTTTCAGCACATGGTGTTGAACCTATAAACTGGCAGTAGCTGAGGTTGAGGCTGAGGTTTAGATTGAGAATCTACTTTTACCTAAATCTCAACCTTAACCTTAGCCTTAAATCTTCTCCANNATGGTCCATTCAAGTTCATTGTAGTCTTCAAAACCTACAGATAACCTTATCATTCCTGGTTCAGGATATTTAGTTCCCCAGACAGCTTCAACCGGCATCAGAATAGTATGCGGGTCGCCAAGAGTTGGTATGAGTTTTATCTTTTCTGCGACCAGTGAAATAAATTTATCTCGCCTGCTCCTCTTTTCATTATTATCTTTCCCCTGGAAATCAAATGTTATCATAGCACCAAATCCTTTTTTCCCGAATAATTTTTCAGCTGTCACATGTGTGGAATGATTTTTCAAACCAGGAAAACAGACCTCTTCTATAATTGGTTTCCTGTTAAGGTATCCGGCAAGTTTAGAAGCATTACTACATTGACATGAGAACCTTAGTTCGAATGATTGTATTTGAGTCTGCAATCTATAGGCGTCATCGGGTGAAAGAAGATGCCCTACAAACTTTCTGTACTCAATGGCTGATTTCATGATTTCTTTATCATCTCCACAAATTACACCTGCGGTGAGGTTGCCATGTCCGGAAAAATATTTTGTAGCGCTGTGAATTACAATATCAGCTCCGTCTGTCAGTGGTTTATAAAGCAATGGTGTTGCAAATGTATTATCAACAATAACCTTTGTCCCATGTTTCTTTGCAATAGTGGTAATATTAGCCACATCTGCGACAATAAGCATCGGGTTTGAGATTGTCTCAACATAAACAAACTCAGGTTTCAAAACTGATATTACCTTCTCGAATTTATCAAGGTTATAATTTCCATTATCAGGAGTAAAATACTGAATATCAAGACCTCTCCGATACTTCAGGACTGACTCTATAAATGAAATAGTTCCGCCATAGATTTCTGTGAAGAATAACCATGGTCTGGTATCTTTTCCGCGCTGAAATACTGAAAGAGCAGTATCAATGGCAGACATCCCCGACTGCGTCAGCAATGCCCATTTACAGCCTTCGAGTTTCATTATTTCCTCTTCAGCAGATACAACAGTAGGGTTGCGATAACGTGAATAGATATAGATATCAGGTTCTCTTTCGTGTTCTGTTTCTTTCCTGAAAGCATCTGCTGTCGTTAAAGCATCATGAAGTTCAAAGCCTGCATCCCTGTAAACAGGCATCCTGGAACTATTAACCTCTTTTCTTTTCATCTCTCTCAATAATTAATTTTTCATCAATCAATGTGTTTATATTCAGCGGATTAAAATCAATATAAAAAAATATCCGGTCTAAAAGTTCACCAATCAGAAATATAGAAGATATAAAAATGTAAATATTGGAAATGTTTAAAATCATGCTGATTCCGGAAATAACCAGAAAAGCTATTCTAAGGAATCTGATACCAAAATCTGCTAAGTTCGACTTGTTGACAGAAAGGCTATAAACTGATAATAATAACTTAATAGATCCTATAAAAACGAATGGAATTACAATTCCGGAAAAAAATGAAACTATCAATAACGCACTGACAAAAGTCTGGCCGCTGTGCAGAATAACTGATCTGCTGTAGTCTGCATATATATAGACACTGTCTATCACAAGAAGGAAAATGAGTCCGATAATTGAAGAAGCCACAAGAAAACCCGGGAGATGGAAAAAAACCGTTGCTGAAGATGCAATCGCATAGACAATTAAAACTGCAATCTCACGGCTTAAAGGCGAGTTTTTAAGGTTTTGAACAGATCTCCATGATCTTAGTTTTCTACCGAGGTGAAAAAAAGAAACCATTCCAGCCAGCAGAATAACAGGAATAAAAATCATTTTATCAGGAAATATTCCTTTGATAAAGCAGGTAATTACAGTTGCTACTGAGAGTGTCGATAGAAAACTGAATATAATCAGACTCAATTCATTTGAAATATTTTTTCCCGCTATAACTGGTTTTGGAACTATCTGTTCATAGATAATTTCGGGAATGATTTTTAATGGAGTATTCTTATCGCTGCCTGCAAATTCGATTGCCGGATTAAGCTTTTTATCGGGGAACCACGAATAATTCATGTAAGAATCCGTTTCAGTTAGCTGACCAAACTTTAGAGCACCTGTAGGGCAGGCCGATGAACAGGCCGGTTGCCGACCCTCAATCAATCCGTAATAACAAAGATTGCATTTTGCTATTGTTCTGTTTTCAGAATTAAATTTTGGGGCATCGTACGGGCAGTTCCATTGACAATACCTGCATCCGATACATTTCATTTCATCAAGTAATATTGCTCCGGTCACAGTCTCCCTGCTATAAGCTGATGCAGGGCATCCTTCCATGCAAACAGCTGATTCACAATGATTACAGGCTAAGGACAAATTAATGATGGGAAATAAATGCTCTGCTTCAGAATTAAACGTAAATATATTCCTTGGGTGTACAGTCCAACCGTTTTCAAGAATACAAGCTGCATTGCATGCATTGCAATTAACACATTTGTTATGGTTAAAAATAAAACCTTTGCGCATAATTAATCAACTTCTTCAATTTCGACCATGTAATCATGAAATACTGCACCAAATCCAATGTCGGTTTCCTCTCCTGCAATGAGCCGGTTTGCTCCTCCCCCCTCATTAAACCAAATTCCGTTCGGAATTACTACCAAACCTGATGGAACCCTATTTGAGATTTCCACCCTGCTTATGAATCCTCCATTTTGATTGAAAACTTTTATTCTTTGTCCTGTTTTAATGTTCCGCTTATTCGCATCAACAGGCGAGATTCTGACAACAGGTTCCGTATTTGTATCTTTAATTATCTTCAAATTACCAAACTGTGAGTGAATACGACTACCGGTATTTGGAGTTATGAGTTCTAACGGGTACTTCTTTCCTTCCTCAGTATGAATAATTGCGGTATAATCAGGCAATGCTGAAATTCCCCACTTCACGAGAGCTTCCGAAGAATAAATTTCAATTTTGCCTGATGGAGTTTCAAATTTCAGATCTTCAAAGGCGATTTGCTGAAGTCCCGGAGCAAGAACAGGTGACTCTATTAGCCTGTTAAGACCAATTTCCGGATGACCGCTTATCTTCTTTTCAAGCCATTGTTCTATATTATCGTTCCCCGGTTCCGGTATTATTTCATTACTGATTTTCAGATTTAACTTTTTTGAAAGATGGAAATAAATTTCACTTTCAGGAAGCACTTCACCGGGAGATTGAATCACTTTAGGTTTGAATTGAATATATGGAGACCAGTATGATCCGATAATATCAGATTGCTCAAACATATCCTTGGCGGGAAGAATTATATCTGCCATAACTGCAGTGTCTGTCATGAATTGTTCAACGACAACTTTGAACAACAGATTTGAAAATGCTTTTATTACATTATTCGTATCAGGCGACTGGAGAACAGGATTACCTCTTTCTATCCATGCTGCTTTAAGTTCCGGATCACTGGCACTCAGCATATCTGATCCCAGTTTTGCCATTGAGATTGTCCGCCTGAATGGGATATCTTTTTCAGGATCAGGGTAATATGATAACGGTTCCCTGAGATTATCAAAAATATAGCTTTGCAGGTTCGCGTAATTAAATCCGGAGCCAGATTTACCAATATTCCCGGTCAGTACAGAAAGTAAAAGAATTGATCGTATTGTCTGACCTCCGTTTTTGTGACGCTGCAATCCATATCCGGGAAGGATTGTCAAGGGTCCGGATTTTCCAATTATACGTGCAAGTTCAATAATATTTTCAGAAGGAATACCTGTAATTAATTCAGCATCATCGGGTGAAATGCGTAAAGATTGTTTTAATTCATCAAAGCCCTTTACATGCCTGGCTATGAACTCATGATCAATCAGATCATTATCAATGAGTTCTTTTACAACAGCAAGGGCCAGTGCACCATCTGTTCCGGGTTTGGGGCTGAAAAGCATATCTGCCTTATCTGCTGTTGCCGTCCGTAATGGATCAATGACGATTATTCTGCAGCCCTTTTCTTTTGCTCCTGCAATGAAAGCAATCTCCTGGATATTGGTTTCAGCAGGATTTTTCCCCCATATAATTATTGTTTTAGCATTTACGAGATCCCATGGAACATTGTGTTTTACGGAACCTAATGTCAGCCTTACAGCCTCAAGTCCTGCCGGCCAGCAAAGATTACCATATGTTATTGTTGTCCCCCCGAATGCCTTCCAGAATGAATAACCAATTTCATTTGTCAGTCCTGACATTCCGCTTCCTCTGTACCAGAGAATACTCCGCGAACCCCATTTTTCTTTTATTAAATTGAGCTTACCACTTAGAATATCAAAAGCTTCATTGCTGCTGATTTCTTCAAATTTGCCTGTTGATGTTTTTATCAAAGGATGAATAATCCTTTCAGGGGAATTAGTTCTTTCAATATAAGACAATCCTTTTATACATGGACCTTCCGGCGTTGCAAGGTTACCTGAATATGGAAGTATCCTGATGATTCGGTTATTTTCAACCTGCACCCTGAATGAACATGTACTATAGCAGTTTCTGGGGCAAGCTGTTACAAATTCTGCCATTATTTATATGATAATGGCAAATGTATCAATATAACTATAAAAAAGAAAGAGGTAAAAAGATCCTCACCCTGAGATCAAAGATTATTTCAAAACCAGCGCTTCTTCAAGAATGACATTACTTATTTTAAGTTCCCTGTTGTTCAGATCAGAAATATATATTTCATAAGTAATCCTGTCCCTTCCGATATATGTCAGGTAAGTATAATTTACGACGCCGGTTGAAAACTTCATCGGGCTACCGTCTATATTTATTTTTGCAGAAATTTCTGCCTTGGGATAAGCTTTAGTAAATCGGAAATAATCAGATGTGGAACCATTTGCAATAGCTCCAATAGTATCAATGTCTTCCGGTTTTTCTGAAGTGCTGACAATTACCTCCTGAAAATTCTGATCTGATAAATTTCTTATTCTGACATCAGTCGGCCCTTCAGGTGAGAATTCCTTTTTTTTGCATGCAATAGCTGATAACAGAAGAAAAAAAATTATAACGAGCTTTTTCATGATCAGGAATAAATATTAACCTTTATTTTTTGACCAGAAATATACCAAATTAGTTGTAAACAGATTAAATAATAATAATACTATTTAAAGGAACCCATCCTTTGTTGCCGTCTGAAAGCCTGATTTCAGTCCATTCACCTACTTCATCCTCAATGGTTACCCTGGTACCTTCGTGCAAAACAAAAAGATCATTTCCGCTCTTGTCAGGTGAGCTTTTTCCACTCACCATCGGACTTGAAATAATTGCTTTATGACTATTGTAAACCAATGATTTATTCCTTCCCGTAAAAGCTAAAGAAGTAAGTGACAGAATTATAAAAAAGACTGCTAACCAGAATCCTATGACTTTATTTCGATGCCTGCGTGAATAGATATATAAGGACAGCAATAACAGGAAGAGAACAAATGAAGTAATGCTGATTTTTGCCCAGGTGTTTGCAGACAGAAAAAGTGAGACAAAATTATACCATTTGATGAAAAATAATTCCGGAATTTCCTGAAAACGATCCACAATCAGAGTTCTGGCAACCTGAATATTATAATTTATATCTTCATCTGCTGGTTTAAGCAGGTATGCACGTTCATAAAAGAGAATTGCTAAGGGAATATTATTAATTTTAAAATAAGCATTCCCTATATTATAATCCAGATTTGCAGACCTGTAACCGGTATTATAAATATCTGTCCAGACCTGTAAAGCCTCTTTGTAGCTGCCAGCTGTAAAATACGTAACTCCCTGGTAAAATTTATCCTTATTGGTACCCTGTGAAACAGCTGCACGAACAAAGAGAGAGATGAAAATAAAGATTAAAATATATTGCTTTTTTGTGTTCATTTTTTAGCCTATTAAGTTTTCAACTGACTTAATAAAATTTGATGCACCCTCATAAATCGATGCGGCCTCCGCACCGGATGAAGATGGAGCAAATCTTTCAAATTCACAGGCATCAAGAATTTTTGACAGACTTTTTATATCATCATCCTCAATACCCTGCTCCAGAAGAGAGGCGATGGCATTATTCCTTGTAAGATCCGAGACCGGAATACTAAGCTTGTCACTCAGATAACCCCAGATAGCTTTAAGTATCTCATCGTAAAACTGATCTAATTCTTCGTTTTTCAGACAAACAGATGCGAGATGAAGCCTTTTAATGGCAACTTTTCCGGCTTTCCTGTTCCTTACGATAGATAAATCAGAATTTCGTCTGATATGTTCTCTTCTCAGAAAAAGTATCAGAAGGAAAGCCAAAAGTGAAAATGCGTAAGCGCTATAAAATGATCGTTTCGATATTAATATATTATCAGTTTTTTTAAGATTGCCCGGATCTGATTTTACAAACCTTATATCCTTTCCGAGATACTTGACATCTTCCTTTGATACACTTCCATAAACAGTGGCTCCGGTATTCTGTTCATTTACCTTCCGTGCACTAAAATGAAACTCTGCAGTAGTAAGTTTTTCATATCTTCCGGTTGCAATATTGAAATAAGAATAAGTTATGGGCGGGATTGTAAAATCACCATAATGCCGTGGAATCATAAGATATTCAAAGCTTTTTTGTCCGGTTGTTCCATTAGGTCCGTTCTTAAGATCATCCGTTATTTTAGGATCATAAACTTCAATATCAGGAGACAATTTAAGTACAGGAGCCGAGGCAATCTTCAGGTTTCCGTTTCCTGAAATGACTATTTTGAAATTTACGGCATCATTTACATTGACAGACTCTTTGTTCAATGTAGCCTTCAGATCGAGTTTCCCCACAACACCTGAAAAATCGACTGGTTGAACACCGGGTAATGGTTTAACTTTTATCCTGACAGACTGACTTGCAGCAGCTTTTGGCACTGTCTGATAGGTTGAAAAGAAATCACCAAAAAACGGATCAGACTTTCCTCTTGATTTTTGTTGCACAAGTACTGATATCTGAACCGGATCAATATTGATTTCGCCGGTAACCTGCGGATAAAGGAGGAATTGCTGTATAACTCCTGATCCATATATTGTGCCGTTAACATTTTCCTGCCTGAGAGAAGTAAGAGGCGGTGTTTCAATATCAGATCGGAGGAAACTGTTAAAAGACGGGTACTTTATTTCATTAATTCCGGAGATATTTACACGCGAATAAATTTTAACAGTCGCAACGATCGGCTCACCAAGAAAAACTTCTTTTCGGTTGACAAACAGATTGATGAAAAGATCTTTTCCCGCGGATTCTACTTCTGTATTGCTTGTGGGATTGTTATTACCTGATGTGACATTTTGCTTTTGAGAACTACTGCTTATAACTTCAATGTGAATTGAATCAGAGGAAAAAGTTTTGTTTTTAAGAGTGAAGATAGCTGGTGAAATAACAAATTTACCTTCTTTGACAGCCTGCAGGTAATACACATAGGAATAAGAAGTCTGATTAGACATTTTCCCGTTTATTATTTGTGTACTCGAACTGTAGGATGTCTGAGGACCCATTAGTTTATAAAAACCATTGAATGATGGCGCTGTAAACTCTCCTCCACCTGCATTTACTGTCCACATCACAGTGAATTGTTCTCCTGCATTTACTACAGCAGGATATTCAGCTTTCACATATACATCCTGCCCTGAAACAGAGCATGATATTAAAAAGATTAGCAGATATAATAATGTCCTTTTCATTTTCATTCTATCCAGATTACCAGTTTTTCACTGTTCTGACTTTTGTTTTTGATGCTTTTGCAAGTTTAACTTTTTCCTGGACATTTTTTTCATCATTGGCCAGGGAATTCAGCAGTCTTTGAGCATCATCTTTTGAAATTTCCTGATTCTGAGGCTGTTGTTGTTTCTGATCCTGATTTTTGTTCTGATCCTTTTGCTGATCCTTGTTTTTATCATTTTGATCTTTCTGATCTTTCTTCTGGTCCTGCTTGTTTTTGTCCTTGTTCTGATCCTTCTTATCCTTATCCTTTTGCTGTTTTTTCTGCTGCTCCTGCTGTTGTTTCAACAAGTCCTGTGCATATGACAGATTGTATTTAGCTTCCCGGTTGTCAGGACGGAGCTTAAGAGAGTTTTTATACGCATCGATACTTTCCTGCACTTTATTTGCTTTTAGCAAAGAATTTCCAAGATTGTACAATCCTGATGATTTCTTTATTCTGTCATCATTCTGATTAATGTTCTCAACGAATTGTTTGCCTGCTTCTTCAAACTTATTCTGTTTATAAAGTGCATCTCCGACATTAAATACGGCATCGGTGGATTCTTTATTATTATCAGCAGCTTTTCTATATGATATCTCGGAATCTGAAAACTTATTCTTCTCATATTCCCTGTTACCCTTTCGAATGTATTTTTTGTCTGCTTGTCCGTGAAGGGTGACAGAAATAATCATAAATACACAAATTGTAAAATTTCTGAGTATTGACCTGTTAACTTTTATTTTAATCACTTCATGCATACCTGTTGACACCTTGAATTAAACTTTAAATTTAAATAACCTGATGTTCACCAATCTCCTGTTTTTTCTTTCCATAATCATAAAATCAAAAAGTAGCAGAAATAAAGCGATTGCAGCAAATACCTGGAACTGGTCGTTATACTCTGTGTACATCGTGCTCTCGAGATCCTGCTTTTTCATTTTCTTAATATCACGGAAGATTTCATCGAGCCCTATATTTGAATTGCTTGCCCTTACGTAATTACCATTTGTGCTTAAAGCTATTTTTTTAAGTATTTCTTCATCAAGCCTGGTTATGACAGTATTACCATCGACATCTTTAAGATAGTCCTTTCTGCCATTATTTATTACTGGTATCGGAACTCCCTCTGTCGAACCAATGCCTAATGTATGTATTACAATACCGGCTTTTGATGCCTCTTCAGCTGCTTTTACGGGGTCATCTTCGTGGTTTTCTCCATCTGTTATGATTATCATGGCTTTACTTTTCCCCTCACCCGGACTGAATGATCTTACTCCAAGATTTATTGCTGCTCCAATTGCTGTTCCCTGTTTAGGTACAATATTCGGGTTTATTGATGAAAGAAACATTTTTGCAGAGATATAATCTGTAGTAACCGGAATTTGAATATAAGCATCTCCTGCAAAGACGATAAGTCCTATTTTATCATTGTCAAGGTTATCAACAAGACGAGATATTGCCTGTTTTGCCCTGGTGAGCCTGTTAGGTTGAATATCTTCCGCAAGCATAGAGTTGCTGACATCCAAAGCAATTATTACCTCCACTCCCTGTTTTTTGATATCTTCAATTTTCGATCCGAATTGCGGCCTCGAAAGCATGATTATGCCTGCTGAGACAGCAATCAATTGCAAAATGAATTTTATTATAGGACGAATCCTTGACATTTCAGGGACGAGTCCGCTGACAAGGTTTATGTCACCCAGCCGTTTTAATGATTTCTTTTTCCTTAATTCATTTATTATATATAATAGAATTATAACCGGAAGCAGAAGCAACAGGTACAAAAAAACTGGATTTGCAAATCTGAACAATTGCATTTTCTGTTCTGCGTTAAATAAGATTTCTAAAAATTGTATTTCTCGCTGTTATCTCAATTACAAGCATGAAAAAAGCAATTAATGCCGGCAACAAATATTTTTCTTCTTTCCTGCTGAATTGTTTAACATCTATTTTTGACTTCTCAAGCTTGTCAATTTCTTTATAAATCTTCTCAAGTGAGTCATTATCAGTTGCCCTGAAATATTTTCCGCCTGTTGTCTGTGATATCTCCTGAAGAATCCCTTCATCAATTTCCACAGGCATATCCTGGTATTGTATACCATAAGGCGTCTGAACAGGATACGGAGCCATACCCTGTGTACCAACTCCGATTGTATATACTCTTATTCCAAAAGTTTTAGCAATACCTGCTGCAGTTGCAGGTGCAATTTCGCCCCTGTTGTTCACACCATCTGTCAATAGGATAATCACTTTACTTTTTGAGGGAGAGTCTTTTATCCTGTTGACAGCAGTTGCAAGCCCCATTCCTATCGCAGTACCATCCTCAATCATTCCGCTTTGAATCTCGCGAAGCAGATTAATCAATACAGCATGATCGGTTGTCAATGGGCATTGTGTAAATGATTCCCCGCTGAAAACTACAAGACCGATCCTGTCGTAAGGTCTCCCTGAAATAAACTCAGTAGCAATATTTTTCGCTGCCTCAAGCCTGTCGGGTTTGAAATCGCGTGAAAGCATGCTTCCGGAAATGTCCTGAGTAAGCACAATATCAATACCTTCAGTTGAAACATCCTGAAATTTATCTGTTATCTGGGGGCGAGCAAGTACAATTAATAAAAGAGTTATTGCAATGGTCCGAAGAGCGAAAAGAATATGCCTCAGATAGTGCCTGAAAGTGGTTTCTGCTTCAGCAAAAGACTGCAATCCGGGCATTCTCACTGATGCCGTCACTTTTTGCTGCTTCAGTATATAAAATGCAATCATTGCGGGTACTAATACCAGAAGATATAAAAAGAGTGGTTCGGCAAACGCTATTCTATTCATACATTACCCTCCTGCATGCCTATCTCCTCTTCAATCGGATTAATAATCACTTCATTTTCCTTTGTTGCAAGCACAAAATTCCATGAATTCTGAAAGTGCGATTCATTCTCTGCCGGTACGGGGTTATATTTTGCAAATTTCACCAGGTCAGCACCTGTTAGCACGGATTTAAGATCATTATATGATCCGTTTTTCTTAAAGCCCGTTTTTACCAGAGCTTCAAGTGTCTCAGAAGTGGTCAGTTCAAGGGAGAACACACTGAATCGGTTCTCGAGATACTGACGTAGTATTTCAGTCAGCATTGTATAGTATTTTTTAGTTTCACCTTTCCTCCAGAGTTCTTCATTTTTAAGTCGCTCCAGTTCCCGGAAGGCTATAACATGAGCAGGTTCAGGAGGAATGTAAGTCTCTTTACCTGTTTCAGATTTCTTAAGCTTGCGTAAAAACCTGATCGCGACCCATATTATAACTCCGGCCAGGGTAATTAAAAGCACCCATGGAAGCACCTCGCCAACAGTTACTGGTGCTTTGTATGGTTTAATGATATCAAATATTTTTGCAGTAGTATCAGCAGGAGCAATTTTAACCCTCATTACCCTGAGCATGGAATAATCAGAATAAAACCTTTTAACTCCACCCTCATTTTTAGCCTCTGCAAAAACAGGTCTGACCTGATAACGTCCTGAATCAAATGATGTTATCAGATATTTTTGTATAATTTTAATCCTCCCGTTCTGAATTGATGAGCTATCAACCCTCGGCCCTGAAATAATTTCAATATTTTTGCACAGAGTATCTTTGAAAATTGGAACTGTAAGCTTAAGGTCAGATGGTTTATCAATAGTAATTGTATACTTTATCTGATCACCTACATAAATCCTGGATGAATCAAATGAAGAAGTAATATTTACATTTTGCCCAAGTGAAAAAGAAATAATTGATGTAAAAAGAAATATAGAAATAATCGACTTCTTCATAATTATTATCTGTTCTCAAACAACTTTATAAGCGGATTAACATAATCCATATCCGTTCTTAATTCCGCAGAATCCACTCCACATTTTTTAAAGATATTCTTAGTAATCTCAATATGACTGGTCCACCATTTTTCATAAGCTCTTCTGGTGGAACCAGAGGAGGTATCTATCCATTTATCTTCTCCTGTTTCCGAATCTGAAACTTTTACTAATCCGACGTCCGGTATGGCCTTTTCCAGAGGATCATAAATTTTCAAGGCAACAATATCATGTTTGTTCGACGCAATTCTCAAGGCCTCTTCAAATTCAGGCACAATGAAATCGGATATTATGAATGCTGTACATCTTTTT
Organism: Bacteroidales bacterium; assembly: GCA_003141525.1. GTDB lineage: Bacteria > Bacteroidota > Bacteroidia > Bacteroidales > VadinHA17 > LD21. Next base: position 19,971 of record PLML01000190.1, read on the forward strand.
TTAATGGCGTTTGTAAGGAACCGCAATGGTTCATCCAGATTGGTTCTTTTGCTTTGCGAGGTAAAGTCAAGAAGCTCTCTGATTATCCTGAGAATATGTTTACTTCCCTTGAGCGGGGGAATGAATTTTTCCACCTTATCGGAAAAGAAAATAACACCGATCTTATCATTATTATATATTGCTGAGAAAGAAAGAACAGCTGCTACTTCAGTCATAATATCTCTTTTATATCTGACCCTGGTACCGAAATTACCCGAGCCGCTTACATCAATAAGCAACATCACAGTGAGTTCCCTTTCTTCTTCAAAAACTTTGACATACGGATGGTTAAAACGGGCAGTCACATTCCAGTCAATGCTTCTTATGTCATCGCCATACTGATATTCCCTTACTTCGCTAAAAGCTATGCCACGTCCTTTAAAAGCACTATGGTACTCACCTGCAAATATATGCCGGCTTAATCCCCTGGTCTTAATTTCAATTCTCCTTACTTTCTTTAATAATTCAAGTGCTTCCACGTCAGAACAAATTATTTTTCAGGTTCAATAGATATAACGCACGACCATTTATCTTCCATGATCTCAACAAGGTATTCTTTACCATCCCTTTTGTCTATCCACTTGTCCTCTCCCATTTTCAGATATTGAGAATCGAGTTCTTTCATCTTTTGAGATTTTATGTTGATATCGCAAATTATTCGCACACTTCTGCAAACAGAATCAGGATTAAGAAAAAACAATACTGTCTCGTTCTCTGAATTATCAGAGTATTTCAGATAACTGAATTTGCTATTTACGACGTTATTATAATTCATATCGAGTTGGTTCTCCTTCATGTATTTAAGGATTTCTTTTCCCTTATATCCGATAAGATTCTGACCGTGGGTGCAAATACAGGTCAATATCAATGCTGCAGATAGTGTAATGATTTTCATACAATATCTGCTAGGGGACTTCAACAACATTAAGAATTTCTGAGATTATATGATCCTGATTAATATTCTCGGCTTCAGCTTCATATGTAAGGCCAATTCTATGACGCATTACATCATGACATATCGTTCTTATGTCTTCAGGAATAACGTACCCCCTTCTTTTAATGAATGCAAAAGCTTTTGCAGCTAGTGCAAGATTTATAGAAGCTCTTGGAGATGCTCCATATGAGATCATGTTTTTAAAGGCAGGAAGTCCGTACTTTTCAGGATTCCGACTTGCAAAGACTATATTCAGAATATAATTTTCAATTTTCTCATCCATATAAACTTCCCTTACAATATTTCTGGCTCTTTTAATATCACCGGGTTTCAGGACAGTATTTGTTTTAGGAAAATCCTTGGCCAGGTTTTCTCTGATGATAAGTTTCTCTTCATCCATTGCAGGATAATCAATCAGGACTTTCATCATGAATCTGTCAATTTGTGCCTCAGGCAATGGATATGTTCCTTCCTGCTCAATAGGGTTTTGAGTAGCAAGAACCAGAAATGGTTCATCAAGTTTAAATGTATTCTCGCCGATCGTGATCTGTCTCTCCTGCATTGCTTCGAGAAGTGCACTCTGAACTTTTGCAGGAGACCTGTTGATCTCATCGGCAAGAATAAAATTTGCGAAGACAGGTCCCTTTTTAACAATAAACTCCTCCTTCTTCTGACTGTAAATCATCGTACCAATAAGGTCTGCAGGGAGAAGATCGGGGGTAAATTGGATCCTGCTGAATTTTGCGTCAATTATCGATGCGAGCGATTTGATCGCAAGCGTTTTTGCAAGACCCGGAACTCCTTCGAGCAGAATATGGCCATTTGCAAGCAGACCTATCATAAGGCTGTCGATGAGGTGCTTTTGCCCTATAATAACTTTGTTCATCTCCATACGGATAATGTCGACAAAGGAACTCTCCTTTTCTATTTTTTCATTTAAAATCCTGATGTCAGCAGTTTGCTCCATAGCTTAAAAATTTAAGTAGCAAATATAGTAATTTGAATATCATTAACTATACCTGATTTCATTTGGAAAAAAGGTACACAAAAGAAGTCCAGAATTATTTAACTTCTTGTTAATGATTGTTAAAAATTAGTTAAAGGTTGGTAAGTTAACTCAACTGTTGACCAAATATTGCCCTTCACCCACTATGTATGCATTTTCAAAAATGACTTCATCCAAAAAAAATGGAGCACAACGACCAGCCATTGTGCCCCATGAGAATGATTTTAATGTAGGTCATTTACTTCGGTAGGAAGTTCTCCAATACCCAGACCTCCAGGTTTACCCCGACATCATCTATAACTACATGACGGCCATCGGGAGAAATTTTCAGCGACCCTAATAATTGACCGGTAAAGTTCAGCCCCAGTGGTTCTGGTTCTCCGCCTTCAGCTGCGACACGCCACAGTTGCCATTGCCCGTCCTTACCTTTGACACCTTTAAAGAACACGACGTAGCGGCCGTCCGGCGTCCAGGATGCCGAACCCCAAAAGGGGATCTCCTTTTCGCCGTTAACTTTGATTAATTCTCTGGCCTCTCCCCCAGAGGACGGCCTGATAAGCAGCATCTGAGACTTGCCTTCCTCTATGGATTTGGCAATCAAAAGTTGCTTGCCATCGGGTGACACTTTGCTCAGGTATATCCCTGAATCCTCGTTGACTGCTGTCTCCTTGCCAGACCGAAGATCGTAGGCTACAAGTTGTGATCTGCTCGAGTTTGAAGGATCAGGTCTGCGGTAGTAGATAATATTGCCATCCTGGGAAAATCCAAAGCTAGGCCAACCTCCTAAAGCCGGAAGCGGCATCAGAGGGATCACCAGCCCTGTGTGTATATCAATTCGTATCAGGTTATCCCCCTTCCCAGTTTTAGATGCCGGAACCACGACGGCTTTTCCGTCTGGTGTCCAGCTGAGGCCACCCATTCCTATTATCCATCCCCCTGCACTAAGCTCTCGCTCCTCACCTGTATCCATTGAGCGGATGATCACAGCCTGACTTGGTTCGTTGGCATCAATTCCAGCGAGAAAATGTCCATCGGGAGACCAATCGGGACTCCCCATATTCCCGTGTTTGAATGCAGACTCAAGTGGTGTAACAACTTTACCACTGAACTTGTCGAGTTCGGCAATCTTAATACCACAAACATTATTGTTGACAGCATAATAAAAAGCTCCAAAGCGTGTTAAACCCATCGGTAAGAAGCCCCAGTCTTTCTTTATAAACACTGGTTCACCTTTTGCCTTTCCTCCATCCACAGCGATCAGCCATGCGTCGGACGATCCAGATCGCATGCTTGAGAACATGACATACTTACCGTCAGGAGTCCATCCAAGGACACTATGGTTCGATTGGTCCGGTATGATTAGCGACTCAGTACCTGTCTTGAGTTCGAACAGCGAGATACCCTCCCTTGTCGACCATGCAATGTATCGCCCGTTGGGTGAGAATTCCCCACCTGGAGAAAGATCTTTTCCTGTCGACTTCAACAACTTAGCTGAACCGTCAGCAACGGCTACCAGCATCATATCGCGGCTTCCGTCGGTCTTTATGAATTCCGCAAGTATTTGCCTACTGTCAGGCGACCATGCCAATGGAATATGGTGAAGTACTCCGTTTCCAGATGTATTCAGAACGCGTGGCTTTGACCCATCGATTCCTACAACGTAGAGGTCGAACGAACCATTAATGTCACAGGCATAAGCTATGTTCTTGCTGTCGGGCGAAGGAACAGAGGGTTCAATGTCCCTATACGGGTCGTGATTATCGGTTATCAGCCTGTTTTGGCCGGTAATGATATCGCGGATAGCTACGTCGCCTGTCTCCCAGTTAGTGAAAGATAAGAAACGGCCATCGGCGGACACTTTACCTGTCACATCCCCTCCTGACCAGATCTTCCTCATGGCCATGGTTGAGCTTCCCGACCCGCCAGTTGTACCCGCCATTGCCGCCAACTTTGTTTTCGCCAGGGCAACTATCTCGGTTTGATCGGGATAGGAATCGACCAGGCGCGTGAAATACTCACTTGCTTTTTGTTTGCCCATTTTTTCGTTGACTAATCCCAAATGATACAGGGTTTTAGCAGCTACCGGACGGTCATACGGATAATTTTTCAGAATATTAAGATAGAGTTCAATAGCCTTATCAAGGTTGCCTGTTACTTCTTCCTCATAAATTGCTGCTGTAAGCTGTACCGATGCCTTGTTGTCCTGAGCAGAAAGTGGACATGTCAGGAACACAAATGCAATAATCAGAAACAGATGTGTTTTCATGGTATGAATTATTTTTTGATAAAAGTACCATGTGCTTGTGTTAACCCTTTGAAGATCTGGTTAAGTTTGGTTAAGATTAGGTGAAGATTCATCTGAACTGAATTTATATCCCGCACCACGTATGCCGGTAATCCAGTGCGATTGATCCGGATCATCCTCAATCTTCTTCCGGAGGTTGGCAATATGGGTATCCACAGTTCTGGGTGTCACATAAACCTCATCACCCCAGACGCTGTGAAGAATATCATCTCTTTTAATTACTTTCCCGGCATGTTGCATCAGAAGCTTCATCAGGGCAAATTCAATAGTGGTAAGCTGAACCGGTTGGTTGTTTTTCGTAAACAGGTATTTTGAAGGATCCAGCTCAAAGGGGCCTAGCCGGATTGTTGCCAAGGCAGTTTGATGGTTCCTGATCTCTGACCTGCGCAGCAGGGCTTTGACACGGGCATGAAGCTCGAATGGACTAAATGGTTTTGTTATATAATCGTCTGCTCCTAGCTCAAGTCCGAGTACTTTGTCGAATTCCTGACTTTTGGCGGTCAGCATGATTATTGGGGTTCCTATATCACGTCGCCGTAATTCCTTACAGATCTCCAACCCGTCCAATCCCGGCAGCATCAGATCGAGAATGATGATGTCGAGGTCCAGATCCATCGCCTTTTCGAGTCCTTCCTGACCTGTGGCAGCTGAGTCAACCTGATAACCTTCAAATTTAAAATCATCCTCCAGGGCCATCCGGATATTCCGGGCATCTTCAATTATCAAAATCCTTTTCATTATTCTACATTTTATTAACAGGCAGATGTACACAAAAAGTGCTTCCTTCCCCGGGTTTACTTTCCAGAGTCAGGTGCCCCTGATGGGCCTCTATGATTTTTTTAACGATAGTCAGACCGATCCCGCTTCCCCTGATTCCCATTTGCTGTGGTTCATCGCAGCGATAGAACCTGTCGAATATTTTTTCCTGATCTTTACTTGAAATACCTATTCCGTAATCCTTTACGCAAAACAGCAATTCATCATCTTTTGAAAACAGGTGGACGTCAATTTGCCTGGACGTTCCGGAGAATTTAATTGCATTGTCAACCAGATTAAAAAATACCTGGAGAATAGCATTTTTGTCGGCCTTTATGACAGGTATATGATCAGAGCGATTATACCTTATGTTAAAACCGGATTCCGGAAGCCATTCCCGGGTCGATTCGAGAAACTTAAGGAGGAGTTCATTCATATCCAGATCGGTAAAATCGTACTTCTTACGATCATCGTCAATCCTCGAGAAATCAAGAATATTATCAATCAAATGACTGAGGTGTTCGCTTTCTTCGAGCATTGCTGAGTAATATGCTGATTTGCGTTCTTCAGCCTGAACCCGGTTGTGCTGCAGCATTTCAGTCATCATGCGGATGGAAGTGAGCGGACTTTTAAGTTCATGCGATACATTGGAAATGAATTCCGATTTCAGTTTATTCAGCCTGAGTTCTATGTTGAGAGTGTACATAATAAAAACGAAGCCAAGTACCATGAGGAGTGCGATCAGAATAAAAATAAAAAGATATATGCCGCTTCCTTCTTTTAATAATGTTGCTATGAATCCGGGGTTAACTTCACTTAGCACCAATTTCCAATTGAGAAGATTTTCGGGAAACGGGAAAGAAAGATAACCGGTTCCTTCTTTAATAACTCTGGAAAAAACAGTTCTTCCGTTGTTATCTTCAATCTTTATGTTTATCGAAGAATCTGGATCGAATTCTTGGATCAGCTTTTTTGAAATAGATTTCAGATAAACCGGGAAATCAATTACTATGCCGATTTGTACACTATTGTTTTTCCTCCATGATAAAAACAAAGCTGCAACCTCAGCTGAATTAATCGGGATACTCGATAGTCCATTCTTGCCGCTATTAAAATGATTATTGACGTTGGTTGCCATCAGATCAGGCCCCCTTAGTATGCGGATGAGGTAATCAGTTCTGGCTTTTTGAGTACTAAGCTCAGCGAACAGGGAATCAATCACGGGATCTGTTTGCTTGATTATATCTTTTAAAGATTGGTAAAACAGGTCAAATTGATCATCGTCATATTCACAGGGAGGATGAAATAAGAGCTCCAGACATTGCAGTAAATTATTCCTGAATTCATCCTTTTCTCCATTGACCTGGTTGATCTTAAGAATTTCCAGGCCGGCAATCAGTCCAACCGGTATCTGTCCGTTCAGAAGGTTTCCCTGGTAATCTTTCCGGAGATCAACATACAGAGCTTTAGCCCGGTCAGGCTGGTTCAACTTGTTATACAACCGGGCCGAAGCCACCAGTGCCTGGATTTTTTCTGCCAGGTAGGTCGATTTGAGTGCCATATCCTGATAAAACCTGAGCGCGTCTGAAAACCTGTGCCCGATGAACTCCAGCCGGAGACCTTCATTCAGGTTGGCCGAAGGGCTTAACTGTTCGGGTTGGACGGTAAACAGTTCTGAAGGTAGATAAAGCAGTTTCTGGATTATGATTTTTTTTGAATCATTAGTGTCTTTGACAAACAATACAAGCAATGAAGGATCAACTTTTTTGCACCGAAACAGTATTGAGTCAGTGGTCTGTTCTTTCATGAACTGTACAACGCTTGAATCAATTGCAGTAAAAAAAACCTGACTGTTCATTTCAAGCTTCCTTCGGTTCTCCTTCTCACGCAGAGCCTGGTCGTTACGTATGCCCCTGTAGGCCATATAGCCAAGTATAATGCCAGGAAGCACAACAGCCAGGATATAATATAGTATGATCTTTTGTTTGCGTGATCCGGTATTTGTGGGTTTCATGAGTGCCGCATAGCGAATTATTATCAAATATTTGAAAAATCAAGCAGTTACACGTTAAGAATTGAAGAAATTCTGTTAAGAATTGAACAAGGTTGTTGGATCGGGCAAACATCCGTCTTAACAATAAAAAAAAACACAACGACCAGGCATTGTGCCCTCTGATTATACTTTTATTATGAGTCTTTTATTTCGAGAGGAAGTTCTCAGTTACCCAGAGCTCGTAATTATTCAGGCTTTGTATGAAAATCATGCGCTAGGGGGCAGGAGGCAATGAAAGTGGATTCCAGTCAAATCCCGATCTCACAGAGCTTCTTATCAATAATATAATTGCAAGCAGAACAAAGCCAATATTGAAATCCTGTGGTAAAATGTAGTGAAGAACAATAAAGCCAGCAGAAATATAAAATACAATCCTGAACCAGAGTATTCTGGTTTTATTCAGGATCAGCATGACAAGACATACAATGATAAAGGGATTCAGCCATATGATATTCAGGTTGCATTTCATCTGCTCATGATCGGTGAAAAAGTTGAAGAAGATCATTAAAATTGAAAGAATTGAAAAAACCGAATAGATAACAATATCAATTATCCTGATAATCTTTCTGCTTTTTGTCAGGGCTGTCTGGATCAGAATCAGAATGATCGCAAAAGTAAAGATGAAAGGCGGAGAAATCAGGAACTTTTGCCTTATTAGAGGTGCATCAAAATCCAGAAGCATCTCCGGATTCTGAAGCAGAGGGATCATTTTATCAAATCGGTGCACTACAGTTTTTGACAATTCATCCTTCATATCGATTGGAAGGAACATCCTGTCTCTGAAAGACGCTCTTTTATCAGCTGATGATCCCATTAACAGATCAACTCCGAATTTCAACCAGGGGTAAGGATTCTGATATTTGCCTACCAAATCCCTGAAAGTAGGAAGTTTCCCCGGTTCAGGAGGAGGATATTTTAGTTTATCACCGATGGATTTTTCAAGGAGATCTCTAATCCTCGTAGTACAGTCATCGTAGAAAAAATCGTACCTGTACCTGACATTCTCAGGTTTTAGATTTTCATTTATGAGCTCAGTTAGTTTCTGTGTCTCCTTTGTATCAATATTAATTCTTTGAGAATAAACGTACCTCTTTTCAAAAAAATACCCTTTCAGGAAACCCTTAAAAATTTCTGTGTCAAGCATATAATCTAACCTGCCCTTAGCGAATTTCCAGGCAAAATGTGTAGTATTGAAATCGAATACACCCCAATTATAAACAATATCTGTTTTTTTTTCAGGGATTACAATCCGTAATGCGCTGTGACCATATATTGAATAGGTTTCGGTCCCGGGTCCGCATGTAATCAAATAAATCAGAGTATCATCAGATGGCTGAGAAAAAACTACGCGACAATATCCCAGTAATATAATCGAGCAGAAAACAAATATCCTCTTCATGATTTTTCTCTTTTTGTAAACGTAATGGATTTTTATCATAAATAAAAGTTTGTTAGCTTTACGACCGCTTTAAACTGAGGAGATAAATTCTCTGAAAAAGGAATCTATTTTAAGCATTTAAATATAGCAACATGAAAAGAATCGCGGTTTCAATTATTGGGTTAATATCATTTACATTTTGCAATTGTCAGAATAACAGCCCTTTTCCCTTAACTGACCTTCATGTCCATTGCAAAGGAGGTTTTACGATTGAGGATGCAGTTATAAAATCCAAAAATGAAAATATCAGTTATGGAATTGTCACAAATGTCGGTATAGGATTCCCTGTTCACAACGATAGTCAAATTGATTCTGTTATAAATTCTCTTAAAAATTACCCTCAGTTCTTAATAGGTATGCAGGCTGAAGGCAGAGAATGGCTGAATAATTTTTCAAAAGAGTCTATAAGTAAGTTCGATTACGTATTCACAGATGCAATGACCTTCACAGATGCGAAAGGAAGAAGGAACAGAATATGGATTCAGGCCGAAACCTGGATCGATAATGAGGAAGAGTTTATGAATTACCTTGTGAATACAATAGTTAAAATATTAAGTACCGAACCAATAAATATGTACGTAAATCCAACCTATTTGCCAGCCCAGATGGCTGACAGATATGACTATTTCTGGACTGAGGAGAGAATGGACAGGGTTATTAAAGCTGCAAAAGATCATAATATTGCAATAGAGATAAACAACAGGTTTAAAATTCCATCTGCTAAATTTATAACCAGGGCAAAAAATGCCGGTGTAAAATTTACAGTTGGAACCAACAATATGGATTCTAATTTCGACGGGGCTGCTTATGCTATTGAAATGATAAATAAATGTCATCTGACTCCGGCAGACTTTTACCAGCCTGTCAATAAAAGGCAGAATGGGAAGCTTTGATTTAGCTAGGGCATTAAAGTTTCTGCCCGGTATAATTCTTGGATTGACTGTCCATGAATACTGTCATGCATTAGTTGCCCATATGTGCGGAGATTCAACTTCGAAAGATCAGGGCAGAGTCACACTTAATCCATTAAAACACATTGATCCTCTTGGGTTTATAATGTTAATATTTGTCGGGTTCGGATGGGCCAAACCTGTGCAGTTCAACGAGCAGAATCTCAGAAATCCCAGGACAGATGTTATTAAGATTGCATTAGCAGGACCATTATCGAATGCGGTGATAGCGATGGTACTTTCTGTTTTATTCTCCTTAATATCATCTTCTGTGCATAATCACTTAACACCGGTTATGCAGATATTATCAGAAGTTTTTATTTATGCTATTTATATAAACTGGGGACTTTTTATTTTCAACCTCATTCCCTTACCACCTCTTGACGGTTCTCATCTTTTATTATCTCAGTTTAAAAGATTTCCGATACTCTATAACGGATTATATAAATATGGTTCCCTCCTTCTGTTCGGATTAATTTTGATAACCTTCCTGACCAGGATAAATGTTTTTCCGATATGGCCGGTTATACAATTTTTTGGCAAAGGATTTCTTTCACTTGTCGGATACAGATAACAATCTATTGCTGACTCATGTCATTTCGCCCGGCAGGGATAATAATTGTAGCATTTTGAATCAAAATGTTGTAGCATAATACTACAATAATAATCTGCCCTATATTCTGTTTAGATTATAAATATCATTATATCATATAGTTAGAATATATGGTCTGATTATTGAGTATCTTCCACGTTAAGGTGTTAACCGGATTGGATCTTTACAACAGGAAATGCACTAATAAATATCGACACAAACATTAATAAATAAAACCTGTAATACTAAAACAGCATATCATACAATAAGATTATTGATTAGTCATATTAGTCGTTTTATGCAAGAAGAGACAAACTTTTTATTTATAATTTTCAGAACACCACATCAACGAAAAAAGATTAGGAGGCGCGAAATGACGAAAGTAACATCAGCTCTGGAAACATTTGGACGAAACATCCTTCTTTCCAGTAATTCGAAACGGAAAGAATATGATTTTGTCTGGAAACATTTATCTTCTTGTCAGAAGATTCTGGATGTCGGCTGCGGAGTGGGATTATTCTTACATTATGCACCTGATAGGATTATCGGAATTGACATTAACCCGCACAATGTGAACTTCTGCAAATCCAAAGGTTTGCAGGCATTCGTCGGCGATGCGCTCATCCTGGATTTTCCCGATGACTCCTTTGATGGTGTCCATTCATCGCACGTCATGCATGTATTTACCCCGCATCAGGCTATGACCTTTGTCAAGGAAATGTGCAGGGTTTGCAAGCCGGGTGGTAAGATTGTAGTTACACTGAAACACGATCACCCCTACTTTTGGCAGAATCCGGAAAACAGCCGTCCTTATCCCCCCTCTGTCTTTTATGAAATGTCAAGACCACAGGCTTCAACTGAAAAGCCAAGAAATAATCCAATGTGGGATGATTTGCCGCAATTCGAGCCTGTTGACATAAACTATCGTCATCCTCCGCTTTATTACGTCATGATGTACAGGTCCCGTAATCGTCTGCGTGTCTCAATGGCGCTCAATGTTCTGCAGTGTAAATTTGGGCTAAAAAAATACTGGACATTCGATGCCTATTCCATTGTTCTGGAAAATCGGAAACAGCTGTCTGCCTAAACATATGCTGACATTATTTAACTGCAAAAAATGAACTAATTGAGATCCCAATCACTTTGTTTTTAATTTCCGAATCAACTGCTGTTGAAGGTAATACATTCAACAGACCAATTCCATATTGAGCAGAAATCATGAATCCTCTTATATTTACTCCGGCTCCAAAATTTAACCCGATATCAAAAGGTTTCAAATCTTTGTTTTCACCCGATCCGAAACTTAAATATTTAAATCCACCTTCTGATTGTATCTTATAACCCCCTATACCACATGCGAAATATGGGCCGGCAAACAGAGATATTTTTAACGCATCTGAACCAAAGCTATATACGGCTATAACAGGAATCTCAAGGTAAACAGGAGCTAAAGAAAACTCAGTAGAATCGATTTTAAAATTTGAACCTTTAGCAGAAAGCAAAAGGCCTGGTTGCAACACAAAATTACCGCTTAACGGAATTTCTAAAAATCCACCAAAATGAATACCTGCCGGTGTCTTTGGTTTGGAACTTATACCTTTGGTTTTCAATGTCACAGTTGACAGATTCAAACCAAATATATATCCAGGCTTAATCTGGGCATAGATGTCTGTAAAAGAAACCATTATGAGAATTGCAAGTGCAAATTTCAGATATATTTTCATTTATATATCAATTTAATATTGAAGTTAGTATGCAAATCTTTTGTTATTGTTCTATCGTTCTATTGCCCTATTGCTCTATGTTTTCGTCCATTATCTTTTATCCAAAGTTACACCAAGTAAAACCCTAAGTCAATTTTATTTTAGCAGTGATTATACTCTGATTTTAACTGGATCAACTTTGAGGAAGCCGATAATGGAGTCAGTTCCGGGACTTATTGTTTAAAATTACAAGAGCAACAGTCTTGAAAGCAGGTTATTATTGTGCTTCAACAATTATTTCTTAATTTTGGGTTTAACACGACCTAAACTTTCTTCAGATCGTCTAATATTTAAAGGTTAACAGTATGAAAAATAAGATCAGTTTTCTGGAAATTAGTCTGCTTTTAGTAATATTAAGTATCATTAATGGATGCACAAAAAATGTTTTTGTTCCTAACCAAAATAACTTTTTGAAACAAGTCAAAAGTGATGGCTATGTTGTTGAACAAATATCCTATAACCAGAATAAACTCGTTGCAGAAGTGAATAGCACTACGTTCTATAGAAAATTTCTTTATGATAATAATAAAAGACTAATTAAGGAAGAAATTGCTGCATCACCTGATATGTTGAGTTCATCTATGGCCATAGGGATGACTCATGAATTTGTTGATCCTGACAAGGCAGGCATTTCGATGTACCTGGTTTATGTGTATGGGGATAATGGGTATCTCACAAGACAACTATGTTATGTTTCTGAAAACGGACAATTTGAATTTAGGTCCATGAGAACGTTTGAGTACAATGACAATCATTTGGTTTCAAAAGTACTTCTGCATGATAGTGACAGTACAGTTACACAATTTTTCACTTATCAATATGACAATAGCGGAAATGTAATTGAAGAGAACTATTTCACTTATTTATTTGTACCGGCCGGAACCGGTCCAAAACAATTAAGCAAAACAACTATTGAATATGATTCATATTTCAACCCGTTTAAGATTTTTTCACAAACAGCAAGTCCTGGCATTTATACAAACACCAATAATATAATCAGAACGCAGAGCATTTCATACGAACATACGCCAGGATTAAGTGATTATTCTGAATCTGTATTTTCTTATGAATATAATCTTGAATCTGGATATCCTGTTAAGTTAAAAGACGGAGAAGAGTATATCTACGATTTATAATAAACTACCTATAGCTCGTTTGGTGCTGACAATTACCCAGGTACGTCTTATTCTTGTCGTGACTAGTATCAACAAATTGGTTATAGTCATTTTAATTTTATTTATAAACAAACACATAATCAAATGAAAACATTTCGTTCTGCCAAATTGATTGTTTTATTCCTTTTATTTTGTTCAAATGGCGTAAAGGCACAAACCATGCAGACAAAACTCAATCAGGTCGAGTTGATGAAACAATGGATAGGTTCCTGGAGAACTGAAGGTACATACATATCTTCTGAAATCCACTCTTTTGGAATTGATGGTTTGGAAGGATTTCAAAAAACACAATTCAAAGATTCAATTGCATCTGAACATAAGTTCATTTATGGCTATGACAAAAAAAGTGATAAATATATATCAGCTTCTATTAGTAAAAATAATCCTGGCGTATCACTTATGGTATTTTGGTTCACATCGGAAAATACATGCGAAAGAATTCCATTTGAATCCGCTGAGATAAAATGTTTCAATTATTTTCAATTATCTACCTCACATCATATCTGACAAACAATAGAAACGAAATAAAAAATAATATAGCAGTATAGGCTAGTAAAAGTGCGATATAAATTCCACTCTGGGATATTCTTGTAGCGAAGGGAATTAGTTTCTCTGTATAAACGGGTACTTCTCCAATGGGCACTGACTTCCACGAGGTAGAATAATTTTCATTCGGATTGTACCAATGCGGACTTTTCGGATCTTTGATATCGATGGCTTTAAACCAGGCCAGAAACTGACTTTGATATGTCTGAAGGTCGTTCCAATTCTTCTTCAGCCTGAGATATCCACCTCCAAGGTCCACTTCATTCAGATTATCGAATTGAGCAATTGGCGAAAGCAGCGTAAACCTTCTGGTTTTCTCAAACTGGCTAAACATATCATTTATATAGCTCAAGGTAAACTTCTTGTCATTCTCCATAAGTTTCATTTGTAAATCGGCACGAAGTTTATGCCTTTCATAAAAGGGATCTCCGCTTGACGACCAGCTTCCCGGAGGAGCATTTTTACACAGGTCCTCATATCCCTGCTGTATTTTTGCTTCTATTTCGTTTCGATGTTCAATAGGGAATAGTTTATTTGCCCAGTAAACAGAAGTGTTTGGAATAATAATGGCAAAAAACAACCAGAAACTTAAGGAGACCAAAAGGCTCACACTGGAATTATGGGAAACAACGGACGACAATAACCCAATTGCTGTAATCAGCACGATGAGTAAAAACGTAATTATAACGAAACCAGCTGCTTCCGATAAAAAAACAGTGTTTACCTGTATCTTTCCTGAAATACCAATTATTAGAATGCTAATGAGGATGCCAAGAATAGTTGTGACTGTAATTACGGATAGTATAGCTGCATATTTGGCCCATAAAATACTACCGCGTGAAACAGGATTTGAAAGAGCAAGACAAAGGGTATGATCTTCCTTCTCGCCAGAAATGGTATCGAAAGCAAATAACAAGGCCAGAAAGCTCATGCAAACTGACACAATGAAGGACCAGTTGAGGCTTTGCACCGGTTTAAGCAAAGGATTTACATTATCGTGCCTTACTTCCATATTGAATACATTATATGCGCTGTATATAAATTGGTTTGGGAACATATTTTCCTTGCAATCGGAAATAATTGAATTGGAACGGGGCTCCAATACATAATTTTTGCGGCGTGTAGCCAGGTCAGATGCATTTTTGGCTTGTTCTTCCAGGTTTTTCAGATGTTCTTTATGATATACAAAATAGTCGGCTTTTTCTTCGGAATACAACCGGATAAAAGCAATTGACCCGATTATAAATACCAGCAATACAATTATGAGCGAAACCTGGAACCTGAAGCTGTAAAGCAATTGTTGTATTTCTTTGATAAATAAGGTACTAAACATAGCTTAATAAATTAAAGGTTAGCGTAACTGGTAACGTTTAAATACTATAATGCCGCCTGAAAACAAAAGAATTGAGATTACGATAAATACAGCTATTCCTGATAATGCGTCATTTAACGATTTATCAATTCCTGCCGGCTGATCATTAAACTGTGGTACATCCTTCAGGTCGAGCGTATTAAAATGGTCAGGAACTTTATTATTCCCTTTTATATATTCGGCAGTGCTTACAAATGTTGCAGGATCCTACGGTGTGAAATAGATATATTTTTCGAACAACTTTTTTTCCTTAAGGAATGTTACAATGGTTTCGCGGTATCGCCGCATTTCATCCATATAGCGGAGAAAGTCTTTTTCGCTGCTTCGACATAAGCAGGATGCAGCCTGGACGAATATTTCGGAAGGAGAAAACCAGGAAAGGTTTTGCTCCACTTTTTGCTGCCGGATTAGCCCATCGAGATATTTTTTTTGAATCGGCCATTTACGATCGGCATACAAGAGTCGAACAGGTTCCTTCCAGGTATTTAACTGCCGGTGGAATTCCATCGTTTCAGATGGGCTTCCATACGTTTCGAAATAACCATCTTCCCCTCCTGTTGCATTCCACCAGCTTGTTCCTTTCATATTTAAACTCTTCTGGATTGCATCCCACTGTTCACCTTCTTTTTTCCCATATTCTTTATCCAGGTCATCCAGGGAATTCCTTACATTATCGTACAAATCTATTTTAACAATGCTTTTCGATAAATAGGAACCAGAAACAGGCCACAAGAAAACAAACCAAATCCAGAATAACATGCTCAATACGATGGCTGTTGACGAATGCTTTACCATCGCTGAAATAAATGTTCCCGCAAGAATAAAAATAAGCACGTACAGTATGGAAAAAATAAAGAGTATTATTACCCTCATCCAGTCGGAAACCTGCAATTTTATATCCGGGGACAGGACTATGAACAAAGACGAAAGCAGGAAGCAAAAAACAAGTATTGGTAAAAGACTGATTAATACACCTGTTATTTTTCCAATCAAAAATGAAATCCTGCTGTTATAGTTAGTAAATATCAGCTTTAAGGTACCGTCTTCATGCTCGCGGGTAATCAGGTCGTAGGAAAATACCAGAGCCAGTAACGACAATACAATAGATAAAACAGTTATAAAATCGAGTGAGAAAAAAGCATTAAGTAAAGGATTATCGCGGGTTGATGCATGTCCGGTTGGGAAAAAAGGGTATTCCTGAAGGTATATCTTGACCTTGTTTCCTACATTCTGGTTTATGCCTTTGTAAAATATACCAAGAGGTTCGGGATACTTTACAATTTCAGGTTTCAGGTTTGAATACACCTTTATTTCCTTCCATTCTTTTTCGGATTTCTCTTTATCGACTGCGTAAATACGAAGCTGGCTTTTATATTCATCAATGCTTACCCTTATGGTAAAAGGTACCAGGATAAGACAAATCAGTACCCCAATAATAAACCTTGCTGAAAAAATATTCAGCAGAAAGTCTTTTTTTGCAATATGCCAGATCATGATATGATTTTTTTTAGTTAAAGGATTTATTTTAAACATCCATGATTAAAGGTTAATGTTCCCTACCTCACATCGTACCTGTTAAACATTATCACTGTGGTCCCAAACAACAAAAAAGAATAAAACACCAGAAGCAGAATTTCCGGCAGGGCTTTGGTTAATCGTTGCGGTATGGTCATCATCCTTTCTGTATATATAGGTATTTCTTCAAATTTTAGTGGCATGCGAGTGGTGGAACAATCCTCATATGGATTATACCAATGTGGGCTTTTCGGATCATTTGTATCGATTGCTTTGAACCAGGTTAAAAATCCAGATTGAAAAGTATGAAAGTCATTCCAGTTTTTCTGGAACCTCAGATATCCATTACCTGTAATTGCCTCACTTATTAGTCCGAACAAAGAGATAGGAGAAATGCAGGTAAATATGGTTACGTGGTTATATTGACCGAACTGCATGTTGTACCATTCATCATTAATTTGTTTTTCAGCGTTCATCAGGTTTGTTTGATTTTTTGCCCTGAGTTCATGCTTCGGATAAAAAGGATCACCTCCGTTCATGCTCCAACTACCTTCCGGGGCAGCTTTATTGATAGCATCCTGAACCGTTTTTATCTCTGCACTTATTGTTTCTGAATTTTTTATCTTGAATAAATTTTCAGCGGAGAAGACTGCAAGATTTGGTGAAAAAATAAGGAATAACAACCACAGGCTAAGGCATAACAACAGACTGATATTAGCCGATCTGGATATTACCGAACAAAATAATCCAAGAGCTGCAATACAAGCTATGAATAAAATCTGAACGGTAACAAAGATACAAACCTCTAGTAAGAGTGCAGAATCGAACCTGATAGTCCCTGAAATAAGGAGAATGATTAGTGCAGCTATTATACCAGGCAAAAGCATTAAAAAGCTGCTGATAATGATACTCAGGTACTTTCCCAACAATAATAACGATCGAGGGACATTATTGGAAAGGATTAAAGATAATGTCTGCGATTGTTTTTCCCCTGAAACAGAATCGAATGAAAGCAGCAAAATGGCAAAGCTTAATATAAGGGATACTATAAAGTACCAGTTCAATTCCTGCGAAAGGCTCAGATACGGATTCCCCGACCTGCGGCTGACGGAGTAACCAAATACATTAAAGGCATTGAATTGTATGGTGTTAGGAATGTACTTTGATTTTGAATCATCAATAAATCCGTTTTTCAGGGGTGGTAAAATGTAATTTTGGTTTTCAACGGCAATTGTCGTTACATTTCTGTTACCTGTCCTTATTAAGCCCCGGTTGCGGCCATTTAACAGCTCTTCTCTTGCTTTTCCCGAAAATGTTTCATAGTCATTAATACTGGATTTGAATTGAAAAATATAGGCAACGCTGCCAAGGATAAATAATATGAATATTATAACGAAAATAAGCTGTAAACGAAGGCTGAAGATATGTTGCCGGATTTCGTGCAGAATTATTGTTTTTATCATGGTTTTAATCTTATATTTTTCCCATAGGTACTAACGGACATCATATTGAATAAAAGAGAGAAATGAAAGCCAGAACAGAATAATGCCAATTCCCAACAGTACTCCAATATAAATTAATGAATTGCTGATATCTGTCAATACATTTAAATTCCGGTATTCGAACTGAGGTAAGCCAGACATATCAATAGGTTTCCATTCAAACACATTGCTGTTAGGGATAATTTTTGTGAGGTACTGCCAGTCTCCATGAAATTTAGTGTTGAATTCACTGAATGTTTTACAAAGTCCATTTGACTCGTAATTTATCAATTCGTCTGCAGTCATGAACGATCCGGGATCGAGCTGTGTAAAATAGGAAAATGACCCGAACAAGTGATTTTTCAAATAATAATTGATCAGCAACTCCCTGTAATTCCGGGTTTGATTTAGAAAGTTGTTGTGACTTTCATAATTAGTGCTGCATAATGCCGATGCAGACTCTTTGAAAATTTCTGATGGTGAAAGAAATGAAAGATATTTGGCCAGCTTTTGTTGTTTTTCCAGTTCATGGAGATATTGTTCTCTGAAAGGCCACTTTTTATCTGCATACTGAATTAGTAAAGGTCCGCAATATTCGTTTATTCTTCTTTCTCTTTCCATAAAGTTTTTAGTAGCCCCTCCAATCAGTTTGAATCCATCTTCTCCTCCCCAGTAATAAGAAGAGCCTGACCAATCGGGTTGCTGTTGCTTTACAGAGAACTCACCAGCTTTATCCTGAAACTCCTTTTCTATGGAATTAATATCATATTCGAGATTCTCGGAAGAACCCACCCTGATGAAACTTTTAGCAGAATAGCTGGCGAGATTGGGGATAATGAAAAGAAAAATTACCCACACAATTAAACAAATCACAATGCTTGTTGCTGAATGCCTGACTCTTGAGGATATAAAAAGACCTACGATCATGAAAAGAATCAGGAAGACTACACTGAAAAGTATCATTACGCCTATTCTTATCCATTCGGGACCACTAAATGCTATTGCTTTATGTAATATTATCACAAGCAGGCACAGCCCAAAACTAAAAATAAGCATAGGGATTAAGGTTAGGAAAGTTCCTAAAAGCTTCCCCATGAGAATAGCAGAACGACTTACCGGGTTTGCCAGCATCATTTTCAGGGTACCTGATTCACGCTCACCCGTACATATATCATATGTAAAAAGGAAAGCCATAAGCGACATGATGATAACGAGTACCGATACAAAATCGAAAGTGAAAAAACGATTAAGGAAAGGATTATCTCTGCTTTCTGCTTTTCCCTCGCTTAGCATAGGTTTATCCCCAAAAAACACTTTAACCCTGTCTCCTACGTTGTAGCTAATACCTCTGGCAAAAATACTTAAGGGAGTAGGCTTTTTAACAATAACAGGTCGGTATGTAGAATAAGCCTTAGCCTTGTTCTCTTCATCGGCTTTCGCTTTTTCTATTTCATAAACATTCATCTTGCTTTTGTACTCATTGATGCTGATGACAATAGAAAAAGGTATAAGCAAAAGGCACAGCACAAAACCCGTGATAAACCGTGGCGTAACGATGTTATTTAACCATTCTTTTGATGCTATCCGGAGAATCATAGCTTAATTTTTATGATTTCTCAATTACCATTTCCTGCATATAATTCATGTAAATCTTTTCCAGGTCGTCTTCCAGAAACTCTTCACGTGTGCGAACCATCACAAGACGGCCTTCCTTCATTATCCCTACACGATCAGCAATGTTTTTGGCGCGGAATATGTCATGGGTGCACATAAAAATAGATTTGCCCTGCCGTTTCAGGTTCACCAGTATCTGCAGCAGTTCAGCTGCCGCTTTGGGATCAAGACCCGCTGTCGGCTCATCTAGAAGTATATTTGGCGCATCCTTTATTATGGCTATTGTCAGTCCGACTTTTTGCCGCATCCCTTTCGAAAAGGTTTTAAGCTTTTTCTCGAAAGCTTCCTCCTGTAATCCAACTTCCCGCATTCGCATATAATAGTCTTCCGTGGTGAGATTGGGTTTTCCTCCCAGCTTGGCAAAAAAGTCGAGATTCTGCCGGGCGGTAAAATTCCCATAGAGCATTACATTCTCACTCACGTAGGAAACATATTTCTTCGATTCCAGAGGCTCCCTGGTCACATCGATACCGTTTATCAGAGCCTTGCCTCCTGTCGGCTCAATAAAGTTCAGAAAAAGGTTAATAGTGGTAGTTTTCCCGGCGCCGTTGGCTCCAAGGAGGAAAAATATTTCACCTTCCTTAATTTCGAGGTTTAAAGCGTCCAGCGCTAATTGCTGGTCCTCGTACCGTTTTGTTAAATCGATTGCTTGAAGCATATTATTAAATGTATAATGTTATCATAAGACCTTCAGTGTTTTAAAAACATTGTAGACCATAAAATTAGGTTAAGAATCACACTTTCATTCTATTAAATTGTCTTATTAAAGTCAAATACAATAGCGCATTAAATACCAACAATACAATACAATAGGATAGTGTAGCAGAAAATCTGCCGGAAACATTTTCTTCTCTAAAACTGAATTCAGGTCTGTCTTTTATATCAATGTATTTATTGACATCATACATTACATCTGTTTTCTTTATTTTCGCAACTCTTGCTTCTACGAATTGCCACAAGGATACTTCGAAATTTTTCTTAATGTCTTTAAAATATGCTTCAGCATGAATACCACTCCCTGCCATATCAGAAACTGCGTAAGAGAAATCTGCAACGGGTGAAATACATGAAATTTCTTTTGTTAAGGCAATTTGTCTGTCAACTTTACTAAAAAAATCTACACTTATATTTTCACTTTTAGCACTCTGAATGGCATTCGCCTTATCCCATGCATTGGCTATCTCCTTTTGAAAAGCAACATACTCGTTTTTTAAACCTATGTTGTTTTCAAGTTTTGCCAAAAGTAGTTTTTCATCTTTAGCAGACTTTATAATATTCAAAAGGTCAGGATATTTTTCATATACTTCCTTGCATAGATTCCTTCCTAAATCATCACGTTCAATGCCTTTAATAATCTTCACTTCTTTTTCAAATTTATTTATTGAAGGAACTCTATATAACTGTGATGCCACCCATGGGCTAAGATTAGGAATGGTCAGCGTAAAAACTGCCCAGATAAACAAGCTTAGCAAAACCGATGAAGAGGATGACCCTGTAAATGCTGAGCAAATCATGCCCACTAAGTAAAATATTGAGATGTAAAATACTGATAGTAGAAAAATAAGACCCAATGCCATCAGATCATTACTATCTAATGATATACTATTATCCATCAAAATATAAATAACTCCTATTGCCAATGATATAATGAGCGAGATAATAATACTGAGCATACCTCCAAGAAACTTTGTAATAGTAAGTTTGACTCTCGAAACCTGATTTGAAAGGATAAGTCGCAATGTGCCGTTTTCGCTTTCTCCCGAAAAAGAATTATGAGAAAACAAAATTGCAATAAGGCTGTAAATAACAGTAATTATAAGAACAAAATCTATAGGTGGAAACAATACATTAAAGGAATTATTGGTAAAAGTATTCACTTCCATATCGCTGGAGATGCCTGCAGCAAATAGCCTTAGTTTGGCAGGGGGACGTTGAATATCAAGCATGTCACCTATTCTGTTTTCATGAGCATATTTATCAATAAATTCCTTTTGTGTCAGCAGCCGTAGATTGTAATCGTTTCTTTCGGTTTTGTAATCATTCAACAGAACCGATTCCGTTATAAGCAGAGTAAACATGCACAATATGGTGAACCAGAGAAACCGTTTATCGAAAATTTTATCGGCAAGTTCCTTTATCAATAATTCTTTAAACATAATAATTGTCTTAAGCTAACGTACGTCGAACTTTAGAAATGCATAATATCCTAATATTACAGGGATAAGGATATACATGATAAGTATTGAAAAATGCAACATCATTGCCAGGTTAAAAAAGTCGGACAATGGACTACGGGCATAACTAAACGGGGTAAAATCACCGACTAGGTTTCCATCTGAGTCGCTGTCAAAGTTTTTCACCTGTTCTTTAAACATAATTACGAATGTCTTGAACCGCTGTTCTTCTCTGAACCCGGTATTGCATAAATCAGTGCACAAAAAAGTTAAGTCTGATGCAGGCGATATGCTGGTAATTTTTCTGGCAATTGATTCAACGGCATTCAGTTTGTTCAGGTAATCTTCCCGGATTTTATCATTCTGTTGATTTATGATACCTTGAGGTATTTTGGATTTTTCATAATGGCTGTTAATGTATTCAAAAATGGCTTTAATAAAAATTTGCGATCTTTTGATTTCAATGGTTTGTACAGATGGAATGTTGATAAATTGCTTTGCCACAAGGTTTCCCGACCGGGGAATTATAAACACTAACGAAACCCATACAATAAGTGAAAAGAACATAGAAAAAGCAGAGCTGCGTGAAACGATGGATATAAAAAGTCCTAAAGAAAAGAAACCAGCCAGATAAACTAGAACAAAAAACAGAAATATTAAAAGTCTTATAAAATCTGAAAATTGGAAAGGAATTTTCGCCAGTATTATAAAAAATATCAATCCGAACAAAACAGAAAGTACAATTGGAATGATTAAGGTAATATAACCCCCTATCCACTTACCAAGGGAAAATGCAGGTCGTTTGATGCCGTTTGAAAAAATCAGCTTTAACGTACCTTGTTCCTTTTCACGGGTTATAAGGTCCGATGCAAACAAGATAGCACAAAAAGAAAGGATTATGTTAATGATGTACAGAAGATCAGGGGTATTAAAAAAATTATAGATTTTATTTATGGCTTGCTTTTGGCTGCCCGTTTCGATCTGACCCCCAAAAGTTATCTGGTAAAGGTTACAAATATTGTCATCGAGCCCATGGGCGAAAATTGAGAACGGTGTTGGATAAGTTATGGCAAAGGCCTCATTTTTAGAAGGCTTAAGAATATCATAATTCTGAAGTCTTGCTTTGTAGTCCTTCGTCATTATAAAAATGGCGGTATTAAGCGAAAAAAACATTAATAAAAACATAATGAGGAACTTGAAAGAAAATATGTTCTCAAGTAATTCCTTTTTTATAAATAATTTAATCATGTTTAGTTACTTTAATAACATTTCAATAATATTCTTAATCATATTGTTTCTATACTTTTTCAATTACCATTTCCTGCATGTAATTCATATAAATTTTTTCAAGATCGTCTTCCATGAATTCTTCGCGGGTACGCACCATCACCAGGCGGCCCTCTTTCATGATGCCTACGCGGTCGGCAATGTTCTTGGCACGGAAAATATCGTGCGTACACATGAGTATTGATTTACCCTGTCTCTTCAGGTTTACGAGTATCTGAAGCAGTTCAGCAGCAGCCTTGGGATCAAGACCCGCTGTCGGCTCATCAAGAAGAATATTTGGAGCATCCTTTATTATGGCTATTGTCAGTCCGACTTTTTGCCGCATCCCTTTCGAAAAGGTTTTAAGCTTTTTCTCGAAAGCTTCTTCCTGCAAACCTACTTCGCGCATGCGCATGTAATAATCATCCCTGGTGAGATTTGTTTTTCCTCCCAGTTTTGCAAAAAAATCGAGGTTCTGCCGAGCAGTGAAATTTCCGTAAAGCATTACATTTTCACTCACGTAGGAAACATATTTCTTCGATTCCAGGGGCTCTTTGGTCACGTCGATTCCATTGATCAACGCTCTACCGCCGGTTGGCTCGATAAAATTGAGAAACAGGTTGATAGTGGTAGTTTTCCCGGCGCCATTGGCTCCAAGGAGGAAAAATATTTCACCTTCCTTAATTTCGAGGTTTAAAGCGTCCAGTGCCAATTGCTGGTCCTCGTACCGTTTTGTTAAATCGATTGCTTGTAGCATAATTATTTGGTTTAAAGTTCAATGTTCAAAGTTGTTTCTGTTTGCCGAAAATTACCCTTCACTCACCTCACATCATATTTAATAAACTGAAATACACTAACTGCAAAAAAGAATATGGAATAAAAGCAAATAAAAAGAAGGTCGATCCAATTGGCACCTAATGATGATATCATAGTGGGATAATTGTACGTGTTCAATGTAGGTACATGAATGCTATTCCAATCCACCTTGCCAAATATACCTTTAGAAACATTGAATCCTATGTGATATTCTTTATAATACTTACGGAGCTTACTATAAAACTCTGATTCAGTAAAACTGGAAAACTGTCTGGCATTGTATTCGATATTCGATAACTCTATTAAGCCCGTATTGGTCAAATCACTTATTAAATAGGTATAGCAACCAATTGGACTTATTCTTGAAATGTTTTTCGATATATTTTGCTGAACAAGCTGTTGATTATGATAGTCCTTTTCAATTATACCAATGGCATTAATTTCCATTTCATCATATTTCCTTTTTACATCTACTATCATTCCGTCATACTCTACAAGTGCGGCTTTTACATTTGGATCATCCCCCATATTGAAAAAATCTAATTTTTCTGCATTCATTCCCCTTTCACTCATAATGCTTTTCATAAGTTCTCCACTGGTTCTATCAGATTCTGCCCTTATTTCATCACGTTTCATTGCTTTTTGCTTGTTTACCACCTCTTCTGTTTTAATCGGATAAATTATCTGGGCGATCATGGGACTGACTTTGGGAATTATTATGGCTATCAGCACCCATACCAATAGTGACGCAGTAATAGAAGCACCGGAGTTTCTGGTTTTAATTGACAGTAAAATTCCTATATTGAAAAGGATAAAAAGAAAAAGCAGACTGATCATCATAATTACAAGAAACGGGATCAAATAGCTTACCGATAAAATTGGTACTGAGGTTGTTAATGCAAGTAAAACCAATCCGGAAATGACACCAACCAAAAATGAAATCAGAAATACCGTATAGCTGCCGGCAATTTTTGCAAAAATAATTTTCCACCGTGGCACAGCATTTGCCACTATAAGCCTGAGCGTGCCGTTTTCCTTTTCGCCGGAAATGCTGTTAAAAGTAACCATAAAGGCCAACAACGAAAGAATGATTGTGATAATAAAGTAAAAGTCGATTTTACCAAAAAGCAAGGCTACCGGGTTGTTTATTCCATAGTCATTTTCTTCATGCCATACACCGCGGGAATCGGTGGTGATTTTATTCGGAAGGTAAACAGATAGTCCACTTGAAAAAATGCTGAGAGGAGAAGGCGGAATGTATCCTTCGGCAACAAATTCCATTCCCTTATTGTCTTTGTTGCGTTCCTCATACATCTGTTTTGCATCCTTATAGGCAGCTCTGTTTTGCTCATACTCCTTTGAAGATACATATAGGCCAAGAGGAATGAGCAATATACAAATTAACAGGACAAATAACGAACGTGTGTTTGTGATAATTTCCTGTATCTCTTTGATTATTAAGTGTCTGAGCATAGGTTTCATTTTTAATTTTTAATTTTTCACTCCTCACTCCTCACTCTTCTATATCTACCGCTTACTCAACCTGATCCCAAACACCACGATTCCACCCAAAACCCCTATTAATAACAGGATAAGCATAATAGTGCCAAATACAGGTGTACGTGCTTCCACCTGGATCCGGACTGTTTTGTCCTCGGTTTCAACCGTACGGTTGTTGGCAGTGGCTTGCGTTTTGATTTTTACTTCCTGTGCACCGACATTAACATCATCGGGAGGAAGAATATTAAGTATTACTTCGTGTTCTTTTCCGGGAGCTAATGTAGCAATCACATCCGGTACAATAACAGTCTTCCAGTTAAGCGGGTTTTCGGTAGTTATTTTAATGTTATCGAGTACTCTCGTTCCGTCATTCATCACAGTAATTTTCATCGAAAGACTGTCGCCGGTTTTAATCTCGTGGTAAAGCGAGGGGGCTTTTACGGTGATCCGGCCAACACCCTTGGGTATAAGTTCCAGCTTGATTTTCCCCGCCTGAATCTGATCGATTTCTTTTTGGGTCATAATGCGGGTATCCCCCATTTTGTTGTATTCTGCATCGTTCAGAATAATTACATAGAAATCCAGGGGTTTGTCAATCTTTATGTCATCGTCTTCGCGGTCGGGTAAATAAGCTTTCAGGGAAAGTTTACGGATATTCACTCCCTGGTTGAATTTCAGCTGTGACAGGCGGGCGTTATTGTCAGCGTCAAAAAGATCGTATGATACCTGCCGGGGCAGATTAACCACCATGAACCTGTATACATCGTCGGAAGAAGAGAACCGTTCCAGGCTTAGATCATACGAAGCGGATGAACCCAAATCAGTTTCCTGGGCAAACTGCGATGAGTTGATGGCTACCATATTCGCAGAAGCATCCTTTTCTAGATAAATATTCTTTGTATCTTTCTTACCATTGTAGTTTAACACAACCTGCACGCTTTCGGCGTCGCGCAACAGATTAAAATCGGCCATTGCCGTAGCGCCGTTGTCGATTGACGGAATGCGTATTTCATAAGGCGACCCAATGATTGTGTTATCAGCAATATTGTTGATGGATACAAAAATATTATACACCTTGGCTGTTCTCATTTCAGGGGTAAATACATCAAAATGTTGTTCGAACTGCTTTATGTAATCCTGGTTTCCTTCTGTAGAACTGCGCAGGGTCAATTTAACTCGTTTTTCAGCTTTATTGTTTTGATATTTCACAGCTTTTTCGATAATGATGTACGATTGTTGTGAAATTAGCTTCAGTATAAGTTTCTGGTAATCGACCTCTTTTGATAAGGATTCATTTTTAGAGTTATTGAACTCGGCCAGGGATATGGCTTTCTGATCGTAAAGTTCTTTATCATTATCATATTTCTGTTTTGCAATTTCGTATGCGGCGCGAGCCTTTTTCAGATCGAGGGCTATACCTGCCTGGTCTTCCTGGGAGTGTCCGGGAATTTGAAAAAGAAGAAAGCAAATAATAAAAAAGATAAGCCGTTTCATTATTTTTAAGATTTAATTATTCTTATAAACTCTGACAAGGGTTTGAATTCCTGTCAGCGTTGAGATTGTTGCGAAACCACATAACTCTTATTATTCTCAAAATCCCACATCGTCTTCCGTTTTAAATTATTTACTGAAAGCTGATAGCCGATAAATGCATCAAGATAATCTAACTGAATGGTTGCAAGTCTTTCCTGTTCTATTGTGAGGTCCTGATTAGAAATATCACCATTTTCGAACCGCATTTGGCTTATCTTGTAAGTTTGCCGGGCCAGATCAAGGTTTTTTTGGTGAATAGTTAGTTGTTCTGACGATTCGTTTACTGACCGTATAATTTCACGTACTTCCCTGCGGATAGTCACTTCCTGGTTCTCTTTATACAGTTCTTTCGACTGGAGATTTAACTTTGCCTGCTTCACTTTCGAAGAGCCTCTTCCCCAATCACAAATCGGCAATGTAAACGTGAGAGCAATGCCCCGGTTGGGTGGGCGATTTCGGATATTCTCAAAAGACGATTGGAATAATTGTGTAGTCGTTCCTGCCCCAAGCGTACTGATACCCGTTAAGTCGTAATATGCTGAAATATTCCCCTGAAATTCCCGTACACGCTTCGCCCTGTCAACTTCAATTTTCAGAAGGTTAATGTCCATCTCTGTTTCCTTTATTTCAAGCCTGTTCTTCAAGGCTTCATCAGTGGCTTTTTGTTCATCGATCAGAATAGCCTTATATTCAAGGTTAGTTACAATCCCTATTATACGATCGAGATCAAGACCTATCAGTTGCTTAAACTGGTCTTCCTCGTTTTGCATCTGGTTAATGGCCTTGAGATAACCGGCTTTATTCTGTGCTACTGAAACTTCGGCACTCATCACATCGCCTTGAGCCATTCGTCCTCCTTCTAATTTTAACCTGGCTATACGGAATGATTCTTCTGAGTTTTTAAGTTTCTCCAGGGAGATCTCCACTTGTTTCTTACTTCGATATAATGCATAAAATTCCTGGGTAACGTCATACACAATGTCCATTTGTGCGCGGGTATAGGAATGTTCCGATTTCTGGTAGTTATATTCGGCTTCGCGTAAGTTCTCCTTCAATTTGTTTTTAGTGAATATTGGCTGGGTAAAATATAACGAAAACTCACTATTAAAGATGTCTGTTTTTAATGTACTATTGTCGCTTGCCAGCACTGTAGTAAAGTTCCTGCGAAATGGGTTTGCGGATAAGGATAAATTTCCACCGGTTGGCAATACATAAGTAAAACTTAAGTTTCCACCAACCTGCATAGATCCGTTAGAATTGTAAACAGGTAAACCATTAGCCTGTTCTATTTCTGTCACCGATTCTTGCCATAAGGGTGCATCTAAGTTAAGATCAAGCCTCGGTTTAAACATTGCTTTATAATAGCTGAAATAGTATTGCATAGCTTTTCGATCAATCTCAAAGGAACGAGTTGAATAACTTTTACCTAAAGCAATCTCAATGGCACTGGAACATGAAAGATAAAGCGTATCCTGAGCCTTTACAATCTTTGAAATAAAAACTATTCCAAAGATCAGAAATGTCGAACTTTTCACTATCAAATTCCTTAATGGCATAAAAGGTCTTTACAAACTTATTATCAATACCTGTGCCAAAAGAATCAAATTGCTTATCTACAATATATTACAATGCCAAGATTAGATTTTATGGACACTATATTTGGGTAACTAATATAAAATATGAGTAATAGTTTACCCAAATTAAATTTGGTTTATTTGGGGAAGAAAAATTAAATTTTTACTTTTGAATACCTTATCATAATCTGTTATGCTTTTCAGACAAAGTAAAAATGACCTAAACCAGGATTTCAACAGGTTTTTATCGGAAATGAACGAGTCGTTTTCTATTATAACTGACCTGGAACAGCTTAAAGATAATTTTTCGTCCAGGATAAAGGAATTGTTGAAAACCGATCATATCTATATTCTAATGCTAAATCCAGATTTAAACAGGTATATAACGGTTGAAAATATTACCAGCAATTCAAAATACGATGAACTTCTATATTTTAACACTTCAGATAAATTAGTCTTTTGGCTTTCGGTAAATAAAACTTTTCTTAATATAAGTCAAGATCCACAGGTATTTGCATTTTTTACCAGACGAGAACAGGAATTGATCGAACTGAGAAGTATTTCGTTAATATATCCGTTTATAGTAATGAATCAGGTACGTGGAATGGTCTGTATTGGCAGAAAAGAAAACAATGTTCCATTTGATAAGAATGAGTTACAATATTTAAAAATATTTCTCGATCAGGCGGGTTTTGCCTTCGAGAATGCATTGCTTTACCAGTCACAGAAAGAGCGTACCAGGAAAATGTACCGGGCCGACCGTCTGGCTACCCTCGGGGAACTATCGGCGGGTGCTGCCCATGAAATCCGCAATCCGCTTACTTCTATCCGCAGTTCTATCCAGTTTTTAAAAAGAAAGTTGAGTGATCCGGCGGATATAGAAATGTCAAACGATCTTATTTCCGAAGTCGATCGAATTAATGAGATTATCGAAGGGATGTTATCCTTTGCCAAGCCACAGCCTTTGAAGAAGGAAAATACACAATTAAAGACTATTCTTGCACAAACCGTTCAATTGGTCTCAAATACCGCGCGAAAAAAAGAAATTGATATTTGCCTTAATTATCAGGCAGGCAGGGACGATATATTTGCAGATCCCAGCCAGTTAAAACAGTTGTTTCTGAATATTATTATGAATTCTATTCAGGCCATTGAAAATATACCTGGCAAAATTGAAATTAATGTTATTTTCTCTGAAGGGGAAAAAAAATATACTCCCGTATATTTAATTGAGTTTATTGATAATGGGGAAGGGATATCTAATGAGAACATAGATAAGATTTTCGATCCTTTTTATACAACTAAAAATGAAGGAACCGGCCTGGGCTTGTCTATTTCATATGGTATTATTAATCAACATGACGGTGACATCGAATTTTTCAGTGAACCTGGCAAAGGAACCAGGGTAAAAATCAGAATTCCTTTGAAATAATTTGTCAGGCGAAGATAATAATGTGCCAAATCATCAGATGCTTATGAAGAATCCACAGATATTAATTGTTGACGACGAAGAAAAAATCAGAAAGGTACTTACCCGATTGCTTGAAGACGAAGATTATCGTGTGAAATCAGTTGAAAACGGGCAAAAAGCCATAGCAATTTTACACTCTTATAAACCCGACGTTGTATTAATGGATCAAAATATGCCCGGCCTTAATGGGATTGAGGCACTGGTAACCATAAAAGAGAAAAATCCATTCTTAACTGTTATTATCATTACTGCCCACGGTGAGGTCTCTCTTGCTGTAGATGCCATAAAGAAAGGAGCATATGATTATCTCGAAAAACCTTTCGACAATGATAAACTCCTTTTATTAATAAAACGTGCAATAGACCATCAACGGCTTACAGTTGAGATATCAAACCTTAAACGAAAGCTTGGCGAACAGAAGTCATTCGAATCGATTATTGGTACTGATGAAAAAATGAAAAAAGTTATTGAACAGGCCAAATGTGTAGCCGATACAGATACTACGGTGCTTATTCAGGGCGAAAGCGGAGTGGGAAAAGAAATAATTGCGAATGCCATACATCAGACAAGCCGGCGAAAAGAAGGACCATTTGTCGTCGTAAACTGTGGCGCAATTCCATTAAGTTTAATTGAGAGCGAATTGTTTGGCCACGAAAAAGGGTCGTTCACGGATGCTAAAGAAACAAAGCCCGGAAAATTTGAACAGGCCAATGGTGGTACTTTGTTTCTTGATGAACTGGGAGAATTGCCGCTCGATGCACAGGTAAAACTGTTGCGGGTTTTGGAAGATAAAAAAATAACAAGAGTAGGAGGTATAAAACCTATTCCTGTGAATGTCAGGATTCTGTCGGCTACAAACAATAACCTGGAGGAGAGAGTCCAAAAGGGCAGTTTTCGACTCGATCTCTATTACCGCTTAAATATCTTCCCGATTCAAATTCCCCCTTTGCGTGAAAGAAGAGCTGATATACCTTTGTTTATTGAGTATTTCATTAATATGTTCAATTGCGAATTAGATCTTCATGTTAAAAACATGTCCGGAGAGGCTGTTGACCAGTTACTAAATTACAAATGGCCGGGAAATATCAGGGATTTGCAGAATGCCATACAAAGCGCCATGATTCTATGCAAGGAAGGAACAATAACCCGCGAACATCTGCCGATGAGAATTAAAGGATATCCTTTACTCGACGGAAATAAGCCTGAATTTGATTCCGGGTTGGATGAAAACCTGAAATCAATTAATTCGAAACTTGAAAAAGAACTAATAATTGAAGCCCTGAACAAGTGCAATTACAACCGCACTGAAGCTGCAAATCGTTTAAAAATCAGCAGGAAGACTTTATTTAATAAAATGAAACAATACAATTTGTAAGAGATCAAAATATGTTCAAACCGAGCATAGAAAAATAGATCAGAATTATCTTCTATTCTCTTGATTATCAGATGTGATTTCGGGGTTTACCCTCGCTTCATTGAGGAATTGTACCCCCAACGTATATTTTTATCAAATTTTAAAAGTAGATCAACTCAAAGCAAATATTTTTTATATATAGTTGACTGCTGCCAAACCTTATAGAGTGGTCTTTTATTTTTTACTTATCTTTGAGTAAGACAGTTTAGAAAAGTAGTATCTAATCAAATGATTAAACTTATCAGTTGATGAAAGAAGTAATAGAAAAAAGAGAAATTTCGATTGATAATAAGATATTTACTAAAGATGATGTAATGTCCCTAATTAGGCTTTTTAATAAACTGTCCAATGAGATACTTGATAAGTCAAAAGAAATCAAAGGGAAAGAGTTAATTCAAGAAGGATGGAAAGAATCAAATATTACAGAAAGATATATTGATACGAGTCATTCAAGCCTAGAGTTAAGTGCTTCTGATAATTCAAAATACATTGGAACATATGAAGAAATTTTACAAGCAAATGGCATTCTCGATAATAAAAAAATTGTCGGAATTTCTTTATATTTTACTGAACATGTATTCGATAGTAAATTTATAATAAGAATCGAGCAATCAAAATCAGACTTTCATTTAAGTTCAAATTATGCAGAAGTTGAAGGACAAGATAGAATTTGGGTAGATGGGACGATCAAAAATGTAGAGGACTTTTTTTCTAATTGCAGAAATCAGTCTATGTTCGTTAAAAAGCTTCAGTATTTAATAATGGCATTTACCGTTTTGATACTAATATTATTTCTTCGAAATCTAATTGAACTTTTTATCAAAACAAAGCTCATATTTCCCAGAATTATGGAAAACTTGTTCACCAAAGACTGGATTTTCTTTATAATAGTTTCATCTCTGATTACGTTAGCTCCTGCAGTTTTTATTTATAATTGGTTAGTAAAACTTTTCCCAAGAATAGAGATTCAAACTGATAAAGACATTCAGCAGATAGGAAAAGAAAAGTGTATTAAATTATGGTTAATAGCTTCAATAATAATAATTCCAACTATTATTTCTTTTGTGCTTCGTCTATATTATAAATAGTTTACATTCATAGATGGGCAACCCTTATGTCACACAACTTTTTTGAAAATATTATCAATCTGTAGAGGGTGTCAAAAAGTACCAATTTGAAGCCATTTTTAGCAAGTTTTTAACTGTTTTGAGCCATATTTAGACATACTTCATCCCCAGCCTATTTAAGCCCATTTCAACTAGGACTATCAACTACTACATTTAATTATAAGAGCTTATTAAAATGTTTGTCGAAGGGAAAGGAATAGATTATAAGTAAGAGTAAGTCATCCAGGGTGAGGAAAGTTATCTCCTCCAACCAATGCAACATCAGTTGTTGTATCTAATGAGGGGGTATTATTTAAAATGTTTATCCAGATATTAATTAATAAAGATTGGAGTAATATTGAAGTTATAAATTAAAGCAATGGGCGACCTTATCTTTTCTTCAAAAATCATATACTTGTACTTTAGTGATTTCTTTTACTTAACAATATAACTGAGCAAAGTCAACCATTAAGAATTTCAATCCAGCCGTTAACATTTTAAGAAATAATCAATTCTTTAAACTCAATATATTGATATAAGATTATATATGGACTTACAATTAATTAACAATTTCTCATGGTGTATAATAACTCCGTTATTGGTCAACTATAGCTATCTTTAGTAAACATATAAGAGAGTAAATCATTTAAAAAGTAATTTTGACAAAATGAAGAAAGTTTGTATATCAATTCTGGTGGTATTTTTCACTTCAAGCATATGGGCACAGCCATTACCAGTCAAATTAAAACACACCGTCATTATTGATACTGATTGTGGAATTGACGATATGCGTGCCATAAGTTTGTTGCTGGCTCGACCTGAGATAACCATAAAAGCAATATTAACTTCTGATGGGTCATTATCTCCCAAGGAAGGTGTTGAAAAAATCAGTTCTCTGTTATATGAATTCAACAGAAATAATATTCCCGTAGCTTGTGGTGATATCATTAAAGGGATTAATCCCCCATGGCGAGAGTTTAATAGGAATATTATTTGGGGCAGCCAAACTGGTGGTCATAGAACAGATTTAAATGCAACGGCTTGCCTTTCAGAAACTTTACTTAGTGAAAATGAAAAAATCATTCTGGTTTGTCTTGGTTCACTAACGAATGTTGCAAAGGTGATAAAAAAAGATGCGACTTTGTTATCAAAGATTGAACGGATTATCTGGTATAACGAATCTGCAAAACCATTACAGGGATTTAACTATGAATGTGATAAGGAAAGCGCAAACGAACTTTTCAAATCTACCGTGAGGATTGATGTCATTTCAAACCTGAATATGGATAACGCATTGTTCGATTCTTCCATGTATGCAGTTTGCAAGCAATCGAAGACCCAACTTGCCGCTGTCTTACGAAATGTTTTTAGTCAACCATTAGCTCTTGAAAAATTGCAACAAAATCATTTCAAGTTATGTGACGACCTCGTGGCTTTATACTTAACAAATCCCGAATTATTTGGCATCAATACCGATATGGATAAATTAAATATAAGATACAATAAAGAATATGACCTTCAGGGTGTCACAGAAGCAACCAGCGATATGATAAAAGGAACATATATTTCGGAGCGTAGCGTAGTATTTAACAGGTTTCCTATTCAACGTGAAATGTTTAACTATGATATTCGACCAATTATTGATTCTGCCATTGCACGTTATGGATATGACGAATGGAAAGCTAACGTGATGACTGATGAGTTTCATGGGCACTTAGGAGTGTTTTCAATAGTAGGTGCTAAAATGGGTATTAAAGCACGTGAATTGTTTGGTGTTGGTGCCGACATGCTTGAAGTGACTACATACGCGGGAACTAAACCCCCTTACAGTTGTCTGAATGATGGGATACAGGTAAGTACAGGTGCAACTTTAGGAATGGGGACAATTCATCTGGCTGCACGTAGCAAAACCAAACCATCTGCTATTTTTACATATAAAAATCGTTCCATCAGAATTAGTCTCAAAAAGGAATACCTTGAACAGGTAGATGCTGATATTAAAGAAGGGATTATGAAATTTGGATTAATGGACGATGGTTATTGGAAACTTATTCGCCATAATGCATTAAAATACTGGCTTGAATGGGATAGAAATAAAATTTTTGATATTGAAGAAATTAGTCAAAAAAAATAGTGCCAATTACAAATAATCTTACAGTCCTGACTGAAATCTAAGAAGAATGTTAAAAATCTTAATTCTCCCGATCTTATTAATTTTCCACCCTGTTCATGTTACACTGACAAGCATTGACCAGATTCAGGGTAGCGATTCCATGAAAGTTTTTTATAGGATGTATTATGATGATTTTTTACGGGATTATAATTTATACGACCCTAACTGTAATCTTGAGAAACTATCTGTAAATGAGTCCTTCCCTGCTGATCTGATAATCAAATATTTTAATGATAAAGTTCATATCTACGTAAATAACAAACTACTGACTGGCAAGGTATTGAGTGAGAACATTCAAGACAATGAAATCTTCCTGAAACTGCTTTATTGGTCAGATAAAGACCCAAAGAAGATCAAAATCACGAATAAGGTTTTGACTGGATTATACAGCGATCAGACAAATATGATCTTTATCAGTATAAACAAAAATGAACAGGCAATGAGACTTACTCCTGAACACGATAAGGAAACTTGGTCATTTTATAAGTGAGTCTGTCTCCGTCAGGATAATTTTCAATAGGGTTGTGAATGAAAACATATCAAAAAATTACACATGTTTATTTTATATTGAAAGTCTCCTCATTATGCTCTGGAGTTAGTTTTATTCCTTTCTCAAAATTGATTACCCTAATTATCATCAAATTTGACTGATCACTGTACCACCCTGTAAGAATCATATTCCTGACAGTTATACTCTTTGGCTTTTTATCTGACTTATATATCAAATTCAGTATGATTTCATTATCCGTGAGATTCGCACTTAATAACTTCCCGATCAGCAGTTTCTTATTTACATATATAAACACTTTTGAATTAAAGTACATATTTATCAGGTCAGTAGGAAAGGGCTGCTTACTAAATATTTTATTCAAATTTCTGTCATCGTCTATTGTCTGTAAATCTTTCAAAAAATCATCGAATTCCATACTGCAAGAGACTTTTAATGAATCTGTACCTTGAACATAGTCAATGGAAGTCATCGTCACATGATTCGGGTGCATGATCAGCCATAATGAGATAGCTAAGGCTTTTAACATTTTTCTACAGTTCTGGCAATTATTTTTAAATATGCGCAGTAATTTCTTTATGCAAGTTACATAAGTAACCAGTCAAAGTTAATTTTATTTTGGATGGTCGATACTCAGGATTTCAGCATGCAAAGTAAGTACTAAGTAATTCACTAATACATTTGATGATGAATATGATTATTATCTCCCTTCCGATACTCAAAGTATATCCTACACCTATGCGTTCCTTATAAAACAGTAACATCCTAAACACTTCTGGACTATTTGGTCTAGAAAATCGGGTACTGTAATTAACTATTATACTAATATACAGACATATAGACGTATTTCCTCATTATCATTATTCTTCAGTATTTAAGAGATGAGGAGTAAAAAAGCGGCATCTCCTATTGTGGAATAAATATGTCTCGCTGCTTGCTACAGTAAGTAGCTATGAAGGACATACCGTTGAGATCACATTGAGGAATGCACCAAATAATAATTTTTACTGCTTCTCCCTGATTATAATGTTGTTGCTGATTTAATAATACTCTGCTTTATTACGATCAAAGGTTAAGTTGTCTTTCAAGAACAAGATTTCTTTTTTTTGAATACTCAAGCAGGAATTCATAGATTTTCGTTTTCTCATTTTTCTCTAAAGATTCAAGGCTTAATTTTACCGATTTCTTCCCCTTCCTGTTAATCGATACAAATAGTCTGGCAAGGATTATCTTTTCAATTTCAGAGTCCTGAATGACAATTTCCCTGACCCAGTTTACCCATTTGATCTTCAGGCAGTTTTCACTTGATCCGATGTGGGATTTATCTGATCTGATAAAAAATAAGATTACCCACAACAAAACAATAATAATTAACTTCAGTAAATCAGATAGATTAACTGAATCTTCGGACAGAACAAAGAAAAGAATGATCAATAATAAAAGTAAAACCAGCATCGCTATTTTGACAAAAGTCTGGATCTTATATTTGAAGACTAAGTTCTCCATATCAGTATAAATTAGTTGAAATTTAGGTCCTATTATTCAATATACTATAAAGTTATTCAAAATTTAAGAATCAGAGAGTTTGTGATTAACAAATTCAAAGACAAAACCGATTTGCTCATAAAACTCTTATATAATTGATTCTATTGAAATTAAAGCCATATCTATTATTATAATGTTATAGTCTCCTTACAAAATTTAGTACTGCTAAGCATATTTAAAAGGAATAGCTTATCAAAATGCCTCGGTTTAATCATTCCCTGTAAATACCTTGATCCTACAAAGCGGGATTGAACTTGTAAAATCCAAAGAGACTGGGAGCTATTATGCCACTTCAAAGAGAGCTTCGATAAGCTCTACTTTTGATGATGCTACTTGTCAAAATCTTATTGGGCAACAGATACCTGGTTCTATCCAGAAGGTTGTATCTGAGCCCTATGAATTCACCAATAAAGTAACTGGTGAAGTACTTACTCTTAATCAACGTTGGGTTTATCTCAAGGAGGGTGAGACTATTGAGGAAAAGGTTATTGCAGATTCAATGCCAAGTTTTGCCAGTATTACAATAAGCTGTGCCTCTAAAGAAGGTAATTTAATACCAAAATGTGGCGGTGAATATTATGCTGTATTAAATGAACTTGAAGAAATTTGAACGAACCAATTAAATAGATCAAATTGCTCAGTGGAATAGGTGTTCAGGTTGCTCTCATTCTGTTGCATGTTGAAAATCTCATGTTTAATGTATACAACATAAATCGCAACCCTCATTATAGATTATTACGAGCCTACTGCAGCCAATTTAATACGGCAAATGTGGGTTTGTATAAAGCAAAATTTTATGACACCAATAACCCTACTTCATATGCCGAAAATTTCCTCTCCTGCAGTCGGGCTCCTTGCTAAAACAGACTACCAGGCTGTTTATTAACGCTCGGCCCTTTGCAACGGCACTCGCCCGATTGAATTTGATTATAGTATGCCATTTTATAAAACAAATATTATATGGTCTATAATCTCAAGGTATAGGACCTTTGTGAAATAGTTGATTGAAATTTAATTGTCTTTCTCTAAATCAAGTTGTAAATTTGATTTCGTAGGGATGTATGATAACAAACTTCATTATTATTAATCCTATAAACTATTTAGACACAACATAAAATTAGCAGACCAACTATGAATATAAAAATGATAATAATTATTGGATTTTCAATCTCATATGGACTCTTTGAGAATCTTATGAGTTTAAGACAACGAAGAAAAAGTAATGTTACAAATTCAGGTGATAAGGGAAGTTTATGGTTATTATATATTTCTATTTCGGTTGGATATTTTTTATCATTTTCCATCGGTGCAACAAAAATAGGTAGGATTTATCATTGGGACGTTTTTTTTGTTATCGGAATGGTATTGATTGCAGTAGGACTAATTATCAGAATACTGTCAATATTGACTCTTAAACAGTACTTTACATATTCAGTTGTACAAGTTGAGAATCACAAACTAATTGAAACGGGATTATATAAAAGCATTAGACATCCTGGATATTTGGGACAATTAATTATTTTTTTAGGGATTTCGATTTCATTATCGAATTGGTTATCAATAGTATTAATGATGATTCCTATAACAATCGGATATCTTTATCGAATAATAACTGAAGAAAAATTTATGCTTGAGCAAATGGGAGAGAATTACTTAAATTATAAGCATCGGACAAAAAGATTAATACCAAAGATATATTAAAATAAACTGTGCCTAATAACAGCATCTATAATTAATGTCTTTGCCAAGGTATTTGTAATTCCTCACCCCAATTCCCCAATTATTATTAATTATTGTATAATCCAGTATATCAATAACATACCTTTTAGCTACAATCCTATTTAAGGCCCCTACTAGCCATTCTAAGACACTATCGAATCCTCCATTCAACCATTAACGAAACGCAACATGGCCTTAAAACGCTTAATAACAGCTAATTAGGGCATTAAGGGTAGTTGTGCTATATCATAGCTATTTAACTGTCAATATATTGACTATGAAATTATGTAGCTTGGGACTTTGGGACCAGGTTTTCTCATTCCTACTTAATCACTAATTAAATCAACATGAAAACACAACAGACTAATATATCTGAAGTAAGACTATTCTATAGGACTGACTAATCCTCCCAAACTAAGCCGCTAATCCGGACTAAACTGTTTATGGGATAAGTGTTTTTAGGAATGATTTTATATCAGGGTAGTTTTCAACAATACGATAAACATCACATTCCCTGCAATTAGTATTTTTACAAATTGTTCCCTTTTCAGATGCGTCCCAGCAGGGATAAGCATCACTACGATAAGCCAGGCATGTTTCACGCTCCACTGTAGAACATTGCCGGATTGCCCAGCAGGGAATAACAGCCAGTAAAGTCCTGATCCCGGCAATATTTAATCCATCTTCATCCAGTAATTTATGAATAAATCTTAGTCTCAGAATATCCACCTGAGAAAACAAGTTCCGGTTGGATTCTTTCTTAAAGGGTATTATCAATCCCTTATCTATGTATTGCCTTATTGAATGAACCGGAATGCCTGAAAGAGTGGAAGTTGTACTCAGGGTATAGACCGGGCTGGTACTCTCAATTGAATTATTCTCCATAATTTTTTAAAATTATCAAATTTATTTCATTCTAAAGATAAAATATCCAATCGCCATGTGAATATCAAAATTTAAAAACCCGGCATTATTTGCCAGTTTAAAGTATTCGTCTACAATAAATTAAACAACTTCTTCAAACAATAAATCAATAATGACTACCCATACGATTTTGTTGTTAATTTATTAACAGTATGATTTTCAGAAATTTATCATAAAATGTTGTATAATTAAATAAAAAAAAGGTTATACATTTACAAATATATGAATTAATATGTACACATATTATGTATTTGACAACTCATTTTATATGTTTCAATGTTTTCCCGAATAATAAGTGTTCGGGTTGATCTCCTATGTTAATTAAACATATTCCACCCATCTGAGTTAATCCTGGGTAGAGAGTTTTTTATTGGTATTGTATACATGTCCATTCTAACTTTATCACAATGAACAGCTAAAATGGCAAGCATTATTCCGGGTTACGAATACGACATTTTTATCAGTTACTGCCAAAAAGACAATAAAGGCGACAGGTGGGTGAGTGAGTTTTTCAGGGCTCTGATGACCAGACTCAAGTTTAAATTTAAAGACGAGTTCAGTCTTTATTATGTCCAATATCAACAAGATGGATTTTTAGAAACATGTGGCGTGAAGGCCTCACCTAATGAGAATCTAAATTACCCGGGTTTATTTCCATTAGAAAAATCAGTTCAAAATAATCCTGCTAAATATGAAACTACTAACATCGCTTCTGTTCGTATTGATAGTCAATACTTCAGTTGCAAGAACTTTGCCTCAGCAACAAATGATGACTGGAACTGTGACCGATGCTACTACAGGCAACCTTTTGCCTGGCGTTAATGTATTAATTGAAGGTACTAAAACTGGTACGTCAACGGATCTGAATGGTAAATTCAGTCATCCTAAACCTTACGATGGTTCAGTAATCGTATTCTCATTTATTGGCTATGTGACTCAAAAAGTAACTTATTCCGGCCAGCCTGTGATTGATATTAAACTATCTCCGAATATTCAGACCCTGGAAGAGGTAGTGGTAACCGGTTACGGCACACAAAAAAAATCGGATCTGACCGGTGCGATCTCAACTGTAAAAGCAAAGGAGATTGAAAAATCGACTCCTGTGAATATTGAGGCGGCCCTCCAGGGACGAGTG
Organism: Bacteroidales bacterium; assembly: GCA_003141525.1. Lineage (GTDB taxonomy): Bacteria > Bacteroidota > Bacteroidia > Bacteroidales > VadinHA17 > LD21. The sequence goes on from PLML01000190.1 coordinate 60,428, forward strand.
CAGGCTTGGTGGTAACCTCCAACTCGGGTGACCCGGGAAGTTATGGCACAACTATAACTATCCGTGGAATAGGTACAGTTAACAATAATAATCCTATTTATGTTGTTGACGGGATGCTGGTCGATGTCAGTGACCAAACCAATCGTGCAAATAATATCAACTTTCTTAACCCATCCGATATTGCGAGCATTGAAGTGCTTAAGGATGCCTCGGCACAAGCAATTTATGGTTCGAGAGGTGCAAATGGCGTTACACTTATCACCACGAAAAAAGGTAGTGAAGGGGCACAAAAAGTGACATTCAGCTCCTCTTTTGGCTATGAAAGCCTGATTAGAATCAATAAGCTTATGAATGCAAGTGAATTCAAAGATTAGGTAGTTACATCAAATTATACTGATTACATGCGTTCAGTTTCAAATCCTGATCCTCATGTAGATCCAGATACTCTCGCAAATAGTAAACCTGTAGTTGCCAGGTACAATACAGGAGTCAACACAGACTGGATGAAGGAGATCCTCAGAAATGACAGGTTTAGTCAGAATTATGATCTTTCATTTTCCGGGGGTACAAAGGATTTTCATTACGGCGCAAGCGCAGGCTTCCTTGATAAAAAAGGTCTTATACAACTATCAGAATATAAGCGTTACTCGTTTCGTCTGAATACAGATTACCAGGTGAGTAAATATATCACCCTGGGTGAAAACCTGGGTATTACCAGTTCACATCAAACCGGCTCCTGGTACATAACTAACATAATGAGTAGTACCATAAATTCAGATCCAACATTTCCTGTATTGAAGCCATCCGGGTCAGTTGATCCTGCTGACCCCGACTATAATTTTAACAAATATGCTCCGATGGGGAATGGTCCCAATCCCGTTGCGACTATTCAGTTAGAAAATTATCCTCTGTCATATTTTACAATGGTAGGAAATCTATTTGCTGAAGCTACAATTCTTAAAGAAATAAAGCTCCGCTCCAGCTGGGGTTTTAACATGGCCATGAACGATTTGACGCATTTTACCCCTAAATATTACATATCAAGCACCATTAATAATACTGTAAGTCAACTATCAAAAACTACAACTTTATCAAATGGCTGGGTTTGGGAAAATACTCTAAACTGGAATAAGAAGATGAAAAATCACTTATTGACCGCATTACTTGGTCTTACATCGGAATACACAAAAATCACTGCACAATCAGCTTCTAAACAAGGGATCCCATCAAACGACCTTGAAATGCAAACGTTCGATGCTGCTACAACAGAACCTATAATTACAGGAGGGATTAATACATTTGCCATGATGTCATACTTTGGCCGCTTCAACTATTCATTTCGCGACAGGTACCTGTTAACTGCCACAGTGAGAAGGGATGGTTCATCTAAGTTCGGACCCGGTTATAAATGGGGTATATTCCCGTCATTTTCTCTTGGATGGAAAATAAGTGAGGAAGAATTCTTCAAAAATTTTGCAGGGGACTTTATAAGCAACCTGAAACTCCGGGCAGGATGGGGTCAGATCGGTAACTCAAGTCTTCCGGTTTATAATGCTTATGCTTCGCAGCTTGTTTCTACTTCCTCCAGTGATGATTTCCGTTATAATTTCGGAGACAACATATACCATGGATATTGGTATAGTAGAGTGGGAAGACCAGATATTACCTGGGAAACCACTGAACAGACAAATATAGGTGTTGATATCTCGATACTTAAAAATGAATTATCAATAAGCGCCGATTATTATATAAAGAATACCAGAAATATGCTCTTGCAGATTCCTTCGCGCTATGTGCTTCTATCAACTTGTTACTGAATTCGGAGATGTTCCATTGGTAAATAAATTTCTTTATACTGCTGAGCTTAACCTGAAAAGAGCGCCTGCTGACAGTGTTTGGAAACAGATTGAATCAGATCTGAAAGAAGCAACAAACCTGCCTGCAAAAAGCGGCTGGAGTGAACCGGGAAGGGCTACATCAGGAGCAGCCTGGTCGCTTCTGGGCAAGGTTTATCTTACTAAGAAAAAATATGAGCAGGCCAATCATGCTTTTTACCAGGTTGTTAATTCAAATCAGTATTCGCTGGTCGGTGATTTTGGATTTATTTTCAGGCATGACGGGGAAAACTGTGATAAGTCAATTTTTGAGATGCAGACCAAGAATCATATTGAGAACGGAAGCCTTAATACTTTGGCGGCTGCATTCCGTTTGCCAAGAGACGATGGACAAGGTTGGGGATTCGATTGCCCTACAAAGGACCTGTTGAATGAATTTGAAAAAGGCGATCCAAGGATTATCTACACCTTCATGTTCCCGGGGGATGTTTTTCCTTATGATGGAACTAACACTTATACAGTTGAAAATACTAGTTCGCCTACGGGTTATAACAGCCGGAAAGATTGGTTACCAATGTCGGAAAGAGCGGATTTAAACTTAGGGGACTGGGCCATGAACTATAGATATATGCGTTATGCAGAAGTTTTATTGCTATATGCTGAATCCCTTAATGAAGTAAATAAGCCTGATTCAGCACTGTTACTGCTGAATAATGTTAGGGCCAGGGCAAGGAATACCCCAACCGCAGATCCACAGAGAATTTCATGCATTTATGATCTGTCACATTCAGGTCCCTTGTTACCTGATGTTACAACTATTGATCAGAGTCAGCTGAGACAGGCAATATGGCATGAGCAACGTGTTGAACTTGCTATCGAAGGTCATCGAAGGAACATGCTGTTGAGAACAGGCCAGTTCAAGGTTCGGATGGAAACAGCCAAGGCCTATGCTGGCGTCACAGTTGCGCCTTACGAATGGTTGCTGCCGATTCCCCAGCAGGAGATTGAGTTGTCGAATAATGTGCTGATACAAAACCCTGGTTATTAGAACTTGCTTAATCCTTTCCATCGGCAAGCCGTCAATCCAGTCCTGTTGAATTAATTTGATTTATTCTTATTCTTTACTAACTTTATCACAATGAATTACTATCATGTCAAGTCTCATTTCAGGCTATGAATACGACATCTTTATCAGCTACCGTCACAACGATAATCTGGATGGCTGGGTATTTGACTTTGTACAGAATCTGGAGAAGGAATTGAAGGGCGCCATCAAGGAACCCGTCTCCATTTATTTCGACACCAACCCACACGACGGCCTGCTCGAAACCCATAACGTAGACAAGAGCCTTGAAGGTAAACTTAAGTGCTTGATTTTCATCCCCATCATCTCTCAAACCTATTGCAACCCAAAAAGTTTTGCCTGGCAACATGAGTTCGCTGCCTTTAATAAAATGGCAAAGGAAGATCAGTTCGGAAGAGATATAAAACTTACCAGTGGTAATGTAGCCAGCAGAATATTACCGGTTAAAATTCATGAACTTGATGCAGAAGATAAAATCCTTCTCGAAAATGAATTAGGAGGAGTTTTACGATCGATTGAATTTATTTATAAAGCATCAGGGGTTAACCGTCCTTTAAAACCGAATGACGAACGGTCAGAAAATATAAATCATACCTACTATCGAGATCAGATCAATAAGGTGGCAAACGCTGTCAAAGAAATCATTACTGCAATAAAGAAACATAATCAGCAGGATGGAGAAATTTCAAAGGAGGTTTTTAAATCAAAACCAGATAGGCCAAAAAATCTGAAACCAGGAATCATTATAGCATCTTTTTTATTACTGGCATTAATAATTCTGGGATATTTCTTAATCCCAAAAGTATTTAAATCCTCTGGACCGGTTGAAAAATCTATTGCCGTTTTACCCTTTAGAAATGACAGTCCTAATGACTCAACCACCTATTTCATTAACGGTATAATGGATGAGGTCCTTAATAATCTGCAAAAAATTAAAGATTTCAGGGTCCTTTCGCGCACATCTACAGAGCAATACAGGGGTTCAGCTAAACTCACAATTCCAAAAATCGCAAAAGAGCTGGGTGTGAATTATATTGTCGAAGGAAGCGGACAAAAATATGGTAATAAGTTCGTTCTGCGAGTACAATTAATAGCTGCTGATTATGAAAGACATCTCTGGGCAAAATCCTATGACCGGGAAATACAGGAAACAAGTGATATTATTAGTATACAAAGCGAAATTGCCCAGTCAATCGCATCTGAACTGAAGGTAATAATAACTCCTGAGGTAAAACAGCTCATTGAAAAAACACCTACAGCAAACCTGACAGCATACGATTTTTACCAGAGAGGAAGAGATGAATATATAAAATATCTGACTAGTGGGGAGACATCTAATTATTATCAGACTACTGGGAACAAGGCAATACTGCAAAAAGCCGAAGATTTTTATCATAAAGCACTGAAATATGATTCCACTTTCGCTCAGGCATATACAGGTCTGGCCAGGGCATATTGGGAAAAGCATTTTGAGGAAAAATATTTTTCGGAAAATTATATGGATTCTGTTCTTGTCCTGTGTGATATTGCTCTTTCTTTTGATAATCAATTGGCTGAAGCTTATACTATCAGGGGAAGATATTATGATAGGCTAGGTAAACCAGAACAAGCTTTAAAAGAATATGATAAAGCATTAAAAATCAATCCTAATTCCTGGGAAGCCTATGTTGGTAAAGGATATTTGTATTGGGATAAAGACTTTATAAAATCAATTGAAAATCTGCAAAAAGCTGCAACCCTTAATCATGGATCAGAATTATCTGGTTTATTAGGAAACATTTCATTTGAATACGGTGAAGCTGGCTTTATAGAGAAATCCAAATACTATGATCTTGAAGTGTTTAAATTGGATGGCGATTCAGTTAGATATTTAACCAGTTTAGGTAAGACTGAAGCTGGCGAGGGAAATTACAAAAAAGCTATTGAATTTCTGGAAAAGGGATATACTTTGAATTCTAACTATACTGACATTCTGGGGGCGTTAGCAAGCTGTTACATGTCCCTGGGTCAATACGAAGAATCATTAAAATATAACATTAAATATATTGAAAGATTAAAAGCTCTTGGACCGATTACAGGATACGGTATGGCTGGAGTTGGATATGCTTACTGGAAAAATGGATACAAGAAAGAAGCTGAATATTATTTCAATGAACAATTAAATTATTGTAACAGGTCGATTGAATTGAGACGACCGCTGGAATTTTATACCCATTATGATCTTGCAGGTGTATATGCATTCAGAGGAGATAAAGACAAAGCATATAAAAACTTAAAGATTTTTAATCAAAAGCAATTAATTCCAAAGTGGATTGTAACGTTAATAAAAGATGATCCTTTATTCGCTGGACTCAGGAATGAACCGGAGTTTCAGCAGATTGTAAGGGATGTGGAAGCAAAATACCAGGCAGAGCATGAGAGAGTAAGGAAATGGCTTGAGGAGCAAGGGATGCTGTAATTTTATATTCTCAAATTCAACAATTAGATTCCCAATTCCCCAACCATCAGATTAGATTGTATAATACTCTATATCAATTATATACGATATGGTAATAACTCTATATAAGAGCATTTTTGTCCCATATCCGCAACTTTCAATCTCCCTATAGTATTCTGCAATTACGAAAAACAATTTCTTAATATCTTAAATACAGCATATTAAATAGTATATTTCTAAATGCAATTTATTTTAACCTTATAAATCAAAGTATCAATTATGCAACACCATTATCAGGGATTTTGGGAAGAATAAAATTGATTTTGAATTAAAGTAGGTGTAATTTTGATAGCAATTTGAATTAATTCAAAACTTTAATGGGCAGGTTGTTATAGGTTAAAAAGCCATGAATCATTGAACAGATTAAGCATAAAAACAAAGTTCAAGGATTAGCTTTTGTAGTCTTTAACAAAATTGATAAGTTATGGGAAGCCGAAATTAATGGGAGTCTCATATGTTTAGTGATATATATTTAATGTTTAATTTAATTATTATGAAAAAGAACGAGAAAACAAAAAGTCAAAAGGCTAAGAGTCTGTCGAGGCGGAATTTTATCAGCACATTTGGTGCGGCTTCAGCTGCATTTACTATTATCCCGCGTTACACGTTGGGTGGGATCGGTTATACTGCCCCCAGCGACCTGCTTAATATCGCAGGGATCGGAGTTGGAGGTCGGGGAGTTGATGATATACAGGCGATATGCAGTCCTGAGGTGGATGAACGGCAGCTTCAACATATAACCTATGCTGACGAATCTTCCAATTCATCACAAACCACTTCTGCACGCCGGGCAGCAAGAGAACCTGTTAAGCTTGCTAACATCTATGCATTATGTGATGTGGATGAGGAAAGAGCATTCCGAACTTTTAAGGGTTATCCCAAAGCGAAGATCTATAAGGATTTCCGGCAGATGCTTGAAAAAGAAAGATCAATAGATGCGGTCGTTATTGCTACACCAGACCATACACACGCCGTCGCTTCAATGATGGCCATTAAGATGGGGAAGCATGTTTATTGTGAAAAGCCTTTAACTCATACCGTATTTGAAGCCCGTGCATTGGCCAAGGCGGCAAAAGAAGCTAAGGTAGTCACACAGATGGGAAACCAGGGTATGGCTCATGATGCCAACCGGCAGCTCAAGGAATGGCTATGGGACGGAGCAATTGGCCAGGTGCGTGAAGTGCATGCCTGGTCCAACCGCCCTATCTGGCCGCAGGGTATTGGCCGGCCCGGGGATACTCCCCCTGTGCCTCGTAAACTTGACTGGGACTTATGGCTTGGACCATCCCCTTATCGACCTTACAATCCGGCCTATGTGCCTTTTGCCTGGAGAGGCTGGTTTGATTTCGGAAGTGGAGCCATAGGGGACGAGGCTATTCATAACCTTGCTCCTGTATTTACCTCCTTAAAGCTGACTGCCCCCATACGTATCCAGGGAAGTTCTTCACCCATCTTTCCGGAAACATTTCCACTTGCTTCTTTGATTCACTTTGAGTTTGCTGCTCGTGGTAAAATGCCTCCGATAACAGTACATTGGTATGATGGAGGCCTCCTGCCCGAAAGGCCCAGGGAGCTTGATGCGGATGCTGTGAATGGCGTTTACAGTGAAGAAGTGCCGGACTGGGATACGGAAAATGGCGTCATTTTTGTCGGTGATAAAGGGAAGCTCCTTTCGCGGGGGGAAGGAACAGAAACACTAAGGTTCATACCTAATTCAAGGATGAAAGATTATAAGCCACCAAAACCATACTTGCCGCGTTCTATTGGGCATCACAAGGAATGGATCGAAGCTTGCAAGGGAAATGGAACAACTGAATCTAATTTCGGCTTTGCCGGGCAATTGACCGAAGCATGTCAACTCGGAAATATCTGTTTAAGAATGGGTGGCAAAGAAATCGAATGGGATTCGGAAAAATTTAAAATTACCAATAACGAGGAAGCCAATAAGCTTCTTCAAATTGAATACCGGAATGGGTGGAGTTTGTAAATTATAATCATTTATTATACCATATTAAATCAATAATGAATTAATAAATCGGTAAACCCCTCATGTTGTTTAATGGGAAAGACCTGTCCGGATGGAAATTGGTTAACGAAAATGGGAAAAATCCTTTTCATGTTGTTGATGGAGTATTAGTTAAGGATCCTGTCAGATAAAACTTAACATACATAAATTAACAATAAGTATTAACTCCGGTTAATGTTGGTCAATTTACTCCGGACAGCTATTTGTCTTCTCTAAAATCAGGGTCCATATCAGGGGTTCTCAATCCTGCTACTTCATCTGCCATTAGTATAAAAACATTCCAGCACAATCCTTTGGTAGATGGCCACCAGCTATCTGTCGTGGTCCATTTTGTAGGCGTAAATTCTTTACTGAAGGGCCATTTGGGATTAAGGTAAATCTCTGCCCACACCCTGTTTTCCATCAACATTGTTGCTTTCTTCCATCCATGTTTTAATCCTACCACATAAGCGCAATACTCCGGCCTGAACCAACTGCCGCCATTATAATAAAACCCATCACTTTCCCCGTTGCTATAATTTTCTTCACCAAATTTTTCAAAAGGCTGATAATCTCCACTGAAATAGGCAAATCCTTTCGCATCATTTGTTAACCTTATACAGATGGGTGCAGTAGTCCCATATTCCGGGTGAGGTGAGTTGGGTACTTTATTTAGAACGGGTATTTGATCCAAATGATTTATTACCATTTCATCTGTTAACATTGGCCTGTTGAATAACCATAAAGAAAAGAATTCCGGTTCCAGGTCAGTAAGGGAAATGATGTCGGGATAATTCCGGTCGAACAGTAAATGCTTTCTTTTTGTATCGTAAAAATTTTGGTATTCTTTTTCAGCCTTTTGGATATAAGCTTCGGAAATATCAAAACCCAATTCTTTTATTGTTCTTAATGCGATGGCCAGCATGCCCTGGTTAACACCAAGCCGGTCTGTTTTAGGATTAAAATCAACAATATCTACCTGGCTCAAAGAAAAATGTGCTTTGCATTTTCCGTCTCTGTCGGCATCAAATTCATTTAATACATAATCAACTGATTTTTTAATTTTTTCCTGCGGAAGTGTAATGCCGAACCGACGTTTGTTCATCATTGCCCAGATCAGCCATTCGATGGTGGCTTCGTTGTCTTTTGCCTCGACCGATCCCATAAGTGGTGTGATAATAGTGCCAATACCGCCTTTGGGAGTTTGTGTTTTGCCCCATTCTTCCCAGATGGCAAGGTTCAACTCTTTATTGTAAGATGCTATAGTAGAAAAAAAAGAATCCCTGTTGTACATATCCGGTGCATAATTCATATTGGGCACATTAAACGGCGTAAAATCTTTTACATCTGTAATCCAGGTAAGCATATTAAAGTTGGCATACAACATTTTTTCTATCAGCGATCCTTTAAAACCTTTCCCTTCGGCTAACCGTGACTGAGAAGAGATCATAAATTGTTGATGCGATTTCCATGGTTCAACAAAAACATAGGTAGTTTTCTCCACTTTTTCACCAAGCGGAAGTATGTTGTAAGGCTCGTGTTGCGGTTGGTGTTCTACAAATTGCAGATCTTTTATCTGTAGCTTACATTCTTTTCCTGATTGAGTGCCAATGAACATGGATACACTATCATTTTCAATATAAGGCACTAATATACTTCCTTTAAAAAGCGTCCATTCGTTTTCGACCGAAGGAAAGTTATCAATGTACTTTACCCCATCTTCCAGTTCAATGGTTTTTTNNTCTGATCTTTAAAAGGTGCAATAAATTCTATCCCGGCCCTCTCTCCCGGATGGCCGGTTATTGAAATAAGCCCTTTTTCATTCTCCACTTCCGCATTGCCTTGTTTTTGATATACAGGTGCTGTTTTTAATACGATTTCTGCACCGGCATCAAGGTTGTACATTTCACCATATGTTTGTTTAATGTAATGATTATTTTGTGCTCTGTCTGATAAACTGGCAACATAAAATAAATTAGGATCAGGCAACTTGCGCATGCCTACAAAACCACCACCACGTCCGCTAAATCGTCGGCGCGTATTTCTTGTATACTGATTTTTATAACCTGCGTCTGTTAAAAAACCAACTACATCATTATCCTGGGTAATAAAGCCAGCTGAAGGAAACATTTCATGCACAAAGCCACCCGGAAAATTATCGTATTCAAATGTTACATATCGCTGCGGTTTTTCTGCAGGCCTGGCAGTTTGTTCCAATATATAATACATTCCCGGCATGGATGGCTGAAACAATTCAATAGTCTTTTTTATAATATTAGAACTAACCACCTGGTAAGTTACATTAACAGACAGATTTGCATCAAACTCTTTTACGTAAGAATCTCTTTTTAAAGTAATGCTCTTTTCATTACCTGCCCATTTTTGGCCTTTCCATTGTTGTATGTTTGCAACGGTACTCAAATCAAGGTTAAACATTTGCAGGGAGAATTCTTCCGTATTGGTAACTACTAATTGATTTCCATTGTATATATCAACATGAAAACCTGCCTGATCATCGCCTGCAATTTTAAGTGAAAGTTGTTGACTAATGGCCAATGAATAGTTTGATAAAGAAAACAGACTAAGGAAAAAAACTTGTAACTTGTTTTTAAGATGTGACATATGCGGCAATTTAAATTTTACATGTAGTTGATTACCAGAGGACCATCAGCATCCTCATCAGGATATTCTGAGAAAGTTACTATAAATTATTAAAGTTTAGCATTTCAATTATTTTATACTAAAAAAGCAGTATAAGTAGAACCCGCCAGATTTTTAAAATGTCTTTGAATTAGGTCATGCTAAAGGAGGTTTTCCAGGTGCATTGAATCTTGATGCTGATACTCTTGTCGCACAATCAAAAACTTACTATATTCTTCCTTTCGATATTGCTAGTTTTTATGCTTGTGCTGGGCAGAGTTCTATCTTTAGGAATACAGGGAAGCAATTGCCGACTTTACTAAAGCTTTAGAAGGAAATAGAGATAACGCTCATTACTATAATATTAGAGGACAAGCAAAATACTATGTGCAAGATTATGAAGGAGCAGTTACCGATTTTGATCGAGCAATCAGGTTTTGGGCTGGTGATAAGTATCAAAAAAGCAATGCATACTATTGGCGAGGATTGACTAAAATTGATTTAAGCCAGAAAGATAGTGGCCGTCTTGATTTAAGAAAATCTGCTGATTTGGGGTATGCAGAAGCTTATGAAGCATTAAAAAAATACTGTCAATAAATAGAAAATGGCTCAAATCAAAAATTTTCAAAGATTTATTGAAATTTCCAGATAAAATAATGCAGTTGAAAAGTCCCCGAAAATCAGCAACCGGGGTTTACTGTTTTGGATGTAAAAAAGATTTGTTTTTGGCCCTCTGTCATTTTAAATTTGTGTATCAGACATTGAATCCGGGCGGGGTTAAGCACGAATCCCACACCGCAGCGAGGCCTCTGATAGAAATTTCGGGGTTTTTTGTTTCAAATAAAATTGACTTTGATATTTTAATAGTATAGCTTTGTTTAAGAATCTGTTCGATAAACTTTATTGTGAATTGACATTCTTAAAATTCACATATACATTATGAGAACTTTTCCTAATCCAAATTATATTTTAATTAGACATCCATTTCTTATTAACTAAAATCTTTCATCTATGAAAACAAAGACATTATTATGTTTATGCCTATTCATAGGCATTGGATTAACTCAGCTTTCTGCACAAACCTTACAGAAAGGTGCTGTTGTCGCCATCCGTACATATACTTTTACTCTTAAACCTGATGTGAAAATGAATCAGCTTCTGGATTTTTGGATTAATAAATACGATCCTGAATTTGAAAAATGCTATCCCGGTCTAAAAATATTTGTGTTGAGTGGCGATAGAGGAGAGAAAAAGAATCAATTTGGAGAATTGTGGTATTTTGAATCTGTGAAAGTAAGAGATAAATACTGGGCAACTGAAGGTGATACTACATCAACTGATTTTGATAAAGCGGCCGCTAAGAAATTGAAACCTTTAAACGATGAGTGGGATAAATTTGTGTTGGCAGCGCCTTCAGTATATACTGACTGGATAATTAAATAGAATTTCATTAATGTTTGCGACTTGTTACAAGTAAAGCCCTCGGAATCAACCCGGGGGCTTTCTGTTTATTAACACTATTATTTCAGGGTATTGTATAGGATGGACTTGTTTGCAAATTGATTGCAAATGGAGAAACAAAAAAGGAGTTAAACTTCTCTAACTCCTTGACTCGCTGAGTGATTCCGGCGCGACTCGAACGCGCGACCCACAGCTTAGAAGGCTGTTGCTCTATCCAACTGAGCTACGGAACCTTTTTCAGGCTGCAAAAATACATTTTTTTTCAGTTTTTACAATCTGAAGATTGAAATGGTGCTAACTTATATATAGTTCATAATTATATCAAATCGTTTTCATGTAGTTAACGAGTCCTTTCTTGTCGATTATCTGCCTTAATTTATCGGGCAGAGGTTCAAAAGAAAAAGTTGATGATCCAACAATTATCTTTCCATTGCTAAAGTCAATATTTACATGATCTCCAGGTTTATAAGCTTCGACTGCTTGCCTGTGAACAATAAGTAATAATCCCTGGTTAATTGAAGAACGATAAAATATTCTATTTACCGATTTTACAATAATAGCTTTAATTCCGATATAAGAAAGCCCGACAGAAGGATGCTCCCGGGAACTGCCACAACCAAAGTTATCCCCGGCTATAATAATATCATCTTTTTTTACATTTTTACTGAATCCGGGATCGAAATCTTCAAAGAGCAAAGAGGTTATAGCTGCAGGATTTGTACTTAATATATTATATGTATGCTTACCGGCAAACATCTGATCAGTGTTCAGGTTATCAACATCAGCATAATTCCAGACTGAACCGATTCTCCGGTTTTCTCCTGGTTTAATTTCAAATGTCCTGCTCTGCGAGATTTTAAAAGGGAACTTTTCTTTACCATGAAATTTTCTTGGATCTGTTATCACACCTGTTAAAGATGAATGAGCAACAGTTGCAGGTGAAGCCAGATATATCTTTGCCTCTTTATTCCCCATCCGGCCCGGGAAATTACGGTTTGCAGTGGAAATCACTGTGTGTCCGTTTGCAGGTATCCCCTGACCAGTTCCAAGGCAAGGTCCGCACGAAGGCGTCAGTACAGTTGCTCCGGATTCAATAAAAGTAGAAATTATGCCCTCTTCAATTGCCTGAAGATATATCTTAGCCGAAGCCGGAATGATGTGAAGCTGAAAACCATCCTTGATCATTTTTCCCTTCAAAATCCTTGCAGCGATTCTCATATCTTCTATTCTTCCGTTTGTGCAGGTTCCGATTAGTCCTTC
>PLML01000190.1:73269-86205 GCA_003141525.1 Bacteroidales bacterium
TCTCCATGGTACTCAATCGACATATAGTTCGCACCATCAGATCCGATCATTCCGATAATCCACAATGCAAGGTCTTTTGCAGAAACATTTTCCTTTAATCTTCCATAAAGATAAATTTTAATTGATTCCGGTACACGGAACCACGTCTCTCCCCTTTTCCAGATACCAGCCGATTCGGTACGGTCGATACCTGCGGCCAGGGAATTGAATGCCCCTGCCGTGGAGGTATGACTGTCGCTTCCGACAATTAACATGCCTGGCCGGGCATGGTACGATACTATCTGATGGCAGATGCCTTTCCCCGCATCATAGAACTTTTTAATGCCCTGTTTCGAAACTATATCCCTGATTTCCTGGTACTGTGTGGCCAGTTTTGCATCAGCAGGAGGTGCGTTATGGTCAAGTACAACAAGCATCTGGTCAGGATCAGCTACATTATTCCCTCCCATTTTTTGAAAAGTCTTGAAAATACTTAATGTATTGTCATGAGTTAGAATAATATCAGGCCTGGCAAAAACTATTGCACCTGCCGCAGCTTTAAATATCTTTTCTGCAAATGTCTGAGGAGTCATGACACTATGACTAAATTTTTCTGGTTTATTTTCTGATATATCAACACCAAAGGTATTAATTAATATCGATGGAGATTCCTCACGGACGCTCGGAAATTTCGAGCATAAGGTATGTATCAATCTTACTATTATTAGAGGGAGATTACCTTCGGTGAGCTCGTCCCGCAGGGCGGGACTCGGTTCCTCATTCCGCTACGCTCCATTCGGAATTGACAGTTCACTTTTGGTTTGGGGTAGAGGTGGCGGTTAGCACAGCGAACCGCCACCTCTACCCTTTTGACACCCCAAAGCCTTGTCATTCCGAGCGTCAGCGAGGAATCTTTAATAATTTATGTGTAACCGTTTTAGTATTTACCAAGTAACCCGCCTTTCTGATAGACTTCAAGCTGAACATCGGAAAATGGTTCTGCATTGAAGATTTTATTTGTTCTCTTGTTCTCAATCTGACCTGTTTTCAAATTGACCTTAATAAAGTCACCATCTTTCAAATCAATCAGGGTCAGTTCTTTACATTTCATGATCGGAAATGCAGCATTTATAGCATTCCTCTCATAGATTGCGCCAAAAGATTCAGCAATAATAGCCTGTATCCCAAGAGCCGGGAAACAGTCTACTGCCTGTTGCCTCGAACTTCCGCAGCCAAAGTTTTTGCCTGAAACTATAATATCACCTGGTTTTGCTTTTTTTGAAAAGTATTCAAACCCTTTAAGATTATCAAACGTATACTGGCCCATTTCCTTGATGTCGGTAGTAGCAAGATATCTGTTATGAAAAATCATGTCAGTATCAATGTTATCCCTGGATATTAACCAGATTCTTCCTTCAATTATGGTGATTTTTTTACCCGTTTTTTTAAGCTGATGATCATTCATATGAGTTTTTGTAGTTCTTTCGGGTTGCACAAACAAGCAAGGTTTTTCCGGTATATTATCAGGGGTCGTTATACAACCTGCTACAGCTGATGCTGCTACGACTTCCGGAGATGCGAGGTACACGCTTCCCTTCCCCTGCTTACCCGGAAAATTCCTGTTGCCTGTGCTTATGGTAACCTCACCCGGGCCATTCTGGCCTACTTGTCCTGCCGCGCAACCGGCACATCCGGCATTTGAAACCAAAGCACCGGCCTTTTTAAAGATATCGATCAGTCCCTCATTCAGACACTGTTTCCAGATCTCATCTGTAGCCGGAACTATTTTCAGTACAACCCCCGGGGCTACCTTCCTGTTTTTAAGGATAGCAGCAACCTTATTCATATCATTCATCCTTCCGTTTGTACAACTTCCTACGAATGCAGAATCTATTTTTCTTCCTGGTACTTCTGAAACATTTACAGTATTGTGAGGTTCTCCCGGGAGTGAAACCATTGGTTTAAAAACCGTTACATCAATTGTAAATGTTTTTTCATAATACGCCTTATCATCAGCAAAAAAAGGCTCAAATTTTGTTTTTGACCGCACTGAGCAATAATCTAAAATTGCTTTTGCTGGCGGGAAAAGAATAATTATGGCTCCCATTTCAGTTGCCATAGAGGAAATAGTTATCCTGTCATCAAGGTCCAGTCTGTCAACAGCCGGACCGTACATCTCGATTGAATACCCGAGAAGTGAGTTTGCTCCAAAAATTTTAAGAAGGTTAAGTACTATGTCTTTTGAGCTCACATTATCGGGGATATTTCCATCGAAAATAATTTTTACTGATGATGGTATTTTAAACCAGACTTTACCATTATGCCAGGCTGCAGCAATATCCATATCGCCCATCCCCTGTCCGAAAGCTCCGATTGCGCCAAGAATATTCGCATGCGAATCAGTTGAAACAACCGTTGAACCAGGGTGAACATATCCTTCTTCCAGGAGAATATGTGTCCCGATTCCCGCATCAATATCGAATACTTTAACTCCATGTTCACGTGCAAAGAGACGGCATATATGTTGATTGACTGCATATTTCTGATCAGATCCTGCAGGGTTGCAGTCAAATGTGAAAAAGGTTTTTTCGGGGTCTTTAATTGTTAATCTAAAGTCATTAAGGTTTTTGACCACATTGGCGCCTCCGAAATCGCGTGCGACCCTGGAGTCAATCTCAATATCTACAATTTCCCCAGGATGAACAACATCATATTTTGAATGTGCGGAAAGTATTTTCTCAAGCAATGTCATTGCCATATTTTTACCTATTAAAGGTTAAAAAAATTGATTATTAACAATTTATAAGACACTATTTGAATTGAGCCCTGAAATCTCTAGGGGAGATACCTTCAGCCTTCCGGAATTGCTTGTTGAAATTTGAAATACTCGCAAAACCACATTCAATGGCTATATCATGGACAGGGTATTCCGTTTCCCTTAGTAAATAGCAGGCTTTATTTGTCCTTACACGATTGAGGTATTCAATAAAGCCTGCCCCACAATTTTTTTTGAAATATCTGCTGAATGCAAAGGGACTCATTTTTGCGATTTTTGCAATCTTCTCAAGAGGAATAGCTTTAAAATAATTTTCACGTATATAGGTATAAACATCAGACATTCTTTTATTTCCTCTCTCATCAAATGCAAGTTTGTAGTTTTCTGAGCATAAATAGGCCCTCTTGTCAGACGCACATAAAATTTTAAGGATATTGAAAAAATCAATTATTTTATCAATACCTTTATTATTAATCATCTGCACGAGGAATTTTTCAGCTTTCCTTGAATCTTCTATTGAAAAAACTATCCCTCTTTCCGCCTCACCCAGAAGGTCTTTAATAGAATGCATCTCATGTTGTGAAAGTAATGACTCACCGAGAGATTCAAGTTTAAAATTAACTACTATACCGTGATTATCAGGAAGAGTATTGTTTTGCCTGTAATAGTTCCAGCAGTGCGGAATGTTTCCGGCTATCAGCACCATATCGTACTGATCGAACAGCTCAACACTATCCCCTACTATCCGGGTTCCGTTACTTTTAATATTCAGAACAAGCTCATATTCCGGATGAAAGTGCCATAATCCACCTGTATCGTTGATGTATGCAGCTCTGAATCCGCCACCATCATCATAAAGTATTTTCTCAAGTTCGGCTACCATTGCAAAAACAATCAATTTTGATCGAATACTATAAAATTAAGCAATATTTTATCAATTAATAACATGTCAATCTGAAATTTTTTTTGCAGATTAATTTGATTTAATCAATTTAATATCTAAATTTGTTTCCAAGCTCATGCTATTGGTATTAAGAGGAGATGAGCAAGGGTTGGGAGTGAAAATCAACAGGATTGTATTGCAGACATTGACTTTCACATCAGGAACCTGAGGAATAGCGCCAGCTAACCATGGTTCCATCCTTTTATCAGACAGTAGACACGGGAATTATCTCATTAATAAAGCCCGCTCCTGATTCTCACAACCACCCTTCCTCCTCTTATTTTTTTTTGCCATATGCGAGATTCTAGAGGACAAATTCACTGTTTTCTTTACTTTTCCCTAATCCGGTAGACTCATTTTCCATAGTTCTGAATTCTGATTTCGAATGTTCTTCATTCTTAATTTGTTAATACACTGTTTATTTGAATTAAGAACAATGAACATACGAAAAGCGAATTAAAAATTAAAGGGGGTATAAAATCATAGCATGAATGCGTTAATATGATCCAAATTGAATTTAATAAAAATAAACTATCTTTACATCCTTTCAGTAAATGGGGATAACTGAATAGTTTTATCAAAACCTGTATAGAGTACAATGAAGACCTATATCAGAAGAAGGGAAAAGAATAATCATCTTGTCGTATTATATGGAGGTTGGGGGACAGACGAAAATGTCTTCACACCCTTATGCAATGATGAGTTTGATTTTATTCTTTTTTATAATTATTCGGCCGATGAAGCTCTGGTTCTTCCGGAAATGAAGACCTATGAAAAAATTACCCTGATCGGATGGTCACTGGGTGTATGGGCAGCTGAATATCTCTCACACAAAACAGGAATAAAACCTGATGTAACTATTGCAGTAAATGGTACTCCTGTTCCTGCTGACGACATGTATGGAATACCACTTAATGTATTTGAAGGGACACTGAATAACATTACTGAGGAAAACATCGACAAATTTTATTTACGGATGTTCGGCGATAAAAGGTCACTCAAATCAAACATTGACAGGGTTCCTCACAGAACATTAAAATCCCTGCACGATGAACTCCGGTGGTTATATAACCGGATAATGGAACAAAAAGAGCCAGGGTTCATATGGGATTATGCCATAACCAGTCAAATAGACCGGGTTTTTCCTTCAAAAAATCTCGAAGGTTATTGGGAAAAAGAGAATTATACAAAACATATTGTTCTGCAACTTCCACATTACCTGTTCAATGAATGGAAATCATTCACTGATTTTATAAGCTTTGTAGAGAATTATCCGGCTAAAACCAGTACGTAGAGACGCCCAATTTGGGCGTTTCTACGTAATAAATATTAATTAAAGGTCTTTGATTAAAATGTTGGCATCCGATTTTGCTATGAGCTTGTCGAATTTTTCGAGCATCGAAATTATTTTTTCATAATCTTTATTCCTTATAACCATTATCTGTTCCACACCTTTCTTATCCAGGCGTGAAAAAACAAAACTTACCGTCAGTCTGTTAATATCTAAAGCTGGTTGATAGAGGCGCTCTTTTTCTTCGTGTTCATGAATTATTGCAACAATATTAGCACTACTCAAATCCTGAAGGATATCACGCGCAAGTCTTACCGGGATTTTTAGATTAGCTGCTATATATGAAGCACTTATAGGTTTTTCACCGAGCATAAAGTTCCGGATAATCATATGCAGTATCATCAGTATAAGAGCACGTTTCTGATAGGCGCTGATATTTAAAGCTTCAGACTCCAGCTCATAACGCGACACATTCTGATTGGCAAAAGATATTTCTGCTCCAAGTAATACCACAATCCAACTACTCTGCATCCAGATAATAAATAAGGGTACGGCTGCAAAACTGCCGTAGATGGCATTCAGCTTTGTTATACCAAATTGAAGATCGATATATAACCACTGAATACCCTGTAGGATCGTACCTGCTATGATACCGGAAATCAATGCTGGCATAAACTTTACTTTCGCATTTGGCATTATTATGAACAGTATTGTCAGAGCTACCCAGTTGAGAAAATACGGAGCAAACTTTACAAGAAAACTAATAACCGGCTTAAAAAAATCAAGAATGGGTGCATTATTCATAAAATCAGGAAGCTTCGTACTTATGAAGAGAGTGATACTGCTTGAAAGAATAAGAAAGATAGGCGCAATGAGCATTATAGTCAGGTAATCGGTAAATTTCCTGTGCCAGGGTCTTGAAGATCTGATTTGCCAGATATGATTGAATGAGCTTTCGATATGACTAAGAAGTGCCATTACTGACCAGAAAAGTATTATCATTCCAACCCCGGCAATATAAGCTCCTTTGGTTTGAGCTATCGCATTCTCGGCATTTTGCAACAACCATTTTAAAACCTCCTGCTCAGATTGGAATTTGTCTATTATCAGTTGTTTAAGATTTTGATCAAGACCAAAACCTTTGGCGATCGCAAATGCTATGGCTACAACAGGTATAACAGAAAGAAGCGAATAGAAGGTCAGCGCAGAAGCCCGGAGATTTACTTTATCATTAGAAAAACCCCTGGCAGCAAGAACTATTATTCTCAATTGCTTAAGAATGAATGATTTTCTTTTTGATATTTCTGAGAGTGAAGTATTCCATATGGCATCATTCATCCGCGTAATCTGGTCAAGTATCCATGAAACAGGATTTGTCATAATGTTATATTTGCATTAATATCAGTAAGTTATTTGTAAAATATACTCCCAGATTGAAGCTCTTCGCAGCAAGCTACGAAGAATCTTCGATCCCCTAATTCTTAATGCTCGCTGACTCCGCAGCAAGCAACGGAGAATGCGCTCGCGGGGATTCAAATATACGAAATACCTGATGGCCTAAAATGGAATTTAGCAAAAATAATTGCTATTTTCACTTTTAAATAGATTCTAAAATGAAGGTTGAAATACTTGAATTTGTTGACGGAGCCCGGAATGCTCAAGGAGTTACAGTTATCATAGATGTGTTCAGGGCCTTTTCAGTTGCATGTTATGCGTTTGATTCCGGTGCTGTGAGGTTAATTGCCACATCAGAGGTTGCAGAGGCATTTCAGTTAAAGAAGAGATACAAGAATTCGGTTCTCGTTGGTGAAAGAGACGAGAAAAAAATTGAGGGTTTTGATTTCGGTAACAGCCCGACAGAAATAATTAAGGTAGATCTTTCAGGAAAAACAGTAATCCATACCACCACTGCCGGTACCCAGGGACTAATAAATGCCATAAATGCTGATGCAATTCTGACAGGTAGCTTAGTCAACGCCAGTGCAATTGTCAGATATATAAAATCTATTAACCCTGATTATGTTTCTCTTGTTGCAATGGGATATCGTGCAATCAATTCAGCTGAAGAGGACCTGCTGTGCGCCGAAATTATTGCTGCTGAACTGAAAAATAAACGTTTTAATGCTGAAGCCCGAATTGCCGACCTTCAGAATACTTCTGGAAAGCGATTCTTTTATCCTGTCAATATCGATTTTTCGCCTTCAACCGATTTTTTTCTCTGTACAATGATAAATAAGTTCGATTTTGTTTTAAAAGCTACAAGAAGATTTGATGGTAATGTTGATTTAATGAAAATCGATGTATAATCAATTTATAATCAATTAAAAGAATAATTAACCTGAGAGAACATTATAAAAGCGAATTGATGCAGATAAAATTTCCACCATTATCCTTCGCGTCAGAATTAATTATTCGATTACGGAATTCCTAGAAAACAGGCAGAATCTTTTTTCTTCTATGAATCTCACGATATGTGCAAAACAGGCTCATCTTATAGAAAGAAAAAAGAATAAGGGAAATATTAGCGGAGTCAAGTCTGATCTCCATCCTGTCGCGGTATCTGATATAAATGGCAGCTAAAATTCGCGTTAAGCCGAAAAATTTAAGTTTATTATAGATCCTTAATATGCTGACGGTCTCAGAAAATGTTCTTTTATCAGTGACTTTATCATATAACTTACTTAGATTTTCTATTCCCAATTTAGTCTTATTAAGAAAATCCCTGTTAGATTCGAGTCCCTCATGCATCAGCCCATTATCAATATGAAGTATATCTATCCCGGCTTTTTTCAACTGGTATCCCAGAAGTGTATCTTCATGACCATACTGTTTCAACTCTTCATTGAAACGAATTTTAGAGAAAACAGATTTTTCAATCAGAACATTAAATGTTGAAAAACCTGCATGCGGATTTTTATTCCTTTCAGCAGCACTTTTTTGTTCTCTCCATTTTCCGTACTTCCATCTTAAAAGTTTGTCAGGATCGCCAGGGGCACTGTCATGATACAACGTACCTCCGCATATTACTTTTGAATTTTTCAAAAATGGAAGCCACTTCAGAATATATGCTTCAGCTGTTCCTGGCAACATTACATCAGCGTCAATAAAAATTAAGAAATCACCTTGTGCCTCAAGAGCGAGTCTGTTTCTTATTGCTGCTCTTCCAATGTTTTTCTCTGATGAGATCACGTTTACGTTGGCTGCTTCAAGCGACCGATATTTTTCGCGATATTCACTTGAAGAACCATCATCACCGATAACAATTTCATAGAACTCAGGAACTTTGCCCATTGCATTTTTCATGCTATGAACAAGTGCAATAATATCATAATCGAATACAGGAATAAGCAATGAAATCTTCATTTTTGCCGATGGTTGGTATATCAAATGTACAATATATTTTCTTAATATTTATCTGACAAACTTTGGCAAAGAAATTGCATTGGCTATTTTTGCAGATGTCTTTAATAATCTTAATTCTAAATGAGAAAGTTATTTTTTTATATTTTACTTTTATTGATTCCCGCATTTTCGTTTGGACAGTTAAAAAATGGTTATGAAATTAATATAAACATTAAGGATCTTCAGGATTCTACTGTTTTTCTGGCTTATCATCTCGGTGATAAGCAATACATAAAAGATACTGTTAAGCTCGACAGAACAGGTCATGGAATTGTACATGGTTCTGAGGTCCTGCCTCAGGGTATATATATGATCGTATTGCCTGGCCGCAGATATTTTGAACTTTTAATAACTGCTAATCAACACTTTTCTGTAAGTTGTTTGTTCAGTGATTACTTCAATACTCTGAAATTCACCGGGTCAGAGGAGAATTCAGCTTTTGTGGAGTACCAGAAAAAGTGGGTAACAATGCAACAACGTGCTGCTGCAATTTCCAAAAGAATTCAAAACAATAAGCAAAACAATGATTCATTGAAGATTCTGGCATCAGTTCAAAAGCTTCAGGAAGAAAACATGAAATCATACCTTAAAAGTGTCATTAAAGAAAATGAAGGTAATTTTCTTGGAACTCTTATAAAAGCATTACTCCCGGTTGATATTCCTGATTTCCCGGTTCCCATTGGATTTGCAAACCCCGATTCGGTAAGATGGGTAAGGAATTACAATTATAACAAGGATCATTTTTTTGATAATATTGATCTGACCGACGAGAGATTACTCAGAACACCTATTTTGAATGCAAGGCTCGACGCATTTTTCACAAACGTTTTAATACAGTCACCTGATACTATAAACAAGGAAATCGATAAACTGATTAAAAAATGCAGCGGCAATTATAAAATATTTCAATTCGTTTCAGTATTTCTCTTTAACCATTTCAGGCAAAGTGAAATCATGGGGCAGGATGCAGTAATGGTTAAACTGGCCGATGATATATATCTTTCAGGTAAAGCTGATTGGGTAACAAAAGAATTCAAAGATGATCTTCGGAAACAGATTGACCTTATAAGGCCAAATCTTATTGGGAAAAAGGCCGAAAACATAGTAATGGATTCATATAAAGGAATATTTGTATCGTTATATGATGTTGAAAAAGATTTTACTATTCTCTATTTCTGGGAGCCAAATTGCGGACACTGCCAGGAGGCTACACCAAAGCTAAAGGCTTATTATGATAAACCTAAAGATTACAGCCTAGAAGTATTTGCTGTATGTACTACATCAGATAAAGCAAAATGGACAAAGTATATAGAAGATAATAAGCTTACATGGATAAACGGATGGGATCCAAAAAGAAGTTCACATTTTGACTATTATTATAATGTTCAGTCGACCCCTACTATTTATATCCTGGATAAAAATAAGAAGATTATTGCCAAGAAACTGGGTGTGGAGGAAATAGGACCATTTATTGAAAACTACAGAAAGTTTTTTAAATAGCTCTGATCACCTACCTGCCAGGCATGAAATCAACTCGTAAATAGAACTGCACTCCTGTATGTTGGATTGCCCTGAGAGTTGCCAGCAATAATTCTCGCTATCGGGGATTATTACATACGGTACAGTTTTTTCTTTAGAAACTGTAAAACCGGCTCTGTTGATTGCCTTCTCAGTCCAGTGCCTTTTATTCCCGTCTCCCTCAATGTAAATGCTTCCCTTGGTCTCGCTCCGGAATGAAAAAGTACCATCTTCAGAATTAAACAGGACAGTGGATGAATCGAAAAGGTGGTCAAATGCCCCTGTAATCATAAGATCTTCAGGTGCCCCCTCAATAAGTTTGTTATCGAGAATAAGCCATATCTTATCTGACTGATTTATAGCCATTTGAAGATCATGAGTTGAGAAGATTATTGTTTTATCACTCTTATCTGATAGCGTATGCATAAGGTGAAGGATCTCATATTTTCCGGCCACATCAAGGAAGGCAGTTGGTTCATCCATTATCATTATGCTGGTGTCCTGGGCTAAAATTCTTGCTATCATTGACTTTTGGCGTTCCCCGTCAGAAAGCTCGGAAATAGACTTTCTACTGAATTGCTCCATTGATGTTTTTTTCAAGGCATCCAATATAACCTCATGATCTCTAATTTCAATTTTCCCTATCCAGTTAGTATGCGGGAACCTGCCAAGAGCAACAAGGTCATATACTCTCATATTGCTGACTTTAATAATCTCTGTCGAAATGTAACCTACCATCTGGGCAAGCTCCATTCTTGAATAATCCCTGATATTTTTACCGTTATAAAAGATTTCGCCCCCGAGTGGCTGTTGAAGTCCTGTCAGTGTTCTTAACAGAGTACTTTTACCTATTCCGTTTCTGCCAATAACAGCAATAAGTTCACCGTTGTCAGCACTTGCATTAAGCGGAGGAAGAAGAACATTTTCATTTTTCCCCGAACCGTACCCAATTTTCAGTGAATCGAGAGATAATATTTCTTTTGAGTTCCTTTTCATCATGGCAGTCCTGAATATTTCCTGTTTCGCAAGATTACCCAGATTACCATTGGAATACCAATCAAAGAGGTAACAGCATTTACCGGCAGAACACTTTCTGATCCTGGCAGCTGGGAAATAATATCACTGATAAGCATAACCACTGCTCCGATCAGAATTGTGCCAGGTATTAAAGTTTTATGATCAGATGTTTTAAACAGAATTCTTGCTATATGAGGTACAGCTATACCAATAAATCCTATTGGCCCGCAAAAAGCTGTAACACTTCCTGCCAGAATACTGGTACATGCAAATATCACAACTCTTGCAAACCTGACATTTAGTCCAATACTTCCTGCATAATTTTCTCCAATTAATAATGCATTCAACATTTTGGATGAGAACAAACTCAGAATTACTCCTGCTGAGACAGAAATCAGGAGAACATTAAGCTGACTCACACTAAGGTTTCCTAAACTTCCCATTGTCCATATTACATAAGCTTTCAACATTGTCTCATTACTGAAGTATTGCATAATAGTAACAATAGCAGATATACCGCTCGATAACATTATTCCAAGAATGAGTATCGTCATAATATCTTTTACTCTTGATGAGATGACCATTATTAACATCATAACAGCTCCTGCACCAATCCATGAGGCTGCAACAAGAATCCAGTTACCTAATCCCTTAAGACTATCAGGTGTAATATTTGAAGAGAAACCTAAAATGACAAAGGCAACACCCAGACTGGCTCCCGAGCTTATCCCAAGTACATAAGGTCCGGCCATCGGATTCCTGAANNAGCTGTGATAGCTTTTGGTAATCTGAATTTGAGTACTATGGTTTCAAAATTACTGTCAGTACTGGTGAAAATTGCCCTGATGACGTCTGAAACTTTTATACTCACTGACCCTAAAAAAATATCGAGAACCAGAAAAATGATAACCAATATAAACAGTATTGATAAAAAAATTCTGGTGTTTCTTTCCGGCCGAATAGCATCAGCCAGTTCTTTGCTTATATCAGTTTTCAAATTGGTTGTTTAATATATTTTTCTGTAATATGTAAGTTCATGTTCGCTGAATAATTCAGGATGCAGAATAGTAGCTATATCTTTAAGGATCAAATGGGGATAAAGGCTTCCGCTTTCCCAATAATCATTTCCTCCGTTTGCAGAAATCCGATTGTTATTATTGAAAAGATTATCATTTTTAAAACAGGGAAGATCAGCTATTCGTTGATCAACATTTAAAATCTCATTCCTTGAACTGACACTTCCGGTATTCAGCCAGAAATCAGCTTTCATTCCACGTAAATAAACATTTTCAATTCCATATGGCATTGATACAGCAGATTCAGTATCCTTCCAGAGATAATCTCCTCCAGCATCACTTATAAGTCTGCTTATAAATGAATTACCCGGTGAAATATACCATGTATCCTTAAAAGGGAGGCCTAGCAGCACTTTTGGCCTGTTCCTGGCATTTTGATTGACAAACGACTTCAGTTTTGTATACTTATCAACTTCAGATTTGTAAATACTATCAGCTAAATTCTCTTTGCAGTATAGAGCTCCGAACAGTTTTATCCATTCTGTTCTGCTTAATGGATCTGTTTCAAGGTAATCGGCGTTAATTATAATTTTTATGCCCAACTCCTTTAGCTTTCCAACATAACCTGCTGATTCACTTCCTATCCCATAAATCATTATAAGGTCGGGGGAAGTTTTAAGAATCAACTCTTTATTGAGATTAGCTTCATAACCTATATCCACAACTGACCCTTTCTCAACATTCCTGATCAACTCAGGCGAGTAAATGAAATTTGTCCCCGATACTCCTACAATTGATTTTCCTTCGCCCAGAGCTGAAATCATTGCAATATGAGTTGTCGACATGCAGATTATTTTTTGCAGGGGGACAGAGATTACCGCTGTAGAATCCAATCCTTCCGGTAATACAGATCCTCTTTTAACCAGGTAATAACTCTGGTTAACATTTGTGGCTCCCTGCCATGGATTAATAATCTTAACTTCAGTCCAACCTT
>PLML01000202.1 GCA_003141525.1 Bacteroidales bacterium
ATATTGATCATGGTAAGAGTACTCTGGCAGACCGGTTACTTGAGAAGACAAATACAATAACCGAAAGGGAATACCAGGCGCAGGTACTCGACGACATGGACCTTGAGAGAGAGAGAGGGATTACAATCAAGAGCCATGCAATTCAAATGGAGTATTTCCACGACAGTAAAAAATATATCCTTAATCTTATTGATACTCCGGGTCATGTTGATTTCTCTTATGAAGTATCGCGTTCAATAGCTGCTTGTGAAGGTGCGTTGCTTGTTATTGATGCTACACAGGGAATACAGGCACAAACTATTTCAAATCTGTATATGGCTATTGACCATAATCTTGAAATAATTCCTGTTCTCAATAAAATGGATGTAGCCAGTGCAATGCCTGAAGAGGTTAAGGATCAGATTGTTGACCTTGTAGGTTGCAAACGGGTAGATATTATCGAAGCGAGCGCCAAAACAGGGATGGGAGTAGAGGAAATCCTTCGTGAAATAGTAAATCGGATACCACCTCCGGAAGGCAGTGCTGAGGCTCCTTTACAAGCACTGATCTTTGATTCGATCTTCAACTCATTCAGAGGTATAATAGCCTATATTAAAATTGTGAACGGGACAATCCGTAAGGGTGACAAGGTTAAATTTGTAAATACCGATCATGAATATAATGCCGAAGAAATAGGGGTATTAAAACTAAAACAGGATCCACGGGATTTTATGCAAGTGGGAGATGTCGGATATATTATTACAGGTGTTAAAATTTCTTCTGAAGTTAAAGTAGGGGATACAATCACTCACGTAAAAAATCCCTGCGATAAGGCAATATCCGGATTTGAGGATGTCAAACCTATGGTGTTTGCAGGAATTTACCCGGTTGACGCAGATGATTATGAGGACCTGAGAATCTCTATCGAGAAATTGCAGCTGAATGATGCTTCTTTGTCATTTATCCCTGAATCGTCAGCTGCACTTGGATTTGGCTTCAGATGCGGTTTTCTCGGATTACTTCACATGGAAATTATACAGGAGCGTCTTGACAGGGAGTTTGATATGGAAGTTATTACAACGGTTCCTAACGTTTCCTTTAAGGCTTATACAACAAAGGGAGAAGAAATTGATGTTCACAACCCTTCGGGATTACCACCAGTCAATCATCTTGAGCGTATAGAGGAACCTTATATAATCGCACAGGTAATCACATTGTCAGAATATGTCGGTTCCATTATGAAACTCTGCATTGATAAAAGGGGAGTTCTCAGGAACCAGGTTTACCTTACCCGCGACAGGGTCGAACTGACATTTGAGATGCCTCTTGCAGAAATTGTTTTCGATTTCTATGATAAGCTTAAGAGCATCTCCAAAGGATATGCCTCTTTTGACTATTACTACACAAGCTATCAAAAAGCAGATCTGGTAAGGCTTGATATTCTTTTAAACGGCGAAATGGTGGATGCACTTTCCACTCTTATCTATAGAGGACATGCATATGAATTCGGCCGAAAGATGTGCGTAAAACTCAAAGAACTGATTCCCCGTCAACAATTCGATATTGCGATACAAGCAGCCATCGGAGCTAAAATTATTTCCCGCGAAACAGTAAAGGCGGTCAGAAAAGATGTGACTGCAAAATGCTATGGAGGTGACATTACAAGAAAAAGAAAACTTCTTGAGAAACAAAAAAAAGGGAAAAAACGGATGAGACAGGTCGGAAATGTGGAAGTTCCACAACAGGCTTTCCTGGCAGTTCTGAAACTGGATTAAATAATTATCTTGTATACTTAATCAACCACCCTGTCGCACCTGGCGGCGTGACACTCCTCCTTCAAAAGGAGGGGAGAACTCATGTTATGTCTTGTAAGTTTCTCCTCCTCGTGGAGGAGGAGTACCCCGAAGGGGGGAGGTGGTGTGGTTCTAATATTTTGGACCTAGCTGATTAGTTTATACCCTCTGCCGTGAACATTCAATATTTTTACAGAAGGATCTTTCTTTAGATATTTTCTTAAACGCGTAATATATACATCCATGCTCCTGGCATTAAAATAGTTATCGTCGATCCAGATGGTTTTTAATGCAAAATTTCTCTCCAGTATCTCATTCCCATGTTTGCATAATAGTTCAAGAAGCTCAGATTCCTTAGTTGTAAGTTTTATCGCCTGATCCCGGAAGAAAAGCATCTGGTTAAGAGGATCAAAAGAATAGCCACCTATAATATAGTTTTCATCTTTTCTTTTTACAGCAGGGGAGGATGTCCTTCTCAATATCGCTTCAATGCGGTAAAGAAGCTCCTCCATTGAAAAGGGTTTTGTGATGTAATCATCAGCTCCGGATTTGAAACCGTCAATTATGTCCTCTTTCTGGTTTTTGGCGGTCAGGAAGATGATTGGTATATCAGGATTTGAAAGACGAATTTCTCTGGCCAGTGTGAGCCCGTCCATTTCAGGCATCATAATATCCAGTATGCACAGGCCAAACGACCCGGTCGGAAATGCCTCCAGAGCCATGATGCCATTAATAAACAGTACAGTCTCATAGTTTTTAGCTGTAAGATAGGTCTGTAATAAGATACCCAGATTGTTGTCATCTTCTGCAAGAAGGATTCTGATATTATTCATTTTAATCTGTTTTGTGGGAGGAATAATATGAATTTTGTTCCTTTGTTTATCTGACTTTCAGCTTTAATTGATCCATTATGTTCTTCAATAATTTTCTTAACATAGCTTAACCCAAGACCGAAACCTTTAACATTGTGGACATTTCCTGAATGGACACGATAAAACTTGTCGAAAACCCTTTTCAGGTTTTCTTTACTTATGCCAATACCTTTATCTTCAATTATTATCAGAATGCCTTTCTTGTTGTTCCGTGTCGAGATAGTTATATCAGGATTATTTTTTGAATATTTTATTGCATTATCAATAAGGTTCGAGATTGAATTCAGAAAATGAATTTCATCAATAAAAACAAGAGACCTTGTTGCCTGGAGGTCAGTATTAATTATACCATGGTGGTTACTGATCTGAAGTGCGAAATTTTCAACAGCCTTATCAATAATGCCATGAACATCCACTTCAATCAGGTTAAGCTTCATTTTCATCTTTTCAAATATGGCCATCTGAAGGACTTTTTCAACCTGAAATTTAAGTCTCATGCTTTCATCAGAAATAACTTTTGCCAGTCCGTCAATATTTTTATCCTTTTCGGCTATCGTCTTATCAGCCATCATCTGGGAGGCAAGAGAAATAGTTGAAATAGGTGTTTTAAGTTCATGTGTCATATTGTCGATGAAATCGCTCCTTATTTCTGAAATCTTTTTCTGACGGAAGATTACGATAAACGTACCCGTTGAAAGAATAATTAATATCAGAGTAAAAAGCAATGTTATTATTGCCAGGTTTCCTATCTTTTCAAACTTATAGTGTTGCTCCTGAAGACAATATAAAACTATCTGATTCTGACTTGGAACGGGATCGTTCGGGAAAAGCTGAATTATGAATTTATTTGTGCCGGGTTTGTCATTGTACCCTGGCGTTTTCCAGATGCTGCCATAACGTCCCGAGCGGATTGAGAATTCAAAATCGAGATATATTCCGACATTATTAAGTGCTGTCCGGAGTTCCTCTTTAAGCTTTTCAGGATTAATTCTTTCTCTTATATCTGGTGTGTTGCGAAGAATTTTCTCCATAATTTTCTCGAGGGAAACGATCTTATTGGTTACCCTTCCCTTTATTTCTGAGTTTGTTATTTGTGACGAAGGTTCAGTTGTTTCATCTGCAGAGAAAGCGGAGATATTTTCAGATGATATAAAAATCTTATGACCTGAGCTTGTTATAGCGATCGGTTCTCCCGGATTATTCAGCCCATACATTTCGAGAAGTGCTGAGTTGGGTTTATATCCATGCAGTTTCTTTGCAAGTGGAGAATTAGCAGGAATTATTGCCGTAACTGAATCAGTTGATGTAGGATCTATATCACTGGCGATATTATTGATTAATTCCTTTTCCTCAAGATTAAGTACCACAGATTCAAGAGCTTTATTGGCGAGGTACCGGAATTGTTGATCAGTAATTGCAATTGCTCCCCTGATCCAGTATAATTGAATAAGGATCAGACCCGAAATAGCCAGGAAAAAAAAGACTGCCAGTAATACAATGGTTATCCGCTTCATACAATTACAAAAGTACTTGTATAAATTTTATATTGTCACACTTTAACTTTCTTTAACAGTAAGAAGTGTGGAGTGAACTAAAATTTGGAGTGAGCTAAAGTTTAAAGTACCTAAAGTTTTAACAATTGATGAGTAAGCAAGAGTTAGCATAACTCTATGCGCTCCAGGCACTTTAGGCACTCTAAGCACTTTTTTAAATTTAACTTTTCATTAAATTATTGTTAATTTTCAGCTATTCAGCGAAAATCATTTTTTTATCCCGGTAATGTGTAATATATTTGTACAGGATTTGGCACGATATTTGAAAGAAAAGATATAGAGGTTTTTTTCATAGGTTAGGTTAGTTTTAGGGTTATCAAAACTGTGGGTCGCTATCATGGCGGCCCACTTCTTTTTTACCCTTTATTTGAGAGAGTTACAACCTTTATGACATTAAGATCTTTCTCTCTTGCCGCATAGAAAATCTGCTTCCTGATCAGGCTCGATTTTTTTCTCTGTATCCACGTAAGATTGATAACAAAAGATGAGCCATCTTTAAAAATCAGCTTAACTTTTTTTTGTCTACGAGGCATTATAAGCTCCTTGATATCAATCCATTGGAATGAATGTGTCAGTGGCTTTAAAATTCCAAACTTGTACTCTATTTTATCTTTATCAATTGAAAAGAANNCTACTGAAAGTACAGGAGATATACTTTTTTGCCCCAGAATGAGACTTACAAATAAAACGTATGTTCCGGCCAGGAAAAAAAATGCAGCAAAACCCCATAAAAGGATCTTTCTTCCTTTTGAAAACTCCTCTTCTGACAGATTATAATACAAATTTTCCATACTCTATTGGGTTAGGTAATGTAAATTTTTATCCTTTAGTATATTAAGGTCAATATTAAAAACTGCAGTAACAGTGTCAATTTCCCTCAGAGCTGAAGTTATCTTGTTAAGATTTACTTCTTTTTCGGGAACCTGTATTTGTAAAAGATAATCTATGTTTTTAAGCTTATTCAGAAGAAAGTATTTACCAGTACGATTTGAGATCAGGCTAAATATAAGATCCTCAGGATCATCATTATTTGAAAATCTGCTGAATGCCAGCTCAGATCTGGCATCCCCTGGAAGTTTGAGAGGGCTGATGTTTTTAAGAGAAATTCTGAATTTTTTATTTAGGGTAAGTGAGAGTTTATAATCAGGTTCGGCAGAAACGAGTCCCAGCAGGATATAGTCATTATTCTGTTCAATATTAAGTTTTACCCTCGTGACTTTTTGAATGCTCTTCATCTCTTATTACTGAAACTGATAAAGTTAGAAAAAAAAAGAGATACAAATTCCTAAGTGATGAAATTATCTTTTAGTCTTTTCCATGCCTGACTGGCTGCTTCCTGTTCTGCCTCCTTTTTTGATGAACCATGACCCTCCCCGAACTCCTGCTTGTCAATNNTTCTGTACCCATTCAAAAACCAGGCTCTTGTAATCTGAATCTGTTTTAACTATCACATTCAGGTCGAGGTACTTATTGAGCACATTTTTTATAAAAAGTTTTTTTGTCTTTTTAAAACCTTTATCCAGAAAAACGGCTCCGATAAGGGCTTCGAAAGCATCTCCATAGAGGTTCTTTGTAAGATGGGATGAGCTTATCTTGCTTATGAGAATATTATTAATCCCCATTGATACAGCCAGTTGATTAAGGACATCCCGATTAACGATCCGGGAGCGTATTTTTGTGAGAAATCCTTCGTTAGCTTCAGGGAATTTTTCGAACAGGTAATCTGAAAGAATTGCATCCAGTACTGCATCTCCAAGATACTCAAGTCGTTCATTATTCACTTTTTTCCCATTAGGAAAAGTAAAGGATGCGGAACGGTGAATGAAAGCTATTTCATATAACTCCAGATTTCCGGGATTGAATCCCAAAATCTTTTTCAGGCTGGAACTGAATTCGCGTTTATCCAGCAAATAAGTACCATTTATTCTTTTGCGGAATAGCGACACTAAACTTCAGCTTTTTTTATAACAACAGAAGCATTATGACCACCAAATCCAAATGTATTACTCATAGCAATATTAACCTTCCTGTGCTGTGCTTTGTTGAGTGTTAAATTAAGGTTCTGATCTATATCCGGATCCGGAACCCTGAAATTAATTGTAGGAGGAATGATATCGTGAACAACAGCCATAATAGCGGCAATGGCTTCAATGGCACCTGCAGCGCCAAGAAGATGACCGGTCATGGATTTTGTTGAACTGATATTAAGTTTGTAAGCATGTTCCCCAAAAACACTTACAATAGCTTTAGTTTCAGAGACATCTCCAAGCGGAGTGGAAGTTCCATGTACATTAATATAATCAATGTCTTCAACCTTCAGATTGGCATCAGCGACGGCAAGCTTCATTACATTCCTTGCGCCAAGACCCTCGGGATGAGGGGCAGTGAGATGATAGGCATCAGCAGTCAAACCGGTACCAATTAACTCGGCATATATTTTTGCACCTCTTGCTTTAGCGTGTTCATATTCCTCAACAACTAAAGCACCGGCACCTTCTCCCAGTACAAATCCATCGCGGGTTTTATCAAATGGTCTTGATGCTGATTGAAATTCAGCATTATTTGTAGAGAGGGCTTGTAAAGCATTGAAACCACCAATTCCCGGTTCATTGATGCTGGCCTCCGAGCCTCCGGTAATAAAAATATCTGCCTTTCCCCAGCGAATATAATTTATGGCATCAATAATAGAATTAGTGGAAGAAGCACATGCCGAAACAGTTGCGAAGTTTGGCCCTCTGAAGCCATATTTTATTGAGATCGATCCGGCTGCAATATCGGCAATCATTTTGGGGATGAAGAATGGACTGAATCTGGGTGTCCCATCCCCTAGGACGTAACTTTTAATAGCCAGAAAAAAGGTCTCCAGTCCCCCGATACCTGAAGCCCAAATTACGCCAACCCTGTCTTTATCAACTGTATCCAGGTTTAAACCTGAATCAATCAGAGCCTCATCAGTTGCAACCAGTGCATACTGAGAATACAAATCCAGTTTATTGGCTTCTTTTCTGTCAAAATACTTTGTAGAGTCGTAGTTCTTTAATTCACAGCCGAATTTTGTTTTGAACTTTTCAGTATCAAAACGCGTAATCATTACTGATCCGCTGACACCGTTTTTTAATCCTTCCCAATATTCATGCAAATTATTACCTAAAGGAGTTAAGGCTCCTAGTCCCGTAACTACAACTCTTCTCATAAATGGCTTATTAAAAATGCAAATTATTTTGCATTTTCCTCAATGTACTTGATAGCATCACCAACTGTGCCGATGGTTTCTGCCTGATCGTCGGGAATTCCGATATTGAATTCTTT
>PLML01000183.1 GCA_003141525.1 Bacteroidales bacterium
AACGTAATTTAGGCATTGACTATTGACTTACCGTATACCGCATACCGTATACCGCATACCGTATACCGCATACCACATACCGCATACCGCATACCGCATACCGCATACCATGATCATGCAACCTGCAGCTTTGATAAATAATTTAATTTAATACCTTTGGCCTAACTTTATTTATGGGACATTTATGATAGAAAAAGTTAAGGAAATATTTAAAAGAGAGGCAAATGCCATCGAAAACATACCGGTAAACAAAAGTTTTGAGACTGCTGTCGAAATAATTTACGGGAAAGTTCATGCTAAAAACGGAAAACTGGTGACAAGCGGAATGGGGAAAGCAGGCCAGATAGCGCATAATATAGCAACCACCTTCAGTTCTACGGGAACTCCTTCAATTTTCCTTCATCCCAGTGAAGCTCAACATGGCGACCTCGGAATTCTTCAGGAAAATGATGTTCTTCTTGCAGTTTCCAATTCAGGAAAAACAAGGGAGATCATCGAACTGATAGAACTTAAGAATAATCTTTATCCACAGGTGCCGGTAATTGTGATCACAGGAAATGGGAATAGTCCGCTGGCTCAAAAGGCTGATTGCTTTATTCTGACCGGCTCGCCGGAAGAAGTTTGTATACTGGGTCTTACTCCTACTACTTCAACAACAACGATGACCGTTATAGGAGATGCACTTGTCGTGCTTATGATGAGTAAAATTAATTTTAAAGCAGGAGATTACGCAAAAAGGCATCATGGCGGTTATCTTGGGATGAAATCGAGAGAAATATCAGGAAATGAATAACCGGCACTAAAATCCGGATGCTGTTTTTTCGTTCTGAATTGATTCCATTGTGCTCTCCAGTGATTCCTGGAACCTGTTAGCATTTTCTATCCACTTCAAAATCTTTTCATTTGCAAGAGGATATTCCGGTGTACGCATCGATACCGTCCTGTAAGCATATTCTTTTAATTCCGCAACATTCTCAAGTACTTTTTTAAAATAAACCCTGAAGAATGAATCTGTAATAAAGAAGTAGCGCTTACGGTCAGATGCAAATGTCTTGTAATCAATTATTTTATTTTGCAGAAGGAAGTTCAGTGAATTGCTTACAGAGCTTTTGCTTGCTTTGAAATATCTGACTAGCTCGTCGAATGTCTTTTCAGGAGGATCGCTGACAGTAAAATAAGATATAATTCTACCCTGCATCGGTGTCAGTCCAAATTTTTCAAACACTTTGCCGGTCTCTTCAATTGTTTCGCGAATTCTTTTCTCCTGAGTTAACATAATCTCTGAAATTTGTTGCTGGTTACTTGCCCTGTGAAATAATGCTTATGCGTGGGCTTCGCGCTATTTCACAGGGCTTGTTGCTTGTTGTGTTGTCTTGTTGTTTCGTTTCTCGTTTCGCGTTTAGTGGTTTTTCCTTTGTGTAACTTTGAGTTTTACTTCGTGATCCTTAGTGGTTAAATGAATTGGCTTTTACCACAAAGGTACACAAAGGTTATCACTAAGGTACACAAGGGGCTTTTACTGGTCACTGGTTACCGGAAGTCAGTAGTTTAAAGTCCGGCCCTTATCAGTTATACAAATTTATATTAAATCCAGATTAGTTCTATAGCTTTCGAACTAAAAAAACAAATTTTTTTTTTTCTTGTTTCCATCAGATAAAAAGATTAGTTTTGAAAACTTCGCATAATGAATTAGAAATTACGAATAAGAAATCAGAAATCAGTAATCAGTAATTTAAAATTTATAATCAGGAAATAATAATAACCCATGTCATGACTACAAGCACTTCATCAAACGCGATCAGCAGGAAAGATTATGTCTTTTCAGTTTCTATTATCGGACTGTTTTTTTTCATCTTCGGTTTCGTCACATGGCTGAACGGGATACTAATCCCATTTCTTAAAACAGCATGTGAATTGAACAATTTTCAAGCATATTTTGTAACATCTGCGTTCTATATCTCCTACTTTGTCATGGCATTACCCTCTTCAGCTGTTCTCAAAAAGACAGGATTTAAAAATGGTATGACTATTGGATTATGGATAATGGCAGTAGGTGCTCTGATCTTTGTACCCGCAGCAATGACAAGAACCTTTGGCCTATTCCTTCTGGGGCTATTTGTCGAAGGAACAGGATTGGCTCTTCTGCAGACAGCCTCAAATCCCTATATTACTATTATTGGTCCCCCTGAAAGTGCTGCCAAAAGAATCAGCATAATGGGCATTGCAAATAAATTTGCAGGCGTTTTAGCTCCAATTATACTTGCCAGTATTATACTAAAAGATGCAAATATTCTCGAACAAAAGCTTGCACAGGCAGCTGATGCAGTTTCCAAAGCAGTTTTATTGAATGATCTGGCAAGCAGGGTCATTTATCCATATATCGTTATGGCAGTGATCCTTGTGCTTCTTGGACTCTTGCTCAGGTTTGCTCATCTTCCTGAAGTTGACACTGATGCAGAAGATGCAACAAGCAGTGAATCAAACCTCAAAAAAACAAGCGTTTGGCAGTTTCCGCATCTTATAATCGGCGTAATTGCATTCTTCTTCTATGTAGGAGTTGAAGTTATAGCTGCGGACACTATGATAAGATATGGCCAATCGCTTGGAATACCAATGAATTCCGCAAAATATTTCACATCGCTTACATTACTCAGCATGATAGTGGGATATCTTTTAGGGATAATGCTTATACCAAAATATATCAGACAGGTCACTGCATTGAAAATCTGCGCGATTCTTGGTGTAATTTTTACTCTTGCAGCTGTTATCAGCCCTGCTCATATTACTTTTGTAATACCGTTTGTTGATATTGTTACTTTTTCACCATTAAAACTTGTTTTGCCTCTGACAGTTCTTTTTGTTGCTTTAATGGGTCTCGCTAACTCACTGATGTGGCCGGCACTCTGGCCACTGACAATAAACGGGCTTGGCAGATTTACAAAAACCGCATCAGCTATGATCATTATGGCTATTGCAGGCGGTGCCATATTACCCTTATTATACGGAAAACTGGCAGATATTTTTTCAACACAATCTGCTTACTGGATCTGTGTTCCTGCATACCTTATTATAATGTATTACGCTTTTATCGGACACAAAGCGGGAAAATAAAATGGGTTATAACCTGAAGGAAATATTTGAATACTTCGACGCTGATGGAACATTCTTAAAGGGGGAATCCTATGGCAGCGGGCATATTCATGATACCTTCCGGATAGAAACTGTTGAAAAGGAAAAAGACGATTATATACTTCAGAGGCTTAATAATAAGGTCTTTAGAAACATTCCTGAGCTTCAGCACAACATTGAAAGGGTTACAGTTCATCTAAGAAGCAAATTAGAGGGTATTCCGGGTTCAGATATTAAAAGGGAGTGTCTGAGACTTATCCCTTCCAGGAATGGTAAAACCTGGATCAGCGATAATGAAGGCAACTTCTGGAGGATGTATATTTTCATTTCCAACCATCACTCCTATAATGTTGTTGACAGCCCGGACAAAGCATTTGAAGGAGGAAAAGCCATCGGTCGTTTTCAGGCAATGTTGTCGGATATGCCGGGAGATCCTCTTTTTGAAACTATTCCCTGGTTTCATAATATCGAAAAAAGACTTCAGGACTTCAATAATAAGATAAAAGAAAACCCTTCGGGACGTGTCGGAAGTGTGGTTAAAGAAATTGATCAAATCCTAACCAGGGCCGAGGAAATGAAAATAATACTAAGGCTGGGCAGAGAGGGAAAAATACCTTTGAGGATCACTCACAACGATACAAAATTCAATAACATATTGCTTGATGAAAATGATAAAGCATTGTGTGTCATTGATCTTGATACAGTGATGCCCGGATATATCCATTATGATTTTGGAGATGCCATCAGAACTGCAGCAAATACTGCTTCTGAAGATGAGGATGATCTTTCAAAAATCAAAATGGATATAAACCTCTTTAAAGCATATTCCGAAGGTTATCTTTCCGAAACAGTCGAAACGCTGAATGATGTGGAAAAGGAATTCCTTGCATTTGCGCCAAGATTAATCACTTACACAATTGCTGTCCGGTTCCTTACTGATTTTATCGATGGCGATAATTACTTCAAAATACATCATAAACTTCATAACCTTCAGAGAGCAAGGGGCCAGCTCAGGCTGGTAATGAGTATGGAGGAGCAATATGAAGATATGAGGAGGATTATCAATAAATTAACTTAAGTTGCTGGGTGCTGGGCTCCAACCTACGCTAAAGCTTCGGTTGGCAAAGCAGGGCGCACGTGTCCGCCGTAGCTTTAGCGAAGGAGGAGAGCACAGGGCAAAAGATAAAAGTATAAAGATAAAAGTAAATGCACTAATAGTAAGAGAATTAGTCCCGCTTCGCGGGATTGGGGGGCAAAAAAAAATAATATGGATTGGACACCAGACGAAATTAAGTTTTTGAAAACTATGAGCGATCCTGACAAAATCCAGGGATTCCTCGATTCAATTGACTATAATCCGGTTTATGAATGCAGATCCCCCCGATGGGTAATAAAAAAGAGATCAGCCCATTGTTTTGAGGGGGCTCTTTTTGCAGCTGCTGCTTTGCAATTTTCCGGACACAAGCCGCTGCTTGTTGATCTGAAAGCTTATAACGATGATGATCATGTTATTACCATATTCAAGAAAGACGGACACTGGGGAGCAGTGGCAAAATCAAATTTTACTTCACTAAGATACAGGGAACCTGTTTACCGCTCTTTGCGCGAGCTTGTCATGTCGTATTTTGATTTTTATTTCAATACTGACGGTGATAAGTCATTACGATCCTATTCTTTGCCCCTCGACCTTACCATTTTTAATCACGGGCATTGGGCCACCACTGATGAAGACCTTGAGTATATAGGGGACAAACTGGAAAAGATTCATCATTATCCGGTTGTAAATAAAAAGATGATCAAAAACCTTAAAAGAGCAAGCGATATTATGTTAAAAGCAGGAATGCTGGGGTCGAATGCCGATGGATTGTTTAAACCGAAATAGGTAAAAGCTCAGGGCGCAGGGCGCAGGGCGCAGGGCGCAGGGCTCAGGGCTAAAACGCGAAACGATAAACCCTTTGCGACCTTTGCGAAAGCTTTGCGACCTTTGCGGTTAAAGGATTTCGCATGCGTTCGAAATGTATTAACCCCTATTTATTTGTTTATCAGAATAATACCAGCTCCGCCTGAATCCCGGTCGAAGGTTCTTTTTGTAATTACCCCGATATTAACTACTTTTGACACCGTTAAAATAAACCGGGTATGGATTTATCAGGAAAAAGCTACAAAGCCTTTATTGATCGGGAGGAGGCATTAAAAAAGCAGTATAGCGCTAAAAATGCTGAGAAGCAACACTCAAAAGGAAAGCTTACCGCTCACGAACGAATAAACCTGCTTTTCGATGCAGGTAGTTTTGAAGAAATTGATGCTTTTGTTACTCCGGCAAGTCAACCGGTTGAGTTTGGTAAGGTTGAGAGAACATACGGAGATGGTGTTATAGCTGGCCATGGGAAAATAAACGGACGATTGGTTTTTGCATATGCTCAGGACTTTACAATTATGGGAGGATCACTTGGCCTGGTTCATTCCAAGAAGATCACCAAGATACAGGAGATGGCTCTTAAAATGGGAGCTCCGATTATTGGCTTAATGGACTCCGGTGGAGCAAGAATTCAGGAGGGTGTTGCCAGTCTCAGCGGCTATGCTTCAATTTTTCATAATATCATAAGTTCTTCAGGAATTATACCTCAGATATCTGTGATAATGGGACCTGCAGCAGGAGGCGCTGTTTACTCTCCCGCTCTTACTGACTTTGTCTTTATGGTGAACCATACAAGCTACATGTTTGTGACCGGGCCGAATGTTGTAAAAGAGGTTCTGAATGAAGATGTTACATCTGACGGGCTGGGTGGAGCTGAGGTTCATGCACGTAAAAGCGGTGTTGCACATATGATATATGATGATGAGGAAAATACAATACTTGCCCTGAAAAAATTCTTATCCTATCTCCCTTCAAATAATGTTGAAAATCCTCCGGTGGTTGCCGATGACGGCTCAATAAACGATATCAACGAAAAACTGAGAGATATAGTACCTGATGATCCAAACAAAGCATATGACGTTAAAGATGTTATAAACCAGACAGTTGACAGGAACAGTTTTTTTGAAACGTCAGAACTTTTCGGAGCCAGTCTTGTGACAGGATTTGGAAGATTGAGAGGCAAAACCATTGGGATAGTGGCAAATCAGCCTAAGGTTCTCGCCGGTGTTCTTGATATTGATTCTTCAACAAAGGGTGCCAGATTTATAAGGTTTTGCGATGCGTTCAATATTCCGATTCTTACATTTGAAGATGTACCGGGCTTCCTTCCCGGTGTTGATCAGGAACATGCCGGTATCATACGTCATGGTGCAAAATTGCTATTTGCTTACAGCGAAGCAACTGTACCAAAGATAACTATCATTCTAAGGAAAGCTTACGGTGGCGCATTCATAGTGATGAATAGTAAATTTCTTGGCGGTGACTTCAGTTTTGCCTGGCCCTCGGCAGAAATTGCGGTAATGGGCCCTGATGGAGCGGTAGCAATCCTCTACCGGAAAGAGCTTGCTGAATCGAAAAATCCGGTTGAGCTTAAAAAGGAACTGGTTAAAAAATACCGCGATAAGATCGCTAATCCATTTATTGCTGATGAGAGCGGGTATATTGATGAGGTGATTGATCCTGCCATGACTAGGAAAAAAGTAATCTCTGCTTTTAATGCACTTAATAATAAATGGGTCAAGGTACCGGCCAGAAAACATGGGAATATGCCACTGTAAGGCTGAGGCTGAGGCTGAGGCTGAGGTTAAGATTAAAGCGAAAGGTGGGGGACAAAACGAGAAACGGGCAACAATCTTTAGAACTCTGAGATTAAAATATATATAATGAAGATAAAAAGGATATTAATCGCGAACAGGGGTGAAATAGCAGTCAGGATAATGAAGACTGCGCGTCTTATGAAAATTGAAACTGTCGCTGTTAAGACGGCTGTTGAACCTAATGCAATGTATCTGGCAACAGCTGATGTGATATTTGACAATACTGAAGATATTTCAGAAATTCCTGTATTTCTCAACATTGAAAAACTAATAGACATAGCTCTTGAGACAAAAGCCAATGCGATTCATCCGGGTTATGGTTTCCTGGCAGAAAACGCATATTTTGCCCAGAAATGCATCGATAACAATCTGATTTTTATCGGTCCTTCTCCTGATGCAATTTATAAAATGGGCAATAAGACTATTGCCAGGAAAATAGCCATGTCCAGCGGAATTCCAATGGCAATGGGAAGTGAAGGGAATATTGCCAATGAGGAAGAAGCTGTTATTATTGCTGAAAAGATTGGTTATCCGGTGATTATAAAAGCTGCATCCGGAGGCGGAGGAAGAGGCATGAGAATTGTCCGGAAGTCTGATGAGATGGAGAAAATGTTTATTATTGCCAGTAAGGAGGCTGATATAGCGTTCAATGATCCCTCAGTTTTTATCGAGAAGTATATTGAGAATCCAAAACACATAGAATTTCAAATACTTGGAGATACAAAAGGAAATGTAATACATCTTGGAGAAAGGGAATGTTCCGTACAAAGAAAACATCAGAAGCTTCTCGAAGAAGCCCCATCTTCCGCTCTTGATGAAAAACTCAGGAAAAAGATGGGAGATATGGCTGTCCAGATTGCTAAAGCTGTCGATTATCATTCAGCCGGGACAGTTGAATTCCTGCTTGACACGGATAAAAATTTCTATTTCATGGAAATGAATACCAGAATTCAGGTGGAACACCCTGTGACTGAAATGATAACCGGTTTAGATCTGATAGAAGAACAGATCAGAATAGCTAATGGCGAGGAGCTCAGATATAAACAAAGCGATATTAAATTAAAAGGATGGGCAATTGAATGCCGTATAAATGCTGAGGATGTTCAAGCGGGATTTGCACCTGACCCCGGGAAAATTGAAAGTCTCAATATGCCAACTTTTCCATGTGTCAGAGTAGATACCGGTGTACAAGCCGGGTCGTCAATAGTCGCCAATTATGATTCAATGATAGCCAAGCTTATCGTAAGAGGCAAAGACCGGAAGGATGCAATTAAGAATTGTAAGATGGCTCTCGATAAAGTCTGGATAAAAGGCACCAAAACTACTCTCCCATTTTTCCGGATGCTGATTCGCCATCAGAAGTTTCAGGATGGGAGCTTTACGACTTCATTCATCGAAAAAGATCTGGAACAATACTACTTTAACAGTGAGTATGAGGAGATGCTTGCGGCGTGGCTCGCCACAAAACTCTTTATTGAAGAAAACCTGAATGATGACAGTATAAACGTTAATTTTGAACATGGAAAAGTAATGAGTCCGTGGTTGTTAAATAAAAGGATAAATCAATTTTAAATTAAGCTGTTAATCATGGCAAGTGATAAACTCCATATAAAAAAATTATACGCACTTTCTTCCGAAAACAGAAAATTCAGCTTTTCCCTCCCTCTTAAGCACTCAATAAGGATTGGCAAAAGGGATTATGAAGTTAAACTTAAGGCTGATGAAAAATACGGAACTTATATCCTTTGGAAGAATAGAAAATATCCTGTGGAGATAATACGTTCAAGTCAGAATAAATATGAAATTCTTTTTAACGATATAAGTTATACATTTACTGTTGAGACACCATTCTCCCTTCAAAGAATGAAGGTCTTAAAATCGAGCCGTAGCAAAATTGAACAGGAGATCATAAAGGCTCCCATGCCTGGTAAAATAATTGATGTACTGGTAAGAGAGGGATCAACTGTTCTGAGAGGAGAACCTGTTGTGATTCTCGAGGCAATGAAGATGCAGAATGAAATTTTATCTCCGGTAAACGGAACAATAGTGAAAGTGCTGGCTAAACCAAACACCAATGTTATGAAGGATGATCTCCTTGTTGAGATTAAACTCTAAGGATATATTTCTTTGTTATTAAAAAACTCAGCTTGCGTGTTTTCTTAGAAAATGCCTGAAAAATATTATTATCCCGACTGAAGTGATAACGGTAGCTATTGCCCCATAAATTAAACTCTCTGCCTGCGTTGGAATTAACCAGGCCCAGCTGATCCAGTATAAGGGAGAAAAAAATGCCAGGTAATTCCATGGATGATGAAGCACAAGACCCAGTGGAACTGTAATTAAAAAAAATCCATAGATTTTTGATAATGCGAATCCTTCAGTTTTATTTTCAGCAAGGC
Organism: Bacteroidales bacterium; assembly: GCA_003141525.1. Classification (GTDB taxonomy): domain Bacteria; phylum Bacteroidota; class Bacteroidia; order Bacteroidales; family VadinHA17; genus LD21. The sequence continues at coordinate 9,264 of PLML01000183.1, forward strand.
TGACGATAAACAGGAATACAAAAGGTGATTGAAGAGAAAGCAGAAGTACTACAAAAAGAGTTCTCAACCATCCTTCGCCAGGAACCGGATTGATAAGAAAAATACTTATATATATCAAAATAAAACTTAGAGATGCTGTGACTAAAATTCTCATATATAGAGAATTTTTCCCGGAAAAAGGTTTCATATCTGATTCCTCAATGATTTCCAAATCATTTTCATCGAGAAGTATAAATGCATATAACATCCCGAGGAACACAGGAATTAAAGAAACAATAGTAAGTGCTGTGAGAGAATAGTATTTGTCGAGAATAAAGCCAGATTTCAAAAAGACAAGATGGGAAATTAAGGGAAAAACAAATTTCAAAAGGAGAATGAGTACTAAAGGAATAAGTCCGGTAACTAAAAGCATTGCATCATGAGATATGATTTTCATATCCGCAATAAATGAGCTTTTAAATCTGCGCATCTTCTCTGTGTACTTTGCTTTTAAAAAGCCTAGCTTTTAACCGGAATATGCTTCAACGTCCCTACCAGAAAATCCCAGAATTTTCCTACAGAGGCAATATTAACTTTCTCATCAGGAGAATGTGGATACCTGATGGTTGGACCGAATGAGATCATATCGAGATTTGGATAAACACCTGCAATAAGACCGCATTCAAGACCCGCGTGGATTGCTTTTATTTCCGGGACCTTTCCATACATATCCTTGTAAATGCCGCTCATAGTTTTAAGTATCGGCGATTGCATATTTGGTTTCCACCCGGGGTAAGTACCTGTTAAAGTAACTTCTGCCCCAATCAGATGGAAAACTGCTGCGATTTTCCATGCAGTTGCTTCTTTAGCAGAGTCAACCGAGCTTCGTGTCAGATTATAAGCTTCGAATTTGCCTCCAATGCATTTTACGATTGCAAGGTTATTAGATGTTTCAACCAGGCCTTTCATTGCCTGGCTCATCCGCTGAACACCATTGGGGCAGGCAAAAAGCGCTCTTATTATCTTGTATTGATCGTCTTTTTTCATAACTTTTAAAGGGACGGCGATCTTCTTTGCTAAAAATTTAAGATCTGGTTCTGTATCAGAAAACTCTGCCTGGTACATTTTCTCATAACCCTTAACGAATTTTTCAAATTCCTTTGATTTAATATCAGGTACCAAAACTATTGAATAAGATTCCCTCGGTATGGCATTCCTCAGGTCTCCACCTGCTGCTTCGGCAAGCCTGATACCAAAATCCGATTCTGCCTGCATAAGGAACCTGAACATTATTTTATTTGAATTTGCTCTTCCCAGGGCTATATCTACGCCCGAGTGGCCTCCCTTTAGTCCTTTTACAATGATTTTATAAGCGACCATACCTTTAGGGGATTTTTCCTCAGCATATTCCTTCGTTACATTCACGTCAACACCTCCTGCACAACCAACATAAAGTTCACCTTCATCTTCAGAGTCAAGGTTCATAAGAATATCACCCTTGAGAAGCCCCTTTTTCAGGCCGAATACACCTGTCATACCGGTTTCTTCATCTATTGTAAAAAGAGCCTCAAGTGGCCCATGTACAATATCCCTGGATGCAAGAACAGTCATCGCTGATGCCACTCCGATACCGTTATCTGCCCCAAGGGTAGTACCATTTGCCTTTACCCATTCGCCATCAATGATTGTTTCGATTGGATCTTTTTCAAAATCATGTTTCTTATCACTGTTTTTCTGAGGTACCATATCGAGATGTGTCTGGAAAATCACACCCTTCCTGTTTTCCATTCCCTTTGTAGCAGGTTTTCGGATAATTACGTTCCCAACTTTGTCTACAATAGTTTCCAGGTTATTTTTTTTACCAAACTCCTTCATACGCTCAATCATCTTTTGCTCATGCTTTGAAGGACGCGGTATCTGTGTTATCTCATAGAAGTAATTCCATACTGCTTTAGGTTTAAGGTCATGTATGTCGTTCATTTTCAATATGTTTTAAATTTTAAAAAATTAATCAATAAAATTAATACAATTTGGTCATAAATGCAATGACTATTTAAGATTGATGTTTAAAAAAGTTTACTGAGTATTTTGACCCAATAACGATTGTATAACATTGTCAATAATTTAATGTTCGTATCGTTTTGATTTTTGTTCCAATATTACTATTTTGTGGCACCTGAATCCGAAGATCATTGTAAATATAATCAAAAAATAATGAGCAACTTATCAAATCATAACAGCGCAATAGATTTAATAGATTTAAAATTTAATTGTTAATTTAAATGTAATGACTTTCCTCTATATAGTTGTGGCATTGGTTTTGGTGTTCGATTTTCTTAATGGATTTCACGATTCAGCAAATTCCATTGCAACAGTCGTCTCAACAAAAGTTCTTTCTCCTGTCGCTGCAGTCATAATGGCTGCCTTCTTTAATTTTATTGCATTTACAGTCTTCCCGTTAAAAGTTGCGCTTACTATGGGGAGCGGTGTTGTAAATCCCGATGTGATGAATCTGACAGTTATAGCTTCGGCGCTTGTTGCTGCAATTGTGTGGAATCTCATGACATGGTGGTGGGGCCTTCCTTCCAGTTCCTCTCATACCCTGGTGGGAGGATTAATTGGCGCTGCTATAGCACATTCCGGGATTAGTTCCGTTATATTTTCCGGTGTTATAAAAATTGTTTTATTTATTTTTATTGCACCCGTCCTCGGTATGGTAATGTCTTTTACGATTTCTACTGTTGTTGTTTATTTATTCAGAAATCTAACGCCTTCTAATGTTGATAAGCTATTTCGCAGGTTTCAAATTGTATCTTCATCTGCCTTTAGCCTTGGCCATGGGGGCAATGATGCACAGAAATCAATGGGAATTATTTGGCTGGCTTTAATTGTTTCAGGGTTGACTACAAAAAATGATTCGATTGCTTTATGGATTAAATTATCGTGTCAATCAGCAATTGCCCTGGGAACTCTTTTCGGTGGCTGGAGAATTGTAAAGACTATGGGACAGAAGATTACAAAGCTGAAACCATTCGAGGGCTTCTGTGCAGAAACATCAGGAGCATTGACTCTTTTTGGTGCGACACACTTTGGGATTCCAGTCAGTACGACTCATGTAATCACCGGTGCAATAATCGGAGTCGGTGCCAGAAAGGGAGTTTCTGCAGTTAAATGGGGCATAACCAAAAAAATATTTTGGGCATGGATACTCACTATCCCAATCAGTGCGGTCATTGGAGGAATTATGTATCACTTTTTCAGTCGGATCTTATAGAACTTTTTGAAGGCATTTGTGTAGTAACTATTTAAAAAATACCATATGAACATTGATAAATTCCTCAAATTTTTTGTACCGAAAGATCACTCCTTCTTTCCACTGTTTGAGAGTGATGTCCAGAACCTGGTTAAAGCATCAGAACTTCTCAGAGAGCTTTTAGGTAGTACAGATACCGGCGAACATGAAAGACTTTACAAAGAGATCAGGGACATTGAACATATTGGAGACGACATAACCAATAAAACATACGAACAACTTAACAAATCATTTATAACTCCTTTTGACAGGGAAGATATTCACGAGCTTACCGCAAATATTGATGATGTGCTCGATTCAATAAATGGAATCGCCCGCCGGATTTGCCTCTACCGGCCAAAGCAGATAATGTCTATTTACAAAGAGATGGCGGAACTGGTCTATGAGGGTGCAAAAGAAGTTGAAACAGCTATTCATTGCCTGAAGGATCCGGTTGCTAATAAGGGAAAAATAAGAAAGGCGTGCGGAATAGTCACAGCAATTGAGCACAGAGCCGATGAAATATATTTTACAGGAATCTCTGAACTATTTGAAAAAGAAGAAGATCCAAAAGAACTAATTAAAAATAACAAAATCCTGGAGATGTTGGAAAGGTGCGTCGATGAAGAGGAGGATGTTACCGACACTCTCAAGTCGATACTTATAAAAATGGCTTAGAAGACAGGTAACGGGAATGATCTCAACCCTTTCTCAGAAGCAAATAGTATTCTCTGATACCTGCGACCAGAACTGTAAATGCAAAAAAATATTGAAGGTATATCGCTTGTTCATATTTACTTTCATAAAAAATCAAGAGATATAAATCTAACAAGATCAAGAGAAATCCAATAATAAGCTGGACTGATTTATTCCTGTTCCATCCCAGTTTTGTGACAATAAACACACCCGTTACTGCACAAACAGTACCCAATGCTGCACCTGCAAGAACATCGGCAGGCCAATGGACACCAACTGCAATTCTTGATATTCCGACTAAAAATGCCAGAAGAACAATGCTTAACCTCGAAAGGAAGCTCCTGAAATAGAACATTAATATCCCTGCAAGGGCAAAAATAGTTACAGTATGTCCTGAAGGAAAAGAATGACGATAGAGAGAAGGACCAATAATAAAAATAAGGTTCTTGTCGATTGTAGCGGGAGGTCGCGGAATGTCAAAATATGATTTTATAATATTTACTATTAATGTGGCAATAAGAGTCGCAAATATTCCTGACCAGATCAAATCGGGTCTTTTTCTTATGAAAAGAAGCATAATTGCGCAAGCAGCCATAGTATCCCCCAGGAAAGTGAGGTTTGCCCAGATAAAAGGATTAATATATGCTCCCAAAGAATTTATACCAAGAAAAAGAGCTTTATTCAATCCTGTCAAAAGGACAAATGCAAAGCAAACCAGAAATGCTAAAACCAATATCAGATTAATCTTATATGCAGATTTCATAATACTCAGTAGCCAATTAATAAATTAATAAATAATTAAGAATAAAAATGCTTGGATTTAAAATCGTGCATATATATTGCAGTTTAAAATTGCAATATTATGAAAATACTTAAATACATCATCAGTTTTGTCACGTTCTTATTAGCTTTTATTGCAATAGTTGTTTCCCTTGGTTCTGCATTATGCAAGTACACAGATCTTACTGAAAATACGTTAATACAAGCTTGTGGATATCTGTCATTTTTCTGGGTCATTGTATCATCGGTTATTGTCGTGCTTTTATTTCTGGTGCTCAGGAAATTCCGAATCGCATTAGCATACTTTGCATTAATGGTATTATTCACTTTTCTTCTTAATGATTTTTCATTGAAATTTATTCACCACAGAATGCCTGAAAAAAATGAGGATTATGACAGTCTTAAAGTAGGTGCATTTAATATAAAGTATTATGCATATGGGATTGAGAATATATCAAAGTTCATCAAAGAATCTGATTTTGATGTCATGCTACTATCAGAGAGCGTTCTGACTCCAGAGAAACTGGAATATCTCAAAAGTAGTTTGCCGGCGTATACTGTTCTGACAGACAATGGTCATGATTTATCAATACTATCGAAGTATCCGGTACTGAATTATAAAATAGTTGAACTGCCTACATACATTGCATCATTGTCCAGCAGCAACGATATTGAGAAATTGAAAGCTAACGGAATTCACAGATCATTTGTTCATGCGGTTATAAACGTCAATGGAACTGACGTAAATGTTTTATCATTAAGATTGATCGCAGGAAGACCAAAAGATAAGTCACTCGGCGAAAGTATAAGATGGGGAAAATACCTGGTAAATGCTCAGGCCGAAGAATTGTCTGTCTTTATCAGTTATATACAAACACTCAAAGGGCCGCTTATTTTCGGAGGAGATCTAAATGTTCAGCCGAATACCAAAATAATTCACCGGATAAACAATTATGCTGTAGATACTTATTTAGATGAACATCCTATGGGTTTGTACACTTTTAAGGTATCATTTCCCACAATGCGTATCGATTATCTTTTTCATTCGAAAGATATAATCTCAAAAAAATCTGAGGTTCTGAAGGTCGTGCCTGTTCTTTCCGATCATTTCCCTATAAAGGCAGAATTCTTAATACCCAGAAAAAATACAGGATATTTGTCCCGATAAAATCACATGGTACCGGGTGCCTGGCACCATTAAGAATCCTAATTACTTTTAATCATTGTAAGCACCATCTTAAACTTCTCCACAGCATTCACAGCGTGGGGGATATTCGCTGGCATAATTATGCTTTGTCCTGTTGTAAGAATAAATGATTTCCCTCCTATTATTACTTCACCTCTCCCATCAACTACCTGAATCATTGCATCAAATGGGGCTGTATGTTCACTTAATGCTTCACCTTTAGCAAATGAAAAGAGTGAGATGTTTCCGGTCTGCTTTTTGAGAACAGTTTTACTGACAATACCTCCATCAGAGTAATCTATCGATTCACAGAAGCTGAAGATTTTTGATTTTTCAAATTCGTTTGATTCCATTAAAGTTCTCTATTTTTTAGCCATTCCACTGCACTTTGCGGGATCGCAATTTTTCATCCCGGTTTTCATATTGTAGCAACTGGTTTTTCATTTAGTGGTGTCGCATTTTCCTGCTTTACATTTTGCAGGATCGCATACTTCTGTTTCAGTTGTTTTAGTAGCCGTCTTTCACTCTCCTCTTCTCCCATTCTCCTATTCACTTTATCCATTTGCCCTTTTAATATTGGGTAACTCCAATCCATAACCTTTCTTNNCCTGGTCTTTTCAATAATCGGATAGATTGCTTCAGAAGTTTTGGTTTCAACATCCTTATCAAATTTTCCTTTGTCTTCTGCCGGATTAATTCCTGAAAGAGCACTGGCAGTACTTGTCGAGATACTGCTTTTCAGACTTCCCATATCAATTATTGAAATTGGAACTGCCTCATAGGTTGTATTTTGTACTAAAGAGTCAATAGTGCGGCTACAGGCTTTTTCAGCAAGCTGCGATATTTCTTTAGCTGAAAGATTAAAAGATTTTACAGATAAAACCTGTTTATAAGCACTGGTTACTGCTTCTTTTACAGCAATTTTATTTGGTGTTACATCGGGATTTGTTGAATTAAGAATAATTCCCAACAAGAGTGGGATTATCCATAATCCGATATTTTGAATCCAGAAAATTACGGCATAAGCTGTCCCCAGCTGTTTTTCAGGAATAATTTTTGGAACAGAAGGCCACATTGCCGCAGGAACTAATGAAAAACCGATTCCAAGAATAATTACTACAGCTGCCGCAAGCCACCATGCATTTAAAAATGGAATCGTCAGCATTCCATGAACGAAAATCAAAATTATTGAACCAATAATCATTATTGTTGCTCCTTTCCCTTTTTTGTCATAAACTGTACCAAACAATGGTGTAAGGAAGATAGTTCCAAAAGGCAACAATGCCGGAATTGACCCTGCAAGATTTGGGTTAACATGATATTTATTAATCATCAGATCGGTTGCATAGAACAAAAACGGGAAAACTGCTGAATAAAACAAAACGCAAAGTATAGCGATGTACCAGAATCCTCTGTTTTTGATGATAAACAAAATATCCTTAAGCTCAAAAGCATCTTCCTCCGTTTTTCCTTTAACACTCTGGGCGATTGAAGTATCCAGCTTTTTATCCATGAATGTGTAAATTATGAAAGAGGACAGGGCTATCAACATGAATACAAATGCAAGTAAAACAGGAGATGAATAGGAATAGGATTTTGCCAGGGGTAAAGCTATTCCAAGTGCCAGGGCAGTACCAAGACGCGCTATAGACATCTGCATACCCATCGCCAGCGCCATTTCTCTTCCCTTAAACCACTTTACAACAGCCTTCGAGACGGTGATTCCGCCTGCCTCGGTTCCAACGCCAAATATTCCGAATCCGATTGCAGAAATTATTACCTGCGTTTTTATTCCAAAAATCATAGCTCCTTCAGGGAATACATGTCGGAGTGCCCAGTAATTAAGTCCTGTTCCGATTGCCATCATGGAAGTGGCAGCCAGACCGGTAAAACGTACACCCATTTTATCGAGTATGATTCCGCTGAAAATCAACATGAATAAAAACACGTTAAACCACGTATAAGAAGATGTATATATTCCGAAATCGGAGCTGTTCCATCCTAAAACACTTTCAAGCATCGGTTTCACAGGTGAGAGTGCATAATTAAAAAAGTATGCGCCAAACATAGCCATTGACACAAATATCAGCGCAGTCCATCTCGCCTTTTTTGAATCACGTAAAGTATTGATTATTTGTTCCATGATTTTTGTAATTAACAATAAGTATTTGACAGGTAAATGTAATTAATATATTTTTTAAACAAATTAATCAGTTAACTAATTCATCAGTATGCATTCAGGATATCTTGAGAGAATTATTGCTTAATATTTGGGAGCTCAAGGCCGTACCCTTTCTTCCTGTCTTCAGCCTTAAGCAGGAATGCAAAAAGAAGAGCCAGTACCCCAAAACCTGTGAAGATCATCATAGGTATTGTATAATTATAATTTGGAATGCTGACCCCATCCACCAGCCTCGTACCGATAATGCAGTATTTATCGAGTACCCATCCGATCAGCGCCGGAACTCCCATTAGTCCCCAGTTCTGAACCCAGAAAATTAATGCATAAGCAGAGCCTAATTGCTTTTCAGGAATGATCTTTGGAACTGACGGCCACATTGCAGAAGGGACAAGCGAAAATCCAATGCCAAGAACTATGATCAGTACTACTGCAACAAATTTGAAATTTAGAAACGGAACAGAGAACAGAGTATGAACCAGGATTATGAGAACTGCACCGATGATCATTAGTGTTGCACCCTTACCTTTTCGGTCATAAAGACTGCCGAATAACGGAGTAAGTAGTATTGTTCCAAAAGGCAGCAAAGAAGGAATAGTTCCAGCGACAAGCGGATTCACTCCGAACTTATTGATCATCAGGTCAGAGGCATATTTTAAAAATGGGAAAACGGCAGAATAAAATAACACGCAAAGGATAGCAATATACCACCAGCCTTTGTTTTTAATTATAAACCACATATCAGCAATTTTAAATGACTCTTCTTCGGCAGAACCTGAAATTGCAGCCTCATCAGCTATTGATTTATCTAGCTTCTTATCCTGAATTGAGTACATGAAAAAAGAGATCATACCGACGCATATCAGGATGAGGCCCAGAAACACCGGTTTTGCCACACCGCCCATCCATACGGCAAGAGGATAAGAAGCAAATAATGCCAGGGCTGTTCCAAGACGTGCCGAAGAAAGCTGAAGACCCATGGCAAGAGCCATTTCTTTACCCTTGAACCATTTAACTATTACCTTTGAGACAACGATTCCTGCTACCTCGACACCTACACCAAATACAGCATAACCCAATGCAGCCACAACCACCTGGGCTTTCATCCCAAGAAAATGCAATCCGTCGAGGGAATGGGTAGAAATAGCCCAGTACTTAACTGCCGTACCTGCCACCATAATAATTGTTGACATATTCCCTGTGAACCGGACCCCTTTTTTATCAAGAATAATTCCTCCAAAGATCAGCATTAAAAGGAAAACATTGAACCAGCCGTAAGCGCTTGTAAAGAATCCGTATTCGGTACTGTTCCAGAGAAGTTCTTTCTCAAGCATTGGTTTCAGCGGGGCCATCACATCAGCTATATAGTATCCGCAGAGCATAGTAAAGGAAACTATGGTCAGCGCTGTCCAGCGTGCGGCCTTTGAATCACGAAGAGTATTTGTAAAAGTTTCCATTATTCGATTCTTTGATTGATTTTAAAAGGGGTGAATGTAATTAATATATTTCTCAAACAAATTAAAAAATCTATTAAAGAACCATTTTATGATGCAACTGTTAAATTGTTAATGATATGTAAAATGTTACATTGTGAATTATTAAAAATTTCAGTTTATTTGCATTCTTCCATATTAAAATTTGAAAAGAATATACATTATGAAAAAATCTATTGCACTTATAATATTTGTACTGCTTTCCTCGCTGATGTTTTCTCAGGAAAATGTAAAATGGTATACAATCCAGGAGGCAGAAAAACTCAACAAACAAGATCCGCGTCCGATTTTTATTGACACGTATACTGACTGGTGCGGCTGGTGCAAAAAGATGGACAGGGAAACATTTACCAATTCAGTTATTTCAGATATTCTAAATAACAAATACTATCCGGTAAAATTTAATGCTGAAGGCTTAGACAGTATAACCTGTTTTGGTCAGACTTTCATCAACGACGGCAAGTCGGGTAAGGCACATCAGTTAGCAGTCGCACTGCTAAACGGGCAGTTATCCTATCCGACAGTTGTATTTCTTATACCCCAGCAAGATGGTAAAATTCAAATTGCACCGGTTCCAGGCTTCAAAGAGCCGAAAGAGATGGAGGCTTTGCTGAGTTTCTTTGCTGATAAAGCTTACACCACTCAAAAATGGGAGGATTACCTGAAGAGCTTTCAGGGGAAAGTGAAATAATACCCCCTCGCCCACCGGCCGGCGGGCACTCCCCCTTTGCAGGGGGAGAAAACTCTGCATTAAAGTGAGATCCCAATTGACCGAATAGTTTTTTCTCCCCCTTGGGGGGAGATGCCGCAAAGCGGCAGAGGGGTGTTACTCTATTTTCCTATAATATAGTTCGCCGGCAACTGAATAACCTCTCCAAACTGGTAGATAAGTTTCCTTGAATCGAATAGTTTTTCGGATCCGAGACTGATTTTCAGATCAACAACGTCAGGAACCCTGTAAAATAATTTATCATACTTTTGGGCTTCGGATTTTGACCGAACCCTGTTAATGATTGTAAGATTTTTGGTTTTCTTCTCGGGAATAAATTCTGCCGTTACAGGTTTACCTCCTTTCATAGTACCGGTAACCGGACCTGTCTGATCAGAGAATTGAAAAAGTGTCACAGGTTTTCCAACCATTGTTTTCTGAGGTATGAGCTGATAAGAGAATGTAAACGATTCTTTTAGAGTTTTACCGGTAAAGAGTTCTGTATAAGCCTTTTCAAGACGGTTTATTTCATTTATGGCAGCATCGCTCTGCGGAAAAACATTTGTTTCACCTGTAAGAATAAGATGTTTCCCGTCCCTCAGTTCCATTAGCCTCTTTGCTGCTTTTTCAGCCAATTGATCAACTGTAAGATTCTTTTTCTTTTCAACAATGTAAGGTATACGGATAAAGGAGGAATCAACATTCAGCCGCTTATAAACAGTGTCGCGCTGCAATTGGAAGTATTCATCCGATCCAAGATCAAATGAATGAGACTGGACATCCCCTGATTCTTTTATACTTCCCTGCTTCTCGCTTGAATAATATATTGCAGGATTCAGATCAAGAATAAGTCCTTCCTTCCTGAGAGAGAGAACATTTGTCTGAAAAAGAGAAGTGCTAGAGATTACATAGAACTCTGAAGGATCCAATTCATCATGCGTTTTGACAGTTATACCCTCAAATGACCATGATTCGCTTTCGTTCTTAATAACATCCTTAAGACCCAGAAGATCATTTGCAAATTGTGCATACGGACCGGGTTTTTCAATGGTTCTTTCCATATCAACAACTACTGTAAATACGGTCCTTGGAAGACCATACACTATACTCCCAGCCCTCAAAGCGGCAGAATCAGAAAGTGGCAATATAACACTATTTGAATCAGCAAATTTCCGCTCAGAGGCACAGGAATAAATAAGCACTATGGATATCAATAATAAGAATAGTCTGATGGTAGTTTTCATATTGATTATATTTTGTGGAAAATTAAATGTTTCTCATTGCTTGTTGCTCGTTTCCTGTTAATTAGTTCCTACTTTTGACTTTGTTTTTTTACCACAGGGTTTCAAGGAGTTACGCGGAGTTAAATCCCCTCTTCTACAAGTTCCTCTTCACTTTTGTCTTTTGTCTTTTTACTTTAGTCTTCTCTCTTAACTCATATCGCCTGTCGCCCATAATACATTTAGAATTCTCTTATTTTATTAAACGCTTTACCAAGGCTTTTAATTATATCCGAAGCAATAATTGATTCATAACCTGATTCTTCAGCTGCTATATCACCTGCAAGACCATGCAGATATACTCCCAGAACTGCTGCATTTTCAGGTGAGTAACCCTGTGCAAGCAAAGATAGTAATATTCCTGTCAGGACATCTCCGCTTCCTGCAGTTGCCATCCCGGGGTTCCCGGTACTGTTAAAAAACACAGTTCCCCCCGGAGTTGTAATTGAAGTATGAGCCCCTTTAAGAACAATTATGCATTTATACTTTCCCGATAGCTCAATCTGCCTCTGTAACCGAAGGAAACTATTTTCAGAATTTCCTGCAAGTCTCTCAAATTCCTTAGGATGTGGAGTCAGAATAGCTCCTTTGGGAATAAGAGAAAGCCAATCTTTATTTAAAGAGAGTATATTCAACCCATCGGCATCTATTACAACCGGCCTCTTTAATTCTTCCATAAGTTTATGCATTGCATTCCGGGATTCAGGCTCCAGCCCGATACCAGGACCAATTCCAACAGCACTGTATGCGGAAGTGTTCCCAATTTCAGAAAGATGTTTTTCATTTCTGTCAGGCTCCACCATTGCTTCCGGCAAAGCACCCTGAACTATTGTGACGCCACACGACGGTACATGACATGTAATAAGCCCTATACCTGACCTGAGAGCAGCTCCGGCTCCCAGTACCGCAGCTCCCATTTTCCCTGAAGATCCGGCAAACAATAAACCATGACCAAAAGTTCCTTTATGATCAAATTTATTTCGTCTTTTAAGCAATGGGACAATATCTTTTTTCTCTAAAAAAAAGTAGGAAGAGATTGTATTCTGGATTGCATTTGCACTTAACCCGATAGGCAAAACAGACCATTCACCGACATGTTGAGCGTTTTCAGCAAACATGAACGAGAGCTTGGGAAATTGAAAACTCAGAGTGAAATCTGCTGAAATAACACTTTCATAATCATTGATGGTGTTATCCTCACAAAACAATCCTGAAGGGATATCAATCGAGATAACCGTTGTCTCAACCTGATTGATATGTTTTATAACATCTCCTGGCAGTCCTTCAACACGACGGGTCAATCCGGATCCAAAAATTGCATCTATAATAATATCGCCTGAAAAAATTGAAGGAAACTGATCAAGTCCTTTAAGATAATTAAGCGGAACATCTGTTTCTGTTTTCAGGCGCTGAAGGTTAATCTTCCAATCCCCAGATGTTTTTTCGGTAAAATCGATATAATAGATTTCAGCATTGTATCTGGCGGAGGCCAGTAAGCGTGCAAATGCGAGGCCATCTCCTCCATTATTTCCCGGACCCACAAAAATGAGAATACGCCTGGATCTTTCAAATTTTGGAAGGTACCATATTAGCAGCTGACCTGCAGCCCTTTCCATAAGATCAATTGATGCTACAGGTTCGTTTTTTATTGTATAATCATCAATTTGTTTTATCTGGTCGCAGCTAAAGAGTTTCATACAGAAATTATATTTGTTTCACAAATTTACACCGTTCAAACGTGAATAAAAAGAATGCCGGCATTTTAGAATCAATAAGTGCCAATAAAGACAGGTTTTGATATTTTGATTAATAATTGTTTAAATGCTTATTTATGTTCAATTTTGATATTTACTGACATATTTAGCTTTGCTTATCTGTCAGTAAAACTGCCCGGCTAATAAACACCTTTGGTCTATCTAAAATCTCAAATCCCATGTCTGTAATTTTATTAGTCATTTCTTCAAACGACTTCTTTGAGACATGGAAATTTGGTTCTATAATAAATATTTTTCCACCGGGTTTTAAAATCGATTTCAATTCTCTTAACAGGCTGCCCTGATCCGGCACTTCATGAATCATATAAAAAATCAAAACAAAATCCACATTTTCGGTAACCCCAATTTTATCTTCCTGACATTTATGAATTGTAATTCTCGGCTCTAATACGGTTCCTTTAATCTTTTTATTTACCTTTTCAAGCATTCCATCCTGTAAATCAGCGGCGATAACTTTTCCCGAATCACTAACCATTTTCGCAATTTCCACTGAAAAAAATCCCGGACCGCAACCTAAATCAAGAACTGTCATTCCCGCTCTAATGTAAGGTTTCAATATTTTCTGAGGATTCTGCAATAATCGCCTGACAGAATTATCAAGTCCTCCTGCTAATTCTACAGGGCAAATTCTTTTATTTCTATCTTTTTGTTCCATTGTTATCTTTTTAGTTTGATTGGTATCCATATCTCTTCTTCTTAATTCTGGTCTTCATTTTTGTACTTTTCTCCCAATATTTCAAAATATGGCATGGCGTCCGGTAAGTAGTCAGAACCCGGAAACAGACATTCTCATTCGCTTCCCGATCAGTTTTTTTCGGTCAATGTTTCTATCCTCTGGTTCATATTAAAAAGGCTACTCTTTATTGCTGTCAATTTTTGTTACGTTGGGTGACCATACATTCAACTTATTTACTTTGGAAGGTAAAAATGTTTTTTCACAAGTTTCATATCATTGTATTTAATTTGTTACTATGTTCGCAAAGATTGACGATGGTGAATTGAAACAAAAAATTTCTGAAAATATGTCCTGATCTGAAGTTATCATTTGAAAGTTAAATATAGAAAAATTTAATATACTAAAAAAATATGTTACTCTAGTTATTTGGACCTGAATTAATTACAGACATAAACAAATATTATGCTTAAGAATCACCCAAAAGGACTATTAGTAGCTTTCTTTTCCAATATGGGAGAAAGGTTCGGATTTTATACTATGATGGCGATACTTGTTCTTTTCCTGCAGGCCAAATTCGGACTTTCAGCAGAAAAAGCCGGCGGAATCTATAGCTGGTTCTATTTCAGCATTTATGCGCTTGCGCTTGTCGGCGGGATACTGGCAGATGCAACCAGGAAGTACAAGTTAGTTATCCTATCAGGAATTTTGATCATGTTTGCCGGCTATATTATTATGGCAGTACCAGGAATGACATTGACAATCACCCTGATCGGACTTTTTACCATTGCTCTTGGAAATGGTCTGTTCAAAGGGAACCTCCAGGCTGTCGTTGGACAGATGTACGATGATCCAAAGTATTCCAGTTTAAGAGATTCGGCTTTCATGATATTTTATATGGGGATAAACATAGGAGCTTTATTTGCACCTTTTGCTGCAACGGGGATGAGGAACTGGTGGCTGAAAACGAACGGATTTACTCACGATGGCAGCCTCCCGTCGCTCTGTCATCAGTTTATAAATGGCTCTCTCACAGACTCTTCAATTTTTCAGCAACTTGCTGATAAAGCTAATCTCAGCGGGCATGTCACTGATCTTTCCACATTTGCACATAATTATCTTGATGTTTTTTCCAGGGGTTACAATTATGCCTTCGGAATTGCAGCCGGAACTATGGTAATTTCTCTACTGGTATATATCATTTTTAACAGGCACCTGCCAAATAAAGAAAAGAAAGCAACCGAAATTTCAGAAAAAGTTGATTTTAATCTCGTTACCCTGCTGGCTGCAATCGGAGCTATGGGGATAACAGCTTTTGTACTTCATTTCATTAAGCAGGTAGGCTGGACTGCCGGTTTTGCATTTGGTCTTTTTGCCGCATTTGTAACCTGGATAGTCATGACTGCAAAGAAAGAAGAGATGTCAAGGATTGTGGCACTTATTCTCGTTTTTGTTGTCGTAATATTTTTCTGGATGTCATTCCATCAAAACGGGTTAACCCTTACTCTCTTTGCCCGTGATTATAGTGCTAAGGCAGTCAGTCCGTTCACAAATCTCTTTTTTAATGTAATCTCTCTTCTTACAGTCTGCGGATCTGTTGCCGGACTTGTACTCATAGTCAGGAAGGGTATTAGAATAACGGTCAGAGTACTTGGAGGGCTGCTTTTAGCCACAGCGTTTACAATTGCGTATTTCAAGGTTGTAAATGCACAAAGTATGAATGCAATCTCTCCCGAAATATTTCAGTCATTCAATCCATTATTCGTAGTAGCTCTGACCTTTCCGGTGATGGGATTCTTTGCATGGCTGAATAAGAAAAAAATTGAGCTTTCAGTTCCAAAGAAAATTGGATTCGGAATGATAATTGCTGCAGTCGGCTTCATTATTCTGCTAATCAGCTCATTAAATCTTCCTTCACCTCATATGCTCAAAGGTTCTCCGGTCCCTGATGCTGAAAGAGTTTCATCCTATTGGCTCATAAGTATTTACCTGGTTCTTACCGTTGCAGAACTTTTTCTTAGTCCTATGGGATTGTCGTTTGTATCAAAAGTTGCTCCATCACGGTTCCAGGGACTGATGCAGGGTGGATGGCTTCTTGCTACAGCTGTGGGAAATAAGCTTCTTTTTGTGGGAACTCTGCTTTGGGATAAAGTCGAACTAAGGCAGCTCTGGCTGGTGTTTATATTATGCTGTCTTACATCCGCTGCTTTTATCTTCTCGATTCTTAAAAGGCTTGAGAAAGAAGGAAGGGGTTAAAAATCTTAACCCTTCCCCGGCCCTTCCCTTAGCCTTAACTACCCTTTATACACATCTCGTTATTGTCGAGATATACAAATTATTAATTTTATATTAAACTTGAACAAAAGAAGTATTTTTTATACCTGTTGCATATTTTATTATTGAGATCAGGTGTTTTCGGTGGAAGAAGATGACTCACACAAAAATCTTAATTTAGCACTGAAACATAATAACCAATTAGATTGCAATTGCGGCTCTGAAAGAGCAAGATATGAATAACCCCCGGCGCCAGCCGGGGGTGGGGCTGCAACAAACCTTTAGCAGCTCTGAAGGAGCTGAATATAACAGTTAAGGAAAATACCTTTTATCTGGAATTATACCATACTCATGTAGAAGAATCCTGTACTCCACTTCAAATGTTATTTTTTTGTGATGATCCTGTTGATTCTTAACATAATCTATCAACCTATCCATATCCACGTAAGAGCAGGTAAAAGAACCAT
>PLML01000230.1 GCA_003141525.1 Bacteroidales bacterium
GGTTCTTAGTTGCTTGCTGCGGAGTCAGCGAGCATTAAGAATTTACTTCAGGGGATCGAAGATTCTTCGTAGCTTGCTGCGAAGAGCTTCAATTTAATGAAGAATATCAGCATAATAAACCGGAGTACAACTTTTAAAATGGGAAAACAATAATGAGAAGTATTGACTTCGAATAAAAGGGGCAGTACTTTTGTATATTTCACAATTATTAACTAATGCCTGGAAGTTACGGTATTATTAAACGGTAAGCAATGGTAAGTGAAGCAAAATCAAAAGGATTATTTATCGGTACTTCCGGATGGAGTTACAGACACTGGTCTGAGATATTTTATCCGAAAGATATTAAACCGGATAAATACCTTGAATATTATATAACCAGATTTACCTGTGTCGAATTAAACTCATGCTTTTATCATCTGCCATTAAAAACCACTGTATCAGGATGGATGAATCGCACTCCGGAGACATTCAGGTTCTGTACAAAACTGAACCGATTCATCACACATGAGTTGAAACTGGTAAATAGTGAAGGAGCACTGGAGAAATATTTTGAGGTATTTGAAAACATGAAGAGCCGGTTAGGCCCTGTCCTGATCCAGTTGCCTCCCGCGTTATCATTTGATAAAACACTAATACATGAGTTTCTCGATATAATAAAAAATCAATATAGTCTTTACCGGTTTGCTATTGAAGTAAGGCATGAATCGTGGATTAACGACAATTTCTTTGATTTGCTTGCTCACCGGGGAATTGCTTTTGTGATTTCTGATTCAGGGAATCGATTTCCTTTTTATGAGACTGTGACGGCAAACTTTGTTTATCTGCGGTTTCACGGGCGAGAACAATTATATGCCTCGGATTACAGTGAAGCTGATTTGAAACTGTTTGCAGAAAAGATCATTAGCTGGCTGGATGAAGATAAAGAGGTATGGGTATTTTTTAATAATGATTTCCATGGTTATGCCGTAAACAACGCAGTGAGATTAAGGGATATGATTTATATATTATAGAAAAATCCGATTGGATTTAAGACAAGTAAGTAGATTATTTATTAATACCTTAGTTCTTTAAAATCTGACATTATGAAAAACAAAAATTTAATAGTAATAGCATCATTTTTAGCAGTATTAATATGTTTAATAATAACAGCGTTACTATTTTATGTAGTTCCACCCAGGTTCCTGATAATTTTATCATTCACAGTTGGTATCATTACGGGAGTCTGTATTACTTTATTAATAAACAACCTGATAAATGCTTTTAATTTCAAAAGGTCGAAAAAAGTTTAGTTTATGTCTGCAAATACATGACGTCATGGCTACCTTTGACCTTTCAGATTATTTTTATAAAATATTTTGGACGCTAAGTCTAAAATAGTTACTTTTTCGGGCTCATTTTAAAACAATAAATTATGGTACATTATAAAGAATTAGGGTTAGTGAATTCGAGAGAATTGTTTAAGAGTGCTTTTAAAGGAGGATATGCTGTTCCTGCTTTCAACTTCAACAATCTTGAACAGATGCAGGCAATTATCAGTGCCTGTGTGGAGACAAAATCTCCGGTGATTCTTCAGGTATCAAAAGGTGCACGTAAATATGCCAACCAGACATTGCTGCAATATCTTGCCAAGGGAGCTGTGGAATATGCGAAAGAACTCGGTTATGCAATTCCTATTGTCCTGCATCTTGATCATGGTGATTCATTTGAAACCTGCAAGTCGTGCATCGAAAGCGGTTTTTCATCAGTAATGATCGACGGGTCACATTTCCCTTATGATGAAAACGTAAGGTTAACCAGACAGGTTGTAGAGTATGCACATCAATTCGATATCACAGTCGAAGGTGAACTGGGTGTCTTAGCCGGCATAGAGGATGAAGTTTCATCAGAACATACTTCTTATACAAGACCCCAGGAGGTTGAAGACTTTGTGAAAAAAACAGGAGTTGACTCGCTTGCCATTTCAATTGGAACTTCACATGGCGCTTTCAAATTCAAGGTAAAACCAGGGGAGCTTCCTCCCCCTCTTCGCTTTGACATTCTCGAAGAGTGTGAAAAACGTATTCCTGGTTTCCCGATTGTTCTTCATGGAGCTTCCTCAGTGCCTCAGGATATTGTCGCTGAGATTAATAAATATGGCGGAAAAATGGAAAACACCGCCGGGGTATCTGAAGACCAGCTGCGCAGAGCTGCAAAATCAGCAGTTTGTAAGATCAATATCGACAGCGATGGCCGCCTTGCAATGACAGCCGCTATCCGCAAGGTTTTTGTTGAAAAACCCGGCGAATTTGACCCGCGTAATTATCTGGGTCCTGCACGTGATAAGTTGAAAGAACTTTATAAACATAAAGTTGTAAATGTTCTTGGCAGCGCCGATAAGGCATAATTGAATTGGCTGGAACGATTCAGCATGAAAACTAAGATTTGGATCTTAAAGAGATTAATTTATCGAGCCTGAAAACAAAACGGATTCTATCTTTAAACGATCCGGTTATTGCCTTTATATTATCAGAAACAATAAATGGGAAATAAATCTCGAAATAATCCCATATACCTGCCTTTAAACCTGCCTCATAGAAGAATGTTGGTTTATTAATTGTACCTGATCCATGATCGTTCAGTAATAAATTAACAAAGGGTTTAACCGGGACCTTGGATGCTTTGCCTGGCAAGTTGCTGGTTAAAGAAAGCGAACAAATCCAACGGCTGTATCCAAGACTGTCATTAACAGGAGAAACAAGTCCGCCTTCCGACATAGTCATCTCCCTTGACAAAAAAGTTTTCGGAAACTCCGTGAAACGGTCCGGATATATACCTTCATATAAATATTGTTCACGACCACTTCTGCCGCTTGCTGAAAAGGAATAAAATGGATCTGAAGAATCATTTTTTAGCATCGTTCCTGCGAAAAATCTGAAGTCCAGTCCGCTTTTTTTACCTCCATAGCTGTACCTGTAATTTAGCTCAAATGATGTTTTTTGATATGACTTTCCTGATTCAAAAGAAACTGCCATGTTGAAAGGATTAATTATGGTAGTCCTGTTCAGAAGATATCCACATTGCAGGTAAGAGCGCATCTTTGAGGGTGTGAGAGACTCTATCTGGCTGAGATCGGAGGCTGCGGTATAATAACCAAAGACCTTCTGACTGACAGGATTAATTGCACTTTTGGATCTGAAATAAAAGTCTAATCCAATCCTGGCTCGACGAAAGTCTTGAGTTCCAGGTGCACCGAACTGTTCTCCTTCAAAGGTAAGCGAGGCAAGCCTGATAAAATTATCATAAGGAATTTTATTGAATGAAATTTTCCCGTAACCTGTAATTGCCTGATTACGGAAAGAATAAAACGGCATGACAAAATATTCAACCGGCTTTGGTATGAGTGTCCCGTTCTGCAAAGCCACACCGGCCATAAAGCCATCTGTATTTGTCCAGTTAAAAGCAGGGAAATAAATTAAATATCGTTTATCAGGATCCTCAACAGTATATAATAACTGTAATACCACAGGATCTGCTTTGCGGAAAAGACCTGAAGTACGGATGTTGTTATTAAGTCTGAATAATTCAGTCATTTTGTGATCAGGATCGATTTGTATTACCGAAAAATTTCCGGGAGTTGTATTGATCCATTTATGACCTTCAAAACCCTCTTCCCATTTTTCTGAACAGACAGAATCTCCCTTTAGTTCAGCTATCAGCAATGGTGCTTTTAGTTCACCCTTGTTTTTTATAAGTACCTTTCCGTCCCTGAAACGGGCAATTTTATAATCAAGCCTTTTGGTTGTACCAAGAAAATCATCAAAAAACCAGGAGAGATTTTTATCTATATGAGATTCAAAGACATCGCGGAGATCGTCAGGATGGGGATGTTTGCCATTCCATAAACGGTAGTATTCATGCATTATGGAATCGTAAAGAGAATCTCCGAGATAAGCCCGTAGATAGTTAAATCCCAGGGCAGCTTTACTATAGATTATACTTTCATAATTATTGTTGCTGAATTCCGGAGCTGCAAGATTTATTTTCTGTTCCAGGTTGCTTCGTGCAGGAATAAGCCATTCGAGTTCCTGTATCCTTTGAACCGGCATTTTATCTATTTGTAAGAATTTAGCCAGCTTTCTGTTTTGCACTTCGATTTCCCATAGCTTTTTCCCGGGATATCTTACATCCATATATCTCGATTCATTTGCACATGTTATACTCTCATCCATATAAGGAAATCTGCGTTCATCAGATCCTAATGCGCTGTAAAACCAGCTATGACAAATCTCATGAGCTATCACATCATCAAGAAGGTATGGATCATTTGCCACCCCAATTACGGTAAGCTCAGGATATTCCATCCCATCGCCTGCGTTAAGAGCGCTTTGAACTGCTGTAAATGTGCTATAAGGGTAGTCCCCGTTCCATTTTGAAAAATACCATATAGCATTATTTATGTATGAGACAGCTTTTCTCCAGAGATATGCTTCCTTGTCAGTGAACATCGCCCATGTCGTAATCTCCCTTCCGGATTCAGGAGTCCTTACATTTCCTTTCAGTACATGAAATCTCTTATCTGCAAACCATGCGAAATCATGGATGTTAATTTCTGTATACCTCAAAGTTTTCATCTGTTTTGATGAGGGTGGAAAATCTTCACCCTGGTAGTCCGGCGTTTTCATCCAGGCAGTATCTGAAGAAAGTTTATTAAGCCAGTTCTTTTCTTCTTCGTTCTGGAGGTTTCCTGTTGCTCCGACAACATAATTTGCAGGAAGTGTAATGCTAACATCAAAGCTGCCATATTCAGAATAGAATTCACCCTGATCGAGATACGGCATCTGATGCCATCCTGTTCTGTCATAAACTGCCGGTTTGGGATACCACTGCGATATCTGGTAGGATTCACCGATATGACCTAGCCGGGATGTCACTCCCTTGGGGATCTTCAGATGAAACGGGGTGGTTATAAATATTGTGTCACCAGGTTTGAGAGGTTTATTAAGGTTAAGCCTGCAGATATCAGGGAAACCCGCTAAAAGATTCCATTTAATACCTTGATCTCCAACCTTAAAATTCAAAGAATCAATATATCCCCTTAACTCCGTATCATTGAATAATTTTGACTTTCCATCTCTTTTTAATAACTCCTTTCCTAATTCAGTATTGTTGTCAGAATAGCCATTAGGCCATAGATGAAAATATAAGAATCCCAGAGTGTCAGGGGAATTATTAATATATTCAACAGACTCCGATCCACTTAATTCATGTTTCAGGTCATTAAGAGTCACATGAATTTTATAATTTACTTTCTGCTGGAAATAATCCTGTGGTAAGGCTTTCAGAAATGGGGAGAAAATTCCCAGATAAAAGAGTAAATATTTCCGTGAAAGAAAGTTATAAAGGAATTTTTGCCAAATGTTCCAGGGTGAATTTTTCATAGTTAAAAAAAGAAGCAAGATAGAATTACATTAATTATCTGGCAACAGTTATTTCATTTCCTGTGTTAAAATTATTGACTGGTATTTTTTTGACCCCTGACCAAAACAATCTTTAAGGGAAGCGGGTTCGAAATAAAAAAACAATAACTTTATCTCTTGGATCTTTTCATGTTAAAATCTAATATCAACTAATTTATGAAAAATATTCTTCCAATCTTACTATTAGCAATGAGTGGTATTACATTTTCACAAGTTTCTGAAAATGTAAAAGCCAATCAGGCCAATATCCTGCCAGTTCGTGGTTTTTGTATTGCAGCTCCACAATCAAAGGAGATCGACGAGTTCATTAAATTTATTGATGAGGAGCTTGCACCCCGGTCGGTGAATACCCTTATAATAAGGGTGGATTATAATTATCAGTATGAAAGCCATCCTGAATTAAGGGATTCAATGGCCCTTTCGAAGAAGGATGTCAAAAAGCTGGTTGCAGCATGCAAAAAGAATAACATACGGATTGTACCACAGGTAAACATGCTTGGTCACCAGTCATGGGCCGGCAAAACAGGAAATTTATTGAGGGTTTATCCTCAATTTGATGAGACCCCGTTGGTTAAGATGCCTGAGAAATATGTGTGGCCAAATGCCGACGGTCTATATTGCAAGAGTTATTGTCCCCTGAACCCTGATGTTCATGGTATAGTATTTGACATTATTGATGAAATTTGCGATGTGTTTGAAGCTGAAGCATTCCATGCAGGGATGGACGAGGTCTTCTACATCGGGGAAGCACAATGTCCACTTTGTTCCGGAAGAGATAAGGCAGAACTGTTTGCCGGCGAAGTTCGTACCATTCGGGATCACCTTGCCCTGAAAGGCCGTAAACTCTGGATATGGGGTGACCGCCTGATAGATGGGAAAACAACAGGACTGGGAGAATGGGAGGCAAGCTATAACAATACATACAGGGCTGTTGACATGATTCCGAAAGACGTGATTATATGCGACTGGCATTATGAACGGCCTGATCAGACCCCGGTTTATTTTGCGATGAAGGGATTGAGTGTTATTACCTGCCCCTGGAGAAACCCGGGAAATGCTGTCATTCAGGCACAGGATATGATGAAGTTCAGAAACTGTTCCACACCCGAAATGAAAGATCGTTATTTGGGTATGGTCCAAACAGTCTGGTCAGGCGCCGGGCAATTTCTTGACAATTATTACGGCAGGAAACCTGAAAATTCAGAGAATTCACAGGTTAGTTGCTTTAAAGCCTTGTTTGCTGAAATTCAGAGAATATCGGGAACAAAATAATCCTGGCAAAGTCGAAATCCATGTTTTTAGTTACACGAGGTACACAGAGTTCCTGAAAAACCAAGGTGCCGTTGTTTCGTTATGCCATTTTGCCGTTATACCTATTTGTAAGTCCTTGTCATTGAGGATGGAATAACTATTATAAAATCAGCCAGTCCTTTGTTTTCATCATTCATTTTTTCAATATCGTCCTGAAGAACAGCAGAGATTGTAGTAATTTTAACTGAAGGATTAAATTTATTCAGGTACCACAGAATTCCCATATGTCTGTCGGAATGATAGCTACCATTGTAATGAAGGAGAATCTGACCCTTCTGCCAGTTATTTACAATCGATTTTGCCATGGTAGCATCCTTAATTGCCTGGGCTTTAGGGAGGTTTTCGCTTACCTTGCCACTCGTTGCTCCGCCTATTGAACTTCCCATTGAAAGCATATCTTTATAGCATGCTAGTTCCGGATCATATTCAATCGGAAGCGGCACAATATATTTAAGCTCATCGGGGAAGATATTCTGAAGCGCCTCAAAACCTCCGGATGCAACAACGGCAGCGTACCGACGGGGGATATTTGAAGCCACAAATTTTAATCCGTTTTCCTTTGCAAAATTCAACAGCGGCTTATAATCAGTTGCATAGTTTTTCCATAAACGCGCTTCGGTTTCAAAAGAGCTTTCTTTAATTATTCCTGCAAAATATTCATCGATAAGTATTTGATTATCTGTCTCGAACATTTCAGCAGACAGGATAAGATCTTTACCTTTGGCTGCAAACAGACTCCTGGTTAATTCCAGCTCCAGCCAATGATCTATAGGGTTATCGTGGAGCTCACCGAAAAAGACAATATCAGATTTAGTTGCAGCTTTAAGTATATCCTGATAATCGGCCTTTTTACCTTCTCCCGTAAATATTTTATAGGCAGGTTTATCCTGTGAAAATGCCTGCAACGTCAAGATAAGAAGGAATAGAATTACGGATAATTTCATTTTGATTGATTTATTGGTTATTGTTTAATTGAGGTGTCAAAGAAAGAAACAATAATCTGAACTGCAATGTTCATGAAGTACATAAAAAGATAGGGACATGCCATGGCATGTCCCTTCTTAACATGTAAAAAAACCTATTTTAAACCAAACCGATAACTGAATTTAATAAGAAAAACATTATGGGGTATATTTTTGCTTTTATTAAACAGATCGCCCACATTATTGAAAAAATCCATCTGACCCGAATCGGTGTAATAACTTCTGGTCTGGCTCCATACCAAAAATACCGTTGATCCCGGACTATATTCCCATCTTACAACCAGGTTTGAAAGGAATTGTTTCACATTAAAATCATTTTTCCCGAAAGTGTAGTCGGTTTTTCCATCAGCATTTTCATCGATGTTAAAATGATCTGTATCAAAGGTTATCTGATTACTGTTATAAGTCCAGAACCTGTCCCGGTAATTGTTCGCCATAGGATCAGTAATGAATTTATAGTTGTAATATTTTCCGGTTGCAACAAATGGTTGTCCCCAATACTGGAAAGTAAGATTAGGACTCAGGTTCAGATTCACTCTGAATGATGTACTGATGGTTTTCTGATCGATGCTGCCAAATATATACCTGTCAACGCCATTATATGTTGTCTGAGTCACGTACTGAAGCTCTGAGTAAGACTTGTTGTATGAAGGACTAAGAGTAAAAACAAGATAATTAGTTGGTTTGTAAGTTATGTCCACTTCGGTATATAAGTTATCAGAGCTGTTTTCAAAACCTTGTGATCCATTTGCTGAAACACTGAATACCAGTTTTTTCCGACTATCTGTTGAAAAGCCGATTCGGAGATTGACGCTGCCGGGTAATTTCATCATTGGTCCGCCGCGAAGCATGTCAGTGGAAAGTGATGAAGTGTTAAGACTGCCTCCGGTCCATATATTCCAGAAATTTTTCAGATTTATATTTGCATTCCATTCATAACCTCCGCCGATCCAGTTACCGCCAAAATTACTATAGGAATAAAAATCAGAATTAAGATTAAAACTCTTATATATCCATTTTGGCTCAAATTGGTTGTATCCAGCCCAGAGGACAGAAAGAATCTGATCTGTTGTTCTCATGTAACCGAGGTCATTAATTTCAAAGCCGGGGGTTTTCCATAAGACTGCGCCCAGAAAATTCCAGTGTCCGTTTAGTTTCATTATCTCCATTCTACCTCCTGATCCGGCAAGCGAGGTCCTGTTTGTATCAAGGACAGCATAGTTTTTATCAGGTCGCTGGAAATAATGTGCAGACGATTCCTGTGTATTTGTAATAGCTTTTTTAGAACCTTCCACCAGGCTGAATGCCGTATTGAGGTTAAACATCCAGCTTTTTTTATTGAAGTACTGAGTAAAATCAACTCCACCCGTATATGCAGCCTTATGCAAGATATTTGATACATCAGCATCCAGCTCCCTGTTTGTGCTCGTAAAAAGTGCTCCGATTAAAGTGTTTCCATTGTTAATATCTTTCTGAATCCGTCCTACAAAATAATTTGTCAATGGCTCAACTGTTGCAAATTTTCTACCGCCGATAGTATCAATTTCTGCCTTTTCCTGAGCCGTTACTGCCTCCACAAAACCAACCGAAAGTCCGTCTTTTGTCTTTCCTGTAAGTTTAGCTGCTCCCAGAATATTAGTTCGGGTAGGGATATCAGCATACCAGCTGTCTTTCATGTCAGGATATACTTGTGGCTGCCTACCTATCCTTCTGGAATAGAATAGATTATCGTTCCCAACGCCTCCATCCCCAATACCTAACCCAAAGTTTGTAATATTATTTCCTTCGATAAAGAATGGGCGCTTCTCGGCAAAAAAAGTTTCATAAGCTGAAAGATTTACCACAGACGGGTCAGCTTCGACCTGGCCAAAGTCGGGATTAATTGTCAGGTCCATCGTCATGTTATTTGTGACACCTACCTTGGCGTCTATACCACCATTCAATTTCGACAGTTTTCCTGTTGCCTGGAAAGGATTTTCCGGTACTGCCTGAAAAGTTTCTGTTCTGGCTACACCATATGGGGTTATATCGAAAATTTTACGTGGTTTAATTTGTTCCAGTCCTTTTAGTTCTCCAAAAAGATGAACTAATCCGGGAGCATCTCTTGGAATATGCTGCCAAAAGGTTTGTTCATTCTTCCTGTACAAAATTCTGGCCACATCAAGGCCCCATCCATCAGATGAGCTCTTATCGAACCTCACCTGGCTGAAAGGAATTTTCATCTCGGCAACCCAGCCATCTTTGTTGACGGAAGTCTCTACACACCAGTTTGGGTCCCATGAAGCATCCTGGTTTTGCCCATCATTGGTAAACATCTGGTCATATTTGACTCCTGCTGAACTTACACCAAACAAAAAACCGGTGCGCAGGTCATGAAAACTATCGATAATTATTCCTACAAGGTCGCCGTCAGCTTCATCTCGTCGTGTTAAGCGATTTACAATACTGTCTGGCGATGTATCATAAGCCTTAATTGCAACATAGAGATTATCGTCATCAAACAGTATCTTGAATTCCGTTTTTTGAGTTTCCGGTCTGCCACTAAACGGCTGATTTTGAGTAAACCCACCGGCCCAGGTCCCGGTCTGCCATGTTTCATCATCGAGAACTCCGTTGATTACAGGAGAGGTCGTTATATGTGTTGCGGTATATTGCTTCTTCTCAGGATCCTGCCCAAAAAGAACCGGGAGAAAAATTAAAAAGAGCAGTATAGAAATAAAAGTTCTTTTCATGAAGCGTTTGATTTAGCGGTTTTCTCAATAAGGACGTAAAAGATTGGATTTTGATGCAAGAGATCATCAATTTTTATTTTTTCTAAATAAAAAATATGAGTATCGGCAATCATGAATAAAACAATAAATGCTTAAGCAGTTATGACCCCCTTCCCAGCCTTCCCCCACGGGGGAAGGAGCACTATGTAAAGCCTTTCCCCTTTGGGGGAAACGGGAAAGGGGGTTAAATGAAATAAAATGGAAGTACCTGGAGATTAACATTATAAAATCAATATTATTTTGTTTTTAAAATCTTATTACTGATTACTGATAGTCATTATAAAAAATATCTGGAAGAATAACTTATATAGACACTCTGATGAGATTGTTACCCTATTCGTAAAGCTGGATAAATTCAAAGGTATTGCCCGTATATTCCAGGAACTTCAGAAAGTCAGATTTCGAAATAACCAGTGAGGCAGTGTTTATATTCGGATGAAAAGTAAGCCTGTCATATTCATTTAATTTCTCATCGATAAACAGGTGGATATGTTTTTTAGAGTCATTAATAAGACCGAATGGTGAAACGGAACCAGGTTCGACACCAAGATATTTTTTTAGTCGCAGGTCGGAAGCAAACGTAAGTTTCCCTTGTTTTAAACGTTTTTCAAGATCCCTGATATTAAGCTGTCTCAGGTGTTCTAGTATAACCAGATAGTGTTTGTCTCCTTTATGATTGCGAAAGAAGATGTTCTTACATCTTCCTGAATTGTAGTTTTTCCAGTGGACTATAGCATCTTCAATTGTCGCAAGCGGAGGATGTTCATGATACTCAAACTGAATATTCAGCTTTTCGAAAAGCGAATAAAGTTCTTTTTGTCCCCTCATCAGGAATCACTTTTTTTTGGTATAAATAAAAATTCCATTTCGGCGAGCATTGCGATATCCATTCCTCCTTCTTTCAGGTCAATATCTTCTTCCTCATAATACCATTCGACAATAAGTGGTATCCCACGCGGTATTAGTCTTTTCAACTCAATAAAAATATCATACAGGAATTTCGCTGATGATGAATTGAAATAAATTAAATTGGTCTTGAATTTTAAAGGGCACCCGGGAGCATAACTCTTATTCTTTCCTTCAATAAGTTCATTAACGAAGGCAACAACCCATTCAATAACAGGGTAATACATTGCACGAACGTCTTCAGGGGAGGATATTCCTCCAATCAGAAAAATATTCTCCTCAGGTGAAAAATTAACCTCAGGTGTGGTACTGGTCGGTCTAATATAGAGTTTGTGCATAAGTATACTTTTGATAAAATTGCTCCAATATTTAATAAACGCAGACCTTTTTCAATTTGTTCACAGCTATAATAATTTATTATTTTTATCCTCAGGGCAATAGCCGGTATCTTCGAGGAGTAAACTTTTTGAATAGGCATCTACTGCCAGCCTGTCGCAGATCTCATTCTCAGTGTTACTGGCATGGCCTTTTATCCATACAAACCTGACATGATGCTTCCGGTAAATCTTCAGAAACCTGATCCATAGATCAGGATTTTTTTTCTTTTTAAAAGTTTTTGATTCCCATTGGAATACCCACCCTTTTTCGACGGCATCTGCAACATATTTTGAGTCAGTGTAAACAACTACCCTGCTGCCGGCAATTTTCAGGGCCTCAAGCCCTTCAATAACTGCCAAAAGCTCCATCCTGTTATTTGTCGTAAGCCTATATCCCGTTGATTTTTCAAGCCTGTGTTTACCCGAAATAAGTACAACGCCAAATCCTCCAGGACCCGGGTTTCCGCTTGAAGCCCCGTCGGTATATATAGTTATTTCACCTGGCATGATGCAGTACAATACCAGTGTTGGTAACGAAAAGCTTTATTGCAATCGATAAAAGTATGACGCCAAATACTTTTTTGAGGATTTGAAGCCCGCCTGCACCCAGCAATTTTTCAAATATTGAAGTTAATTGTAATACAAGATAAATTACTATCATATTTAGTACGAGGGCAATAAAAATATTAATTGTTTGATATTCAGCTTTTAAAGACAGGATTGTAGTAATTGATCCGGCTCCGGCAATTAACGGAAAGGCTATCGGAAATATTGATCCGCTGCCGTGTGAATCTTGTTTAAAGAGTTCGATACCAAGAATCATTTCCATGGCTATCAAAAAAATTATAAAAGATCCGGCGATTGCAAAAGATGATACATCGATGCCGAAAATGCCAAGCAAGGGGCTTCCAATGAATAGAAAAGCCAATAGTATTAAGAATGACACAAGTGTGACTTTAGTTGATTTAATATCACCGGATTTAGCTTTAATGTCAATTATTATAGGAATTGACCCCGGGATATCAATAATTGCGAAAAGAACCATAAAAGCAGCAAGGATCTCTATCAGGCTAAAATGCATAATTCAAAATTTAGTGCAAAGATAATCACAAAAATGTTAAAACCTTAAATCACTTATTTTGATGAACTAACCCCTTAATCCACTCTATCTTTTTGCCCCCCAACCCACCTCCTTATCCAATGAACTCACTCCCCGGCCATCTCTGCCTTGCAAAGATGGGGAGTAACGAATTGTATATAAATGAAATCCCCCTCTTTACGAAGCAGAGAGGGGGCTAAAGGGGGTGAGTTCGTTTTATTTTTTACTGAACTATAGTCATTTCATCAACAAGACGTTTGGCACCGGAATAAACATCTATTATCCAGAGTACGTACCGGATATCGACAGCGATTGTCCTTTGCAGTTCAGGTTCATAAGCAATATCACCGCTCATTGATTCCCAGTTACCATCAAATGCCAGTCCGATCAATTCGCCGTTTCCATTCATCACAGGGCTGCCTGAGTTACCACCTGTAATATCATTTGTGGTAAGAAAGCAAACTGGCATATAACCTTTGGAAGATCCGTATCTTCCGTATTCTTTCTTGTTGTTCAGATCTATGAGTCTTTTGGGAAGATCGAATTCATAATCACCTGGTTTATATTTATCTACAACACCCTGAAGTGTTGTGTAATATTTATATGTAACGGCATCCCTTGGATCATAATCCTGGACGGTACCGTATGAAAGACGCATGGTTGAATTTGCATCAGGATACTGTGTTTTTTCGGGAACCATCTCCATTAAAGCCGCAATCCAGAGTCTTTTACCAGTGGCGAGTTGTGCATCAAACTGGCTTAAATCCTTTGAGACTTCCGTTGCTGTATTAAAAAATGAAGTTGCGGTGAGATAAACAGGGTCACCTTCAATTGTTTTCAGAATAGGTTTTTCGAGAAAAGCATTAAGTTTTGCTTCACTTGCAAATACCGACCTTGCAAACATTTCATCAACAAACTTGTCAATATTGCCTTTGGTTTTCTTATCGACAACATTTGCATAGAAATCGGGCTGGAATTTTACAGGAACATCAGTTCTGTAAAGTTTAAGCATTGCCTTCGTTGATTGAATATCAGTTGATGGATTGTAGTCTTTGTAAAAATTGCTGCTGGTATTCTTAAATTCTGAAACAGCATCAGAAATTTTTTGATTATCCTTTGATTCGAGTGCAGTGATCAAACTGGAAATTCTGCGGTTCAGGCCAAAAAGCTCACATCCCTGCATGCATTCGCTCAGATATTGAAGTGCATTGTAATATTCTGCCCTTCCTTCAATTGCCGTTTTTATCATATTAAGTGCTTCACCGTATTTTGCTTTGCGATCGGGATCTGCAACTACCCATTTATTAAACTGGTTCTCAAGTTCCTCTTTCTTGGCTTTCACATTTAATCTTTCAAGTCCACCTTTCTGGCCGATAGAATATTTCCAGTAGTTTGAAGAACCGAAATATTTTGCTGAATACTGAATATTTACCTTCTGGTCAGCCTGCATATCCTTCATCCATATATCCTGCTTTATCCCACGTATTTTAATCCTGTCGGGATGTACAATCTGCAGCTGTTCATTTACTTCGTAAGATGTCATATATCTGTTTGTCCTTCCGGGATAGCCAAGGATCATGGCAAAGTCACCTTTATTTCGATCTTTTATTGAAACCGGAAGAAAATGTTTGGGCTTAAGTGGGATATTATTTTTTGAATATGGAGCTGGTTTCCCATCTGGTCCTGAATAAACCCTGAAAACACTGAAATCACCTGTATGACGGGGCCATTCCCAGTTGTCAGTATCAGAACCAAACTTGCCTATTGATGAAGGAGGTGCCCCAACTAAACGGACATCATTATATCTCTCATAAACAAGGAGATAGAAGTAATTTCCGCCATAAAAACTTGCTACGTTTGTCCTGTAATTATTTCCTTCTCCAGCTTTCTTTTCAATTGCCTGTCGTGCATCACTTACTGCCGTGGCGCGATCTGTCTCGCTCATGCCCTGCTTAACATTTGCAAGGACCTGACTGGTCACATCTTCAATTCTGATGAGGAATGTTACAGAAAGGTTTGGGTTTGGCAG
>PLML01000115.1 GCA_003141525.1 Bacteroidales bacterium
AGTCCCCGCCAACTTCATAGTGCGGGAAATAAAATCCATTTACAATAATTTTAGGGTTTTTTGGCATCTGGCTATTATCCGGGATGAGCATTTTTTGCATTTTGGCTGCAAGTTCAAGCTCCTTTTTCAAAGCTTCCTGACGCAGACTTTCATTGAATAGTCTTATGTTCTCAATAGCCACTATAATAATGCTGGAAATAGTCTGAATGAAGTTCAGATGTTTCAAAACAGGACTCATTCCCTCTCCTTCCTCCTCGATATCACCGATAAAAACGAAGGCAAGATGAACGTTGTTATTAAATACAGGTATAATAATATCAACCCCTTCGAAACCAAGATCCAGAGCACCGAAAAATATCTCACAGATACCCAAAAGTTTCAATTCTACATCTATAGTTTCAAAATGTTTCGGGAAACCGGCGTTCAGAAGACATTCCCAGGTACCGGAATGTTTAAATATGAGGATTTTGCCGATTCCAAGATTGTTCCTAAGGATGGATTCATATTTTGATAAAAGGTCTTCAGTCGGAAGATTCGCATTGATCGATAATGTAATATCGAGCAATGAGTCTAATTTAAATTTTGAAATCTTTAATCTGTCAGCCGGACCTTTTTTATCTTCCATAATACTATTTATCCCTTAACTCTTTCAACATAGGTTTTGTCGCGTGTATCTATTCTTATCTTATCACCGGTATTGACAAACAATGGCACCATTATTATTGCACCGTTCTGGACTTTTGCCTGTTTTAATGCATTGTTAGCTGTGTCGCCTCTTAAACCAGGCTCAGAATAGGTAACCTCCATAACAACCGATTGAGGGATATCTACAGAAAGGACAGTTTCAGTATCGGCATGAACAACAATCTCAACACTTGCTCCCTCAAGGAGAAATTCATGATTTTCAATCAATGATTCCTGGATGTGGATCTGTTCAAAAGTTTCAAGATGCATAAAGTAATAGCCCATATCATCCTTATAAAGATACTGATAAGGGCGTCTTTCCACTCTGGCGAGGTTGACTTTGGTACCTGATGAAAAAGTATTATCAATTACCCTTCCGCTTTTAAGGTTCTTAAGTTTAGTTCGTACAAAAGCCGGTCCCTTCCCGGGTTTAACATGCTGAAATTGCACAATTGTATAAAGGTCATTGTTGAATTCAATGACTAATCCATTTCTAAAATCTGCGGTACTTGCCATATAAATCTCTGTTATTCAGTAATTTAAAAATCTATTTATTATTAGTTCCAAGGGGGTAAACAAGCCCTTCATAATTTACAATTTCACACGTAAATGCACCTACAAATATATCAAATCGAATCTTAACCGGTAAAAAATTCTTATCAGCCGAAAACCAGAATGAAACATCTTCTTCAGTTTTAAAAAGTCTCCCGGTTTCTGTCACGGGATTAAACTTGTAGCATTTAATTTTGCCGATTTTAGTTTTTACTTCTTCTGTCCCGATAAATCTTAACCTGATTGGGTAAAGTTCATCACAGAACCAGGTAGTAATGGTTGTCAGTTCACCTTTCTTCAGATTGCTGTCAACAGGAAGAATATGGTTTCGGAAGAAATAGAAACATGAGATAATATCATGAATTCCGGCAGGAGCCAGATGCATCCCCGTTAGATCGCTGTTAAGAATACTGGAATCAGCCCTGGTTTTATGATCAAATAACACAACATTGTATTTTCTGTACCTGCCTTCATGGATGTTTCTGATTGATTTCACAGGTAATTCGGTAACAGGGTCAATGAAGCTCTCGTAAATATCCAATACCTTAAAAAGAGCTTCAGCCATTCCTGTGGTCCTTGCTGATAATTTTGAATGCCATACCTCTTTACCGTTAAATGAGTCACTCTTTAACTCCAGCGTTCCGCTTCCGGCAGTGATAAACCCGTATTGAATTGTATAAGTTACTTTTTCGCCGACCTTATATGATACTGCCTGACCCTTCGCAAAGGCTGAAACAATAAATACAATAACTGTGATGCAAAAGATTCTTTTCATACTCCTTCCGAGTGGAACGCGGTAATTATACCAATTATTTTCCAAGAATATTTTTTCTGGGTTTGGAAGTTATAAAATCTTTCAGATATAATGGCTCAAAGTAAGCAACATCTTCTAAGTGGTGATCTTTAAGCGCCTGGTATGCAGGTTTTTGCATATATGAAGCAGATATCATATAGTCAACAGCAAACAGAGCATTTTTACGATTGATCACATCTTTGCATTTAATTGCTCCATCGCCAAAAAAGATAATCTTCTGCGATTCAGGAATATTGACAAATGTATTTTCAGTGATTATTTCTGCTGAAATATTTTTTATTTTATTTCCAAATGAGTCAAAAATAGCATAATAAACTTCCATTCTCCGCGCATCGAGCATTGGACAGAAAAGTGAATTCACCTCAGATTCTGCACTAAAATATTTACCTGCTGTAATTCCGTAAAACATCGAGAGAGTGGTTTCCACACCAATTAGGGGGATAGATGCGCCATAAGCAATTCCTTTAGCTACCGACACGCCAATCCGCAATCCCGTATAAGAGCCTGGTCCCTTGCTTACAGCAACAGCCTCGAGGTTACGAGCTCTAATTCCATACTCTTTGAGAATATCCTCAATAAACACAGTGAGCATGGATGCATGCGATTTTGATTCGTTGCTTTCTCTCAAAGAAATTACTCCGGCACTATCACATAATGCCACCGAGCAAAGATTTGTCGCGGTTTCAAGACATATAATCATGTTTTGAAAGAGATACCAACTACCTATTTCACCTTAAAGAGTTCTTCTTTTTTTACGACCTCTATCACGGTGCTATCGGATAATTTTTTACTTATTGCACTGAAAGGAGAAGAGATTACACGATCATTTACTGCTATGCCGGAAAGAATTTCAATATAAGAATTATCCTGAATTCCGGTTTTAACATCCTTTGCAAGAGCATATTTCCCGTCTGTAATAAATACTATTGTACGGATATCTTTTTCTGAT
This sequence comes from Bacteroidales bacterium, assembly GCA_003141525.1. Taxonomy (GTDB): domain Bacteria; phylum Bacteroidota; class Bacteroidia; order Bacteroidales; family VadinHA17; genus LD21. The sequence goes on from PLML01000115.1 coordinate 3,000, forward strand.
GGAGTACCTGCAATTTTTGTAGTGTCGGTACGTGTTGTGACAGACTGTATCGGAACGGCAAGAATATCATTTTTCGATTGGGTTCGGATATCTACTGTTGCTGACATTCCGGGTCTGAAAGGGTTTTTGTCACCAGCATCAACAAGTTTCTGGTATGATTGGGGAAGAACCAGAATTTTAACATCGAAGTTAGTTACCTGATCAGCAGATACACCGGTAGTCTTTGCGGAATTTGCAATTTCAGTGACTATACCCTTGAATTTCTGATCGAGATATGCATCTACTTCAATCAAAGCTGTGTCTCCGAGTTTAACCCTTGGGATATCATTTTCATTTACCTGGACCTGGGCTTCCATTCGTGACAGATCTGCAACCCTCATTAATTCTGTCCCTGCCATAAGATTTGTTCCTGCAACTCTTTCACCGAGTTCCACGAGAAGCATCGAAACTGTACCGTTCATCGGCGCATAGATTGAGGTCTTGATAAGGTTTTCATTTGCATCTTTAAGTGAAGCTTCGGCACTTGTTATTGCAAACTTAGCTGCATCGAGCTCTGCTTTTGCCACATTATAGGTGGCTTCAGCCTGCTCAAAATCAGACTTTGAAATAGTCTGTTGATCGTACAATTGTTTATTTCTCTTGTATGACAGTTCGGCCTGAGTAAACTGAGCATCTGCCTGAGCACGGCGTGCCTGGGCAGCGCTTATTTCTGCCAAAGATCTGTCTCTCTGGGAAATGT
>PLML01000113.1 GCA_003141525.1 Bacteroidales bacterium
ATGGAAAATGAAGAATCAAATTTCTTTGAGTTCCGGATTAATCTGGAAGAACTAACCAACGAACTGGCTCTGATAATTACAGATTTTGCTGAGGCAGAGGAAAAGGAAGATGCAATTTATTTATGGGATTCACAAATCAATGACCTTAAAAGAGCTTTAGGAATATGAATGTTACTTTTTTCTCTTGACAGAAAAGAGTAACCAAAAAAGGTCAAGGCTACAGATAATTTTGGGGCGACTGTTTTGGTTGAAGCTGGCATTTCCGGCGCCTTTTCTTTCGTCCTTTCTTTTTGCATAAAAAGAAAGGACAAAACAAAAAAAATCAAGTAGTTTTGCACTTCAAATGCAATCAGTCAGTGAAAAAGATTGACAAATTTTTATTAAAATCCTTTATAGGGCCATTAATATTAACATTTTTTATTGTCCTTATAATTCTCATACTGCAGTTCCTATGGATGTATGTCGATGAGCTGGCGGGAAAAGGTCTTGATTTTAAAATAGTTAGTGAGCTACTTTACCATTTTTCACTTACTTTCGTACCCACAGCTCTTCCTCTGGGAATTCTTCTGGCCTCCCTTATGACATTTGGAAATATGGGAGAATTCAGTGAGCTGTCTGCGCTTAAATCTTCAGGAATACCTCTTCAGCGGATCATGCTTCCGTTAATTGTACTCGTCGGATTCATTGCCATTATATCATTCTTCTTCTCAAATAACGTTCTGCCTTATTCAACTGAAAAGGCTCGGACACTTCTCTGGGATATACGACGTAAGAAACCAGATATTAATATCCAGGCCGGTACATTCTATAACGGAGTGCCTGATTTCAGCATAAAAATAACAAAAAAAGACCCGGTGACGAACCGGCTCGACAATCTGGTAATTTATGATCATCGTGAGAGAAGAGGCAATTATGCTATGATATTGGCTGACTCTGGCTATATGAAATTAACCAGTGATCAGACAGGTTTGATTATGACACTTTACAACGGCTATGGTCATAATGAACTAGAAGAAAAAAATGTCAGCCTTGCCTCAAGAAAATATCCTTCCAGGCAGGACTTTTTTAAAGAGCAGAGTATAGTGATACCACTTACCGGATTCGATCTCCAACGAAGTGAGGAAGGACTTTACAAATCTGGTCCAGCTATGTTAAACATTTCACAATTGACTTTTACTATTGACTCTCTAAATAGAAAATATACTGAAAAACTTAATAGTGAATTCAAAAACTTCAAGAATATTAAACTTTATGTTGTGAGAAATCTGAGACCTTCAAAGGCTGATCAGACTTCAGAACCTGAATCTAAATACAGAATCGGTCATTTTGATACAAAAGCCCTTTTCGATTCGCTTACAATAATGGAAAAAAGGACAGTTCTGGCTAAAGCTATTGAGAATCTTAAAGAAGGTAATACTGTCCTGCTTGAAAAAAATGAATCACAGCGCTATGAGATCAAGGCTATCAAGAGATATGAAGTAGAATGGAACAAGAAGCTTACAATGTCTTTCGCCTGTCTTGTTTTCTTCTTTATTGGTGCTCCCCTGGGTGCCATCATCAGGAAAGGGGGTTTAGGAACTCCGGCAGTTATATCTATCTTTTTCTTCGTTATTTATTATGTTATCTCAATTTCCGGCCAGAAACTTGCGGAAGAGGACGTAGTTGGTATATTTGCGGGGATGTGGGCTGCTTCATATATTTTATTGCCAATAGGAATTTTTCTTACATATAAAGCTACGACTGATTCTGTAATTTTGAACATTGAAACTTATCTGATGTTCTTTAAAAAGGTTAAGGATTTTTTATACAGGATATTTATAATTGATCCTGGAAGAAATTCCGCCAAGGATTAAAAAATAATGATAATGAATGATATTGTTCTGAATACTATCGAAGAGGCAATTGAAGATATAAAGCTTGGAAAGCTTCTGATTGTTGTTGATGATGAAGATCGCGAGAATGAAGGTGATTTTATCTGTTCTGCTGAACTAATAACTCCTGAAATAGTCAATTTTATGGCTAAACATGGCCGTGGACTTATCTGTGCTCCGCTGCCAGAAGAGAGATGCGAAGAACTTGATCTTAATCTGATGGTTGGGATTAATACATCATTTCATGAGACGCAGTTCACCGTTTCGGTAGATTTGCTGAACGAAGAAACATCAACTGGAATATCTGCTAAAGACCGCGCTCTTACAATCAAAGCTCTCGTTGATCCCTCAACCAAACCTAACGATCTTGGAAGGCCCGGACATATTTTTCCTTTAAAGGCAAAATCAAAAGGAGTTCTTAGAAGGGCCGGACATACGGAAGCAGTGGTGGATCTTACACGGTTTGCCGGTCTCCGTCCCGGAGGCGCCCTGGTGGAAATTATGAATGATGATGGCTCGATGGCTAGACTAAAGGATCTGGTGAAGCTCAGTGAAAAATTTGATATTAAAATAATTGCTATCAAGGATCTCATTTCATATACTCTTGCAAGAGATTCAATTATTGAAAAGGGCGACAGGGTTAAACTCCCAACAGAAATCGGGGATTTCGAATTTATCCCTTTCCGACAGACCAGCAACGGAATTGAACATGCAGCTCTTGTAAAAGGTAATTGGACAAAAGACGAGCCGGTTCTTGTCAGACTTCATTCATCGTGCTTCACCGGTGATATTTTTGGCTCTATGCGATGTGACTGCGGACCTCAGTTAAAGAAAGCAATGTCAATGGTTGAAGCTGAAGGAAAAGGTGTGGTCATTTATCTTAGCCAGGAAGGAAGAGGAATCGGTCTGTTAAACAAGATAAAAGCTTACAGGCTTCAGGATGAGGGGATGGACACAGTGCAGGCAAATCTGAAACTTGGATTTGGCGAAGATGAGAGAGACTATGGTGTTGGCGCAAGTATCATGCGGGAACTCGGATTGGGAAAAGTCCGGCTTATTTCTAATAACCCCGTAAAAAGAGCAGGATTAGAAGGCTATGGGATAAAAATTGTTGAAACAATACCTCTGATAATCGAATCGAATCCTCACAANNATGATAATAAACCATTTATGAAAAATCTCAGGATAGTATTTATGGGGACTCCTGAGTTTGCAGTGGCTACACTTGGTTCATTGCTTATGAATGGAATTAATGTAGTAGGTGTAGTAACAGCTCCTGACAGACCTTCCGGAAGAGGCAGGAAGATGACTAAATCAGCAGTTAAGGTATTTGCCGAATTCAGCAATCTCCCGTGTATCATGCAGCCTCTGAATCTTAAGGATACTGAATTTATAAGCTCTCTGAAAAATCTAAATGCCGATCTTTTTATTGTTGTAGCCTTTCGTATGCTACCGGATGAAGTGTGGAAAATGCCATCTCTTGGCACAATTAATCTTCATGCATCACTGCTTCCTGACTATCGTGGTGCAGCACCTATAAATCATGCCATTATTAATGGAGAGACAACAACCGGAGTCACTACATTCTTCATTGATGAAAAAATAGATACCGGAAATATCCTTTTAAGGGAAGAAGTGCCAATTTTTCCTTTTGAAAATGCCGGTGATCTTCACGACAGATTAATGAAACTTGGAGCCAGGCTTGTTATCAGAACAATTGCTGATATCTCTGAAAACAATATACAGGCATTGCCTCAGACAAAACTTATAACTGATGAAGAACCACCGAAACTGGCGCCTAAGATTCATCCCAATGACTGTATTATTGATTGGAACGGTGAACCGGTTAAAATTCACAACTTAGTCAGGGGACTTGCACCATATCCTTGTGCAAGGTCCTGGTTCAAAAGTAATTCATCAACGATTTCATTTAAAATATTCGAAAGCCAGCCGGAAATTGAAAAACATGCTTTCAAACCGGGAACAATATTTTCCGATGGAAAACAGTATTTGAGAATCAGCTGTAGGGATGGATTTCTAAATGTTGCAAGTTTGCAGCTCGAAGGTAAAACCCGGATGAGTACTGTTGAATTCCTCAGAGGATTCAGAATTAAAGACTTCATTGTTGCGGTAATTCAACAGGCTTAATACTTCTCAGCCAGATTTTTTTCCCTGCTTCTGGTTCTATGCCCTCAGCCATCCTGTTCATCTCATAAAGTCGCTTCAGTTTAATACCGTATCGCTGGGAAATAAGATACATTGTATCTCCCTCCATTGCATTATAATACTCTTTACCGGGTTCAGCTTTATCCCTTTTTGGCTGAAGATAAAGTAATTGTCCCGGGATTAGTGGAAAATCATCTTTAAGTTCGTTATATTTAGATAGTTCCCATTTCAGCAATTGAAACTCATTTTCAAGTTTTTCCCTTGTATCTCCATCTCTGACTATTATATATTGTATCCTGTTGTTCTCCATTACTCTCTGGGTATGGGCAAAAACTGCCGTGTTTCCATTCGAGAATTTAACAGCTTTCCTGGCGCTATCCTGCGAATAAGCCATAACAGTCTCTTTTAAAGTATCGTTCGTATGCAGCGACTGGCTGGCTGCAATATTTCCGCGATCAAAATACCAAAGGTTGTTTTCTTCAATTTGTCTGATAAGCATATTTGCATATTCAGGATTTGTAGCATAGCCAGCCTTCTTCAATCCATGAGACCATGCTTTGTAATCAGTTGAATTTAAATTGAAAAGAAAACTATATCGTGATACAGATTTTAGAAAATCGGAATGGTCATAAAAAGACTCTTCGGCTCTGCTGTATTTTCTGAAACACTCATTTCTTTTGTTATCATTATGTCTGAACGTAGCACCTGTCCAGTCATCATGACATTTTATTCCAAAGTGATTATTTGCTTCGCGTGCTAGAGTACTGTGCCCACAATCAGATTCGATTATCCCCTGGGCAAGAGTAATGCTTGCCGGGATACCGGTTCTCTTCATCTCTTCGACAGCAATGTCTTTAAATGAGTTTACATAGTCCTGAACCGATTGATCAGGTGTTGATGTTGAGATTAGCGGTTTATAAGCTTTGCATGAATACAGATACGATAATAAAATCAAATGAAGAACGATAAAAAGTCTGTTTCGCATTTAAATAAATTTACGACAATAAAAAGAAAAATGACTAAAGTGCCTAGAGCGCATAAAGTTATAAGAATTATTAACTCTAAGTATTCCAAACTTTTGTCACTCCAAACTTCTTTTTACTACCTTTATGTTCTAGACTGACTAAGACTATTATGATTAGAACGAACAATATAGCATTTTCATATAGAGAGTACGAAAAAACTGAAGAACTTGAGTCCGATACTATGGAACTTATCATTGCTGCAAGAAAAGCAGCCTTAACTGCATATGCTCCCTACTCAAAATTCAAAGTTGGAGCATCAGTCAGGCTGACAAGTGGAATAATAATCACCGGAGCTAATGTTGAAAATGCTGCATTTCCTTGCGGGATATGTGCTGAAAGGAGTGTCCTTTCCAACTCTATATCAAATTACCCTGAAGATAAACCCATCGCTTTGGCTATTGTCTCTATGACAGAAGATGGGCTAACTAATGATTTTCCTTCTCCCTGTGGAAGCTGCCGTCAGGTAATTTCCGAGGAGGAGTCAAGAACCGGAAATAAGATAAAAATAATTCTCTCGGGGAAAAATAAAACCCTGATTATTGATGGAATAGGCAGCCTTCTTCCTTTGCAATTCAACAGAGAGAATCTGAAGATCAATCTTCCCTGACAATCAGCTGGAAACCGGCTCCATGGATATTTTTAATATTCAGATCAGGATCATCCGATAAAAACTTTCTGAGTTTTGTTATGTAAACATCCATGCTTCTGGCTGTAAAATAGTCATCAGAACCCCAAATCTTCTTAAGAGCCATCTCCCTGCTGATCAATGTATTCGGATTAATAGCCAGCAATTCCAGCAACTGTGCCTCCTTTGGAGACAGTTTCTTTTCATCATTTCCAATAGTCAATGTCCTTAACTTTGAGTTAAAAACAAACTTTCCGATCTCATAAAAATCTTTTGTTCCGGCCTGAAAATCGCGCCTTAAGATTATCGCCCGTATTTTTGCAAGAAGTATATCTGTATCAAATGGCTTGGTTACATAATCATCTCCTCCTACTCCATAGCCTTTAAGGACATCCTCTTTCAGCTTTTTTGCAGTAAGAAAAATAATTGGGATTTCATTATTAATCTGTCTTATCTCATTCGCTATTGTAAATCCATCTACATGTGGCAGCATAATGTCAAGTATACAGACATTAAAGACTCCTTTTCTGAAATGATCAATTGCATATTTTCCATCATCTACCCACTCAACAGAGTAGTCATTTATTTCAAGGTATGATTTAAGAACTGATCCAAAACTTAAATCATCTTCAACAAGAAAAATCTTAACGGGTTTGTTGCTCATTTTTAATTCTCCCAGTTAAATGGTAAAAATATTTCGAACCGGCTTCCTTTTCCAGGTTCACTGAAAACGTTTATACTGCCCTTATGGGCTTCAATTATAGACCGCGCATAATTTAAACCAAGTCCAAATCCCTTTACATCATGCACATTACCTGAGCTTTGACGGTAAAAACGTTCAAATATTTTACTTTGAACTGTTTTGGTCATACCTATGCCTTTATCTTCAACTGACAAAATTATACCTTTTTCACAATTACTTGTTGTGATAGTAATTTCAGGTAAATCAGTTGAATATTTTATTGCATTATCCAGAAGGTTATTAACAAGATTTGTTAGATGTTCGCTGTCACCATATATAAAAGGTTCTTCAGCATTCATATTAAGATTGATCTTTCCCTTTCGTTGATGCACCTGTATTTCAATTGTCTCAAGCGCATGTTCAATAATGGTATGAAATGATATATTTTCGTACTTGAATTCTATCTCCTTTTTATCGAGCGATGCAATCTGAAGTATCGTTTCCACCTTTTTATTCATCCTGCTGTTTTCTTTCTTGATCATACCGATAAAATGTCTGATACTGGTCTCATCATTAATGACTTTAGAATTTGTAATGGTATCAGCTGCAAGAGAAATTGTGGCAATCGGAGTCTTAAACTCATGAGTCATATTATTTATAAAATCCGATTTCATCTCAGAGATTTTTTTCTGCCTTATAATAAAATAGAGGCTCAATGCAAATGTTGCCAGTATAAAAAGGGAGAATAGCATTGAACCTCCCAGTATCCATACCATTGATCCAAGTACATAATTTGTCCGTTCAGGGAAAATCACTGAAAGAATAAGATCCTGTCTTATAATATTGTCGGGAAACAATCTGACCACATATTTACTTTTCAGGAAATCACTTTTTTGCGATTTCTTAAATGTCCCATCCTGGACAATACCGTTTTTTATTATTGCAAATTCATAAGGTGTTTGTATTCCACTAAATGCCAGGGTTTGCCTGAGAGTATAATCAATCTCCTTACTATCGAGTTCGAGAGTCTTTTCCCACTGGTAAATCTCATTTATCATCTGGTCGCTCATGTTCTGAAACTCACTTGATCTCTTTTTAACCCAATTGAGAAATTCATTTTGTTTAATATATACTGCTCTTGAACTTGTATTAATATTCTCACCTTTTCTGACCATATTCATCTTACCTGATTTATCCGGAGGTGAAATCACATAAGTAACAGGATCAGAAACCATTGAAGTATCATTTGTGATGGTATAAGATTTGTTTACTGTCGTTACTTTACCAGTATCAAAACCGCCTGTTATTGAATGGTTTGTAATATTGATCCTGAATTTATTTCCCGGGGCTGAAGAATAACCTCCGATACTCAGATAGCCCATAACATCAGAGGCTGAATCATTGTTGGAAAACGGGTCCGCAGGCATGAAGTTGTTAAAAAAGTTCATTTTCCTTGAAGATTCGATGGTACTGGCAGCATTTATAAGACTCTGTCGTGCTGCATTGTTAAAACCTTCATTTTGGATGCCAACAGCATTCCTTATCCACACGATCTGAACCCATATAATGCCTATAATGGATAGCAGCATCATGAAGATCAGACCAGCAAATTTCTTCTTATTCATACTGCAAAAATAAATCATAAAGACGTTAATAAAGAAGTATTTAACTTTTCATTAACTCTTATTAACCTAAAATTAAATGCAAAACACTGTTATTAAATTAATGATTAAGCCAAGCCGAAGGATAAGGTATAGAAAATCAAAGGTAAAGCTGGCATTAAATAAGGCAGGGATTCAGGCTTAATTTTTTATGCAATTGAATCCATAAAAACCGACCAGATATCTCTCTCGGGGAAATGGGCAATAATTGTAACTGGCTCCTTTTTGACAGGATGAATAAACTCCAAGCGACGTGCAAAAAGGCTTATTCCGCCATCATCATTAGATCGTGGAAAGCCATATTTCAGGTCTCCTTTAATCGGGCATCCTATTTTCGCAAGCTGAGCTCTAATCTGGTGATGCCTGCCGGAATGAAGCTCTACTTCAAGGAGATAGTATTTTTCTGATCTCCCTTTAAGTCTATACGTCAGGCTAGCGGCTTTTGATCCTTTTACTTCATTATCATATACATAAGTCTTATTTTGGGCCTCATTCTTCTTAAGAAAATGGGTTATCGTAGCTTCATCTTCGGGTGGTCGTTCTTTAACGATTGCCAGGTATATCTTTTTTACCTGATTCGTTTTGAACATCTCATTTAGTCTGGAGAGTGCTTTGGATGTGCGTGCAAAAAGAATTACGCCACTTACCGGCCGATCGAGCCTGTGAACCACACCGAGGAAAACTTCTCCAGGTTTTTTATACTTCTCTGCAATGTATTTTTTGATTTCGGTATCCAGTGAGGCATCCCCTGTTTTATCACCCTGAGCCAGATCAGAAGATCTTTTGTAAACAGCTATGATATGGTTGTCTTCGTATAGTATTTCAGTCATTTCAGATCTCGTTAATACTGCTCCTTTTCGTTAGGAAACTCCTGGGATCTCACATCAGTAATATAAGCCTGAACGGCACCCTTTATCTCTGCATATAGGTTATGATATCTCCGGAGAAAGCGTGGTGAAAATTCCTGAGTAATACCCAGCATATCATGCAAAACGAGTACCTGCCCGTCAGTCTTTCCTCCTGCACCAATTCCAATTAAAGGTATTTTCAGGCTATTCGTGACTTCTTCTGCAAGTTTAGCCGGAATTTTTTCAAGCACTATGGCAAAACAACCTGTCTGTTCGAGTAACCTGGCATCCTCCATCAATCTCCGAGCTTCCTCTTCTTCTTTGGCCCTCACAACATAAGTGCCGAATTTATGAATAGCCTGTGGTGTCAGACCAAGATGCCCCATCACAGGAATTCCTGCCGACAGGATCCTTTCTATTGATTCAACAACCTGCAATCCACCTTCAAGCTTAACAGCATGGGCGCCGGTTTCTTTCATGATCCTGATTGATGAAACCAGTGCTTCCTTTGAATTGCCCTGATATGTACCGAATGGCAGATCAACAACAACAAGGGCCCTTTTTACGGCTCTTACAACCGAAGCTGCATGATAAATCATATTATCGAGGGTAATTGGAAGTGTTGTATCGTAACCTGCCATTACATTCGATGCAGAATCACCAACCAGAATCACATCTATCTCTGCTTCATCGAGAATTTTTGCCATGGAATAGTCATAGGCTGTCAGCATGGCAATTTTTTCTCCTTTCAGCTTCATCTCATTTAAAACATGAGTTGTGACCCTTTTAACAGATTCATGTATTAACATAATAATAAATGTGTTAATTTATGAAAGCAAAGTTACAGATTTGAATTGGATGATACATCCTCGCATTATCATCTTTTTATTTTGGCAGATTCAATCAGATATTCTGTCGTTTTGTCATAAAAAACGCAAAAAACTTTAATGGCATAATCATTGCTCATTCATCATAGTATAATTTTTTTGAAAGGTACAATGAAACATGCCCAGATAAACCGGGGCTCTTTTACATAAACAAAATGAAATTATTAAAATTATTATAAAATGGGAAAAATAATTGGAATTGATCTGGGAACAACAAATTCTTGTGTTGCAGTAATGGAAGGTAACGAACCTGTTGTAATCCCCAACAGCGAGGGCAAGAGAACCACACCTTCAATAGTAGCATTTGTTGAAAATGGAGAACGTAAAGTTGGAGATCCTGCTAAACGTCAGGCTATCACTAACTCGAAGAAGACTGTTTTCTCGATCAAGAGATTTATGGGCGAGCCTTATGAAAAAGTTACTAAGGAGATTAAAAGGGTTTCATATACTGTGGTCAGGGGTGATAACAATACTCCAAGGGTGAAAATTGATGACCGAATGTATTCTCCCCAGGAGATCTCTGCAATGATTCTTCAGAAGATGAAAAAGACTGCAGAAGATTATCTCGGACAGGAAGTTACTGATGCAGTTATAACAGTTCCTGCATATTTCAGCGATTCACAGCGCCAGGCAACAAAAGAGGCCGGTGAAATAGCGGGATTGAATGTTAAAAGGATAATTAATGAGCCTACAGCTGCTTCACTGGCTTATGGCCTTGACAAGAAGGCACAGGATCTTAAAATAGCTGTATTTGACCTTGGTGGCGGAACTTTCGACATATCAATTCTTGAACTTGGAGACGGTGTTTTTGAAGTCAAATCAACAAATGGAGATACCCATCTCGGAGGTGACGATTTTGATCATCTGATTATTGATTGGATGGCCGACGAATTTCTGAAGGAAGAAGGCGTTGATCTGAGAAAGGATCCGATGGCATTGCAAAGACTGAAAGAGGCAGCCGAAAAAGCAAAAATTGAACTTTCAAGTTCAACATCTACGGAAATTAATCTTCCGTACATTATGCCTGTGAATGGTATTCCTAAACATCTTGTAAAAACTCTAACGCGGGCCAATTTTGAAAAGATATGTGACAAACTCATCCAGTCTTGCATAGATCCCTGTAAGATCGCACTGAAAGATTCAGGTCTGTCAGTATCTGATATAAATGAAGTCCTTCTTGTTGGGGGTTCTACTCGTATACCTGCAATTCAGCAGCTTGTTGAAAAATTCTTTGGGAGAGTACCATCCAAAGGTGTCAATCCCGATGAAGTCGTAGCTGTTGGAGCTGCAATTCAGGGCGGTGTACTTACAGGAGAGGTTAAAGATGTTCTTCTGCTTGATGTTACTCCATTATCACTTGGTATCGAAACGATGGGTGGAGTAATGACAAGGCTGATTGAATCAAACACCACTATTCCTACCAAGAAAACTGAGGTATTTACAACCGCAGCCGATAGCCAGCCATCTGTAGAGATCCATGTTCTTCAGGGTGAAAGACCAATGGCAGCCGGTAATAAAACTATCGGCCGTTTCCATCTCGATGGCCTTCCACCTGCCCCAAGAGGTGTTCCTCAGATTGAAGTTAGCTTTGATATCGATGCAAACGGGATTTTACACGTAACAGCCAAGGATAGAGGCACAGGGAAAGAACAGAGAATCAGGATAGAAGCCTCTTCAGGATTGAATGATGATGAAATAAGGAGGATGAGAGAAGAAGCTAAAGCCAATGCTGAAGCTGACAATAAAGCCAAAGCAAAAGTAGATAAGATTAATACTGCTGACAGTATGATCTTCACAACAGAAAAACAACTTAAAGAATTTGGCGATAAACTTCCGGCTGATAAGAAACCTGCTATTGAAAGCGCCCTCGCCAGACTTAAGGAAGCACATAAGTCTCAGGACGTGGATGCGATTGACAAAGCTCTTGCAGAATTAAATTCAGTTTGGCAGGTAGCTTCGGAAGAGATGTACAAAACAGCTCAGAATTCAGGACAATCGACATCTCAACCCGACGCTGAACAGCCATCCGGCAATAATACCAAATCGGGGAATGAAGAGGTGACTGATGTCGATTTTGAAGAGGTAAAATAAACTCTAAAATACTCTATAACAAGAGGTTGGAATATTTTCAACCTCTTTTTTTATGCTCAAATTTATTTTAATACTATATGTTATCTGCGTAAATCAGCAATATCTGCGGGACATTTATACTTATTTTCTCCGAAGACCGGCATGCAGGATTCGCAGATCATCGTTGAGAGAATACAAAAATGAAAATTATCCAGTAAATTTTCCAATATTTTAAATCACACTTGATTTTTCGTACTTTTAAGTAAAATTTTGCGTTACCTGTACATGAGTTTCAAAATATCTATAATAGTCTCTCTTTTAGCTATTTCAGTCTGTGCAACGAGCCAGACTGAAAAACACATTAATATAACTGATCAGCATGGAATGAAACAAGGACACTGGATTAAAAAATATCCCAATGAAAATACCATGTACGATGGTTATTTTAAAGACGATCATCCAGTTGGTGAGTTCAAAAGATATTTCGAGGATCAGTCTTTAAGATCCGTTCTTATTTATAGTGATGATGGCAGAAAGGCAACTGCGACTATTTACCATCCGAACGGAAAAATCTCCTCTAAAGGAACCTACGTTGATCAGATGAAAGAGGGCAAATGGCAATTCTTCTCTGCTTTTAACAGTGGTTATCTGATCTCGGAGGAATACTATTCGAAAAATCTCAAAAACGGGATATCTGTTAAATTCTATTCTGATAGTACAATAGCCGAAAAGCTCACATATTTAAACGATATAAAACAGGAAGAGTGGACCCGATATTATCCCTCCGGAGCAGTCTGCCTGAAATCAAATTATCTGAATGGCAAAATCAATGGCAAGTTTGAAGTGTGGTTTGAAAACGGCAATATCGAGTTTTCCGGACAATATAAAGATGATTCAAGGGATGGCCTCTGGATTATATATAATAATAACGGTACTATTAAATACAAATTAGAATACCTGGAAGGAGTCACAAAAGATCGCCAGATGGATATTGATGAATCAGACTTTTTAGACTCCCTTGAAAAGAACAAGGGTAAAATTTCCGACCCTGAAAAAACAGGAGTCGTAAAAGAATGAAGTCTTTCAATCTTTCGGTTTGGAAAAGAGTTAAAATAGTTACTACTCTGTTGCTTTTATGCTTTATGTCTTATGTGCGTGGACAGGAACCAGCCTATTCCTATTTTTACAGGGTCTATCTGAGAGACAAAGGGGATAATGTCGCAGGCAAATATTCAGCTTCGGATCTGCTTTCCTCCAGAGCCCTTGCCAGAAGACAAAAAGCAGGAATTCAGGTTCCCGATTTCAGGGATCTACCTGTTTATGAGGGTTACCTGAACCAAATATCACTCTTAGGTTTGAAGCTTCATACAACTTCAAAATGGATGAACACTGCCCTTTTCAAATCGCAATCTGCATTTGATACAAAGACACTTCTTAGTTTGCCATTTGTAAGCGATGTCAAAACTGTTAAAACTCCGGGTAAAAAGAACTGCTACAGTGACAAACTTAATTTTAAGATAATTCAGACTGATCTTCCTCCATTCGACAGGCCTATTACAATGATTAATGGTTCTTCTATGCACGATTCCGGATATGATGGAAAAAATATTCTTATCGCAATACTTGATGGCGGTTTTATAAATGCTGACTATATATCTTCTTTAAATAGTTTGCGATCGCGGAATGGAATTAAGACAACGTATGATTTTGTGAAAAAAAATGAATCAGTTTATAATTCCAGTACACATGGTACAGCCGTTCTATCTGTTCTGGCAGGGAAAATACCCGGGCAGATTGAAGGAACAGCTCCAGGAGCTGACTTCCTGCTTCTTAAAACTGAAGATGTAGAGTCTGAGTTCCCCTGCGAAGAGGACTTTTGGGCCGCGGGTGCTGAGTTTGCCGATAGTTCAGGTGCTGATATAATTTCTTCTTCGCTCGGATACTTCAATTTTGATGACTCGACCCTTAATTACAAAATTTCAGATCTCGACGGGAAAACAGCATTCGTAACAAGGGCAGCGGATTTTGCGGCCTCAAAAGGGATTCTCGTAGTCAACAGTGCCGGTAATGAAAGGGATAATTTGTGGAAACGCATAATCTTTCCTTCAGACGGTGACAGCGTTTTGGCAGTTGGTGCTGTAGACGCCGATAATATAATTTCATCTTTTTCCTCAGCCGGACCCTCCTCAGATGGAAGGATTAAACCAGATAATGTAGCTATGGGAGTCAGTATACCCGTTCAGGCATCCGATAATTCAGTCGGCAGATCAAACGGTACCTCCTTTTCATGTCCGGTTTTAAGTGGAATGTCAGCCTGTCTATTACAGGCAGTTCCACGCGCTTTAAACAATGACATTATTCAGGTACTCCATTCGAGTGCCGACAGGTATAATTACCCCGATTCACTTTATGGTTATGGGATTCCTGATATTGTTCTTGCCCTCACAGAACTTCAAAATCTATATATAAAAATCCCCGATAAAGGGATAATAGCCAGCCCAAATCCGACAACAGGGACCTTTGAAATTATTTTTCTCTCCCTTCCTGAGACGTTCACGATCGAGATTATTTCCATGACCGGGAAATTAATATTCAGAAAAGACTTTGCTGATTATGCCGGCAGAACTATTATTATCAGAGAATTGCAGCACAGAGAACAAGGTTTATATTTATTGAGAGTGAAATATGGGTCAGAAATAAATGTTTTGAAGATTATTAAATTAAATAACTGATCATGACTGAAAAAGTTTCGTTAACCGAATTACAGCTGATCATAAGAGATTCTTTGTACCTGGCTATGCCTGATGTGTATTGGGTAATGGCAGAAATTTCAGAGCTTAAAGAGAATAATGCGGGGCATTGTTACCTTGAACTCATTGAAAAACATCCTGATGAGAAAAATGTCAGGGCCCGCGTAAAAGCAATAATCTGGAGTAATCGTTACAGATTTCTCAAAGCATTTTTTGAAAATATTACAGGCGAGTCTCTCAGAGAAGGACTCAAAATACTTGTTAAAACAAAGGTTGATTATCACGAGCTATATGGGTTAAGCCTTATTATATCAGATATAGATCCGGCTTTTACGATCGGAGAAATGGCGATGAAGCGCCAGCTTGTAATAAAGAAGCTTGAGCATGAAGGAGTATTTTCGATGAATAAGGAGATCCCATTTCCGGCTGTCCCTCAAAGAATCGCAGTTATTTCTTCAAAAAACGCAGCCGGATATTCAGATTTTATCAACCAGCTTAAAAGCAACAGTTTTGGATATGTATTTTATACTGCATTGATTGAAGCTTCATTGCAGGGTGAAGAGACCGAACAGAGTGTAATAAGCGCTCTCGATAAAATTGCCTTAAGATCCAATTTATTTAATCTGGTTGTAATAATAAGAGGAGGAGGTTCACAGTCAGACCTTAGCTGGTTCGACAGTTATAATATTGCCTACCATGTCACACAGTTCCCCCTGCCTGTAATTACCGGTATTGGACATGATAAGGATGTATCTGTTACTGATATGGTAGCAAACAGGGCGCTAAAAACACCGACGGCAGTGGCTGATTTTATTATTGATTCTGTAGCAGGAGCAGAAAATCATATCATTGAGATTAGTTCTGAGATAATTGCCGCTTCACAGATTATTATTGAAAAGAATAAAAACAGGATTGAATCCTCAGGAAATAAATTATTCCCTCTTGCACGAATTATGATGTCGGAGGTTAAAGATAATCTTTCAGCCGAAATAATTGAAATAATAAATATTGGCAAGGAAAAAATTATTAGAGCAGGCCTCATTCCGGCTAATCAGGAATCCAAACTTTCTTCAGCAATAAAATCTTATTATTCCGGAAAAAATATGACCATCAGGAGGAACAGTCAGAGACTTATTACCGGTTCAATTAATTGCCTGAGTGCAAACAATTTAATGTTGATTGGATTAGTTAATAGATTGCAACTTCTGAATCCTGAAAACATACTTAAGAGAGGTTTCTCAATTACATCAATTAATGGCAGGATACTGAAGAACAGTGATCTGATAAAAAAAGATGATCTTATTGATACGCAACTCTATTCAGGGATTTTGAGAAGCAGGGTGGTGAATAAGAAAAGGTTAAAGAGGTTGAAAAGTTGAAAAGTTGAAAAAGTTGAAAAGGTTAATTTTTAAATACTTAATAATATGGCAAAAAAAGAATTTTCGTTTAATAATGCAGTAGCTGAGATAGAGAACATTCTGCATAACATTGAAAGCGGCGATCTGGATATTGATAAGCTTTCTGTTGAAGTAAGACGAGCTTCTGAATTGATTAAAGAATGTCAGAAAAAACTAAGGTCAACTGAGGAGGAGATTAATAGTATATTTAAGGACCTTGTATAAAAGTAAATCAGGACCGAAGTCCTGATTTACTGCTTTACTACCCTAAACCTAAATCCATGAAAAAAACTCTTAAACCTAAAATGACTAACTTCTGATTTGTTAAACGTGCATGAGACATAAAATGTTTCGCTTTTTCCTGACTATTTAACAAAACTATATTATTATTTGATGAAATGATTATTTTTCTACACCAAGTACATCTCTGAATGCTTTAACGAAGGTTTCTTTAGGAAGCGCTCCCATTGCCATCTGCGGCTGACCCTCAGCAGGAACAAATAAAAATGAAGGGATGCTTCTAATGCCAAAAACAGATGCAAGTTCCTGTTCTTCCTCAGTATCTACTTTAAAGACGTTAATTTTACCATCAAAATCTTTCGCCAGCTCTTCCAGAACAGGAGATACAACTTTGCATGGGCCACACCAATCAGCATAGAAATCAATTATACATGGTTTTTCACCTTCAAATTTCCATTCTTTGTTCTTTTCATAATTGAATATCCTATTCAAAAATGTCTCTTTTGTAAGATGCTCTATCATATCATTTTTATTTAATAAACATAAAGAAATCATGTTTGTTTATATACAGGTCAACCTTCATGCCAATAAAGTGCAAATTTCAATATTAGCCAATAATTAAGTATTAATTGTAACTTTGTCATGAATAATAAACAAATTGTCATATCTATATATGAATATATGTCTTAATGACAAAATCTTCGAAACACTTTCATCTGTAGTTACATCTGAAAATGTGCAAGCATACGTTATAGGAGGATGGGTGAGGGATTGCCTTCTTAAAAGAGACCATCCTGATAAAGATATTGACATTCTTGTTATTGGGAGTGCAATTGAGATTGCCAGGAAAGCAGCAAAAAAGATACATCCCGGAATAAAAGTCAGCGTCTTCAAGAATTTTGGAACTGCCATGTTCAGGAATCAGGAATATGAGATTGAGTTTGTTGGTGCGAGGAAGGAGTCTTATGACAGAAATTCAAGGAAACCTGTAGTTGAAGACGGGACACTGGAAGATGATCAGAAGAGAAGGGACTTCACTATTAACACTCTGGCGATAAGCTTAAACAAAGAGACATTTGGTATGTTCTTAGATCCCTTTGGAGGCATAGATGACCTTAAGAAGAAAACAATCAGAACACCCCTGGAACCAGGCAAGACATTTTCAGATGATCCTTTAAGGATGATGAGAGCTATAAGGTTTGCCAGCCAGCTTAATTTCACAATTGAGGAAAACACGTTCAATTCAATTATAGAAAATGCCGAGCGCATAAAGATTGTATCGGCTGAAAGGATTGTAACAGAACTTAATAAAATAATAATGTGTTCTCATCCTTCCAAAGGTTTCATCCTTCTTGAAAAAGCAGGTTTGCTCAAAATAATTTTCCCCGAGCTTGATAATCTTAAAGGAATCGAGACAAAGGAAGGAAAGGCACATAAGGACAATTTTCATCACTCAATAAAAGTTCTAGAGAATATCAGTAAGAAAACTGACAATTTGTGGCTCAGATGGGCTGCTCTTCTTCACGATATTGCCAAGCCTGTTACAAAGAAATACCAGTCTGACACAGGCTGGTCATTTCATGGCCACGAATTTATTGGGTCTAAAATGGTTCCGAATATTTTCAGAAATCTAAAGCTTCCGTTGAATGATAAGATGAAATATGTTCAAAAAATAATTGATCTCCATCTCAGGCCTATAGCATTGTCACAGGATCTGGTGACAGATTCAGCAATAAGAAGATTGCTATTTGAAGCTGGCGATGACATTGACGATCTGATGATATTATGCGAAGCTGACATAACGTCAAAGAATGAAGCTAAAAAGACAAAACATCTTGAAAACTTTAAACTTGTAAGAACCAAACTTAAAGAGATTGAAGAGAAGGATGCCGTAAGAAATTTTCAACCTCCTGTCGACGGGAGTGAAATTATAATGACTTTCGGAATAAAACCAGGTAAAGAGGTTGGCGTTATTAAAAATGCAATCAGGGATGCTATACTTGATGGGATAATACCGAATGAACACGAAGCTGCCAGAAAACTGATGCTGGAAAAAGGAGTAGAACTTGGTTTCACTCCGGTTGACCAGGGGTCATGACTCTAAGCTCAAGCAGCACAGGTAGATGATCGCTAAATCCTCCCTGATACTTATATCCGCGATACGTTGAAAACGGACTTGACCCAGGGTATTTAGGATCTTTTTTCAACAGAAAATCAGGTTTGAAAATCTGTAACAGATTTGGTTCGGTATAAAGTCCCTCTCTGCATGTTATAAGCCTTTTTGATACAATTACCTGGTCAATCATTTCCCATGTCCCCATATAACGGTATGTCCCAAGGCCTTCATTATCAAGCCTTTCAGAAAGGTTTATCATAGATTTACATGAATCATCGGAGATAACAAGTGATTTAATAGCCTGATCATCAGGAGTAGAGTTAAAGTCTCCCAAAATAATTATTCGTGCTCCCGAAGAGGTCATTTCAACTATGGAATCGACCTTTTCTCTTATCATAGAGGCAATTTGTAGCCTGTAATTCTCGCCGGCCAGAACTCCTCCTCTCCTCGAAGGCCAATGGTTCACAATAAGGTGAATTGTATCTGAGCCAATTAAAAGTTTAGAATAAAGAATGCTTCTTGAGTTAAAATCCTTTTGTTTAATATCAGCTGGGATCCAGTATTTGTAACAAATAATACTGGCAATTTTTTTTCTATATATGAGGCAAACGTCTATGCCTCTTCGATCGGGTGATTCCTCATGAACTATCCCGTAATTAAATTTCGATAAATAAGTTCCGAAAATAAGATCTTCGAGTACTTTCCGGTTTTCTATTTCACAAAAAGCAATAACTGCAGGAGGGTCCCATTCCCCCGCTGCAATAATCGTTTTATAGAGTGAATTTGTTTTTTTATTATACCTGTATAAATTCCATCTCATCAAACCACCCGGAAGGAAATCATTATCATCCGTAAGAGTATCATCATAGGTATCAAAAAAGTTTTCTACATTATAAAACATGATCCTGACAGGCTGAGATTTCTCAACCTGTGAATATCCTTTATTGAAGAAAAGAGTAAGCAGCAAGAACGCAACTGTAATTTCTGGAAAAATTCTTCTTGACATAAATTTTCCTGAAAAAAAAGAAGCTGATATAAAATCAGCCTCTTTATCTGTTTTTATTCATTAATACGCATTTATCCAGCGGTATCTTCTGGCGCTCTCACCAAATTTGACAGCGAGTGAAAGTTCGTGAGTTCCATAACTTTGTGTCCGAATATCAGTCAAAGTGAAGTCGACAGCATAAGCGAAATAAAACCTGTCATATTTCAAACCCACCATACCTATTATAGCATCCCCGGTTCTGTATGACACTCCGACCCAGTAGTCTTCTTTATAATAAACCCTTGCAGTAAGATCCATCTGAACCGACTTAAAAAACATGTCTGAAGCTTTAATGAATGCAGATGGTTCAAGAGTCCAATCTGGTGTCAATGGAAATTTAATACCGCCTGTCAGGTAATAATTGCCGAGCTGTGTTGTTTTGATTTTTGATGTATCACCAATCAATAATGAACCTCTTAGTAAATTAGTCATTGCAAATCCGACATAGTACCGTGATGTGGTGAAACTTGCACCAAAGTTGAAATCCGGAATAAAGACTGACCTGTCATACGAATTCAACAATGGGTCATCCTGATTTGTTAAAATCGCACCATTTGTATTAACTGCAAATTGATAAGCGGTCATTGCAAGCCCAAAAGAAAGGTCATTCGGTATTCCCCCGGTTCGTCCCATCGAAATATGGTAAGCATAAGCTAGCGAAAATCCAGTACGATGCATAATACCATTGTTGTCGTTGAAGACATATCCACCCAGACCTACCTTACCTCCTTTGGTAGGTTTAATAATCTTCTTCCTGACTGCTGTGGATTTTGATATGAAGCTATTTTTGAGGATACGAGTCTGAAAACTTGCAGCATATG
>PLML01000176.1 GCA_003141525.1 Bacteroidales bacterium
CAAATGCAGATTCATTGGCTCCAGTAATTGATTTTTTCAGAGAGGATATCATTCACCTGATTGAAACTCTGAAGTGGAAAAAATAATACCTGACCGCTACCAATGGGTTGTATTACAAAACATTATCTTAACGAGTTCTCCATCCTGGGGGTATGGAAGATAGAAGAGGATCTGAATGCTCTTTTGTACCTTGTTTCACTTGATAATGATGAAAAAAAGAAATATAAAGGATTCAGCAGCAACTCAAGGAAGCTTGAATTCTTAAGTGTAAGGGCATTGCTCTCTGAGCTGATCGGAAGGGATGCCAGGATAGTTTATAATAAAAATAACAAGCCATTTCTGAATGATGGTTCAAGATTTATAAGTATCTCCCACTCGCATAAACTTACAGCAATCCTCTTAAGCACAAATGAGAAGGTTGGAATAGACCTGGAATATATGAGTTCAAATATAGCTGCACTTGCATTTAAATTCATTAACAGGAAGGAAAAAGTCACAAAAGAACAGGAAGAACGCAGATACCACCTTTATATTCACTGGTGCGCAAAAGAAGCTCTTTATAAAATCTGCGACAAAGAAGGCATTAGCATCAGAAACAATATTACAATTGACCCTTTTATTTTAAAAGAATCAGGAGAGATCACGGGACATGTTCACACCAGTAAAATAAATGAATCATTTGAACTCTTCTATTCAAAGTATGATAACTACGCTATTGTATGGACAAAAAAAAATTATGAAACCAGATAATTTTCCCGGCAGAAAGAGCGTGGCTTTGCTTCTTGACCCTGACAAGGCAAAAGGAGTTGCGCTTCAAAACATTCTTAAAACTGCAAAAGAGAGTAAAACTGACTATATTTTTGCGGGTGGCAGTCTCACATTTACCAGTATTGACAATCTGATAAGCGAAATCAGGAAGCTTTGCTCAATTCCTGTGATACTTTTTCCGGGTAACCTTCTGCAGCTTACTCTTGAAGCAGATGTGATTCTGCTTCTATCACTTATTTCAGGCCGAAATCCCGAATTACTAATTGGTAATCACGTAATCGCAGCGCCTTACCTGAAAAATGCAAGGGAGAAACTTGTATCAGTCGGATACATACTGATCAGTTGCGGGAAAAAGACATCTGTTGAATATATCAGTCAGACCGAAGCAATTCCATGCGATAAACCCGAAATTGCTGTTGCAACTGCCATGGCCGGAGAGATGCTGGGGCTACAGATGATATATCTCGAGGCGGGAAGTGGAGCAATAAATCCTGTTCCTGTCAGCCTTGTTAAAGCTGTAAGACAAAATATTTCAATTCCATTAGCTGTTGGCGGCGGGATAAAAAACAAAGATGAGGTTGAAGAGATTTTTAATGCCGGCGCTGATCTTATTATCCTGGGTAATGGCTGTGAAAAAAATCCTGAGCTCCTTATTGAAGCATGCAGAATCAGGGATAGAATTATCTGAATAACTCAAACATCGGTTCCCCTGTACATGCATTAGGATATGGAACTTTGCAGAGCGTTGATAACGTGGCAGCAATATCAGTCATATTAACCTGCCGGATCACTGTCGCTCTATTCACTGTCCACCCATACCAGATCAAAGGAACATGAGAATCATATTCATATGGCGAATTATGATTCGTAACAAAATCGGTTTCTTTCTCAACCCATCCCGGATTTAAGATAACAATAACATCTCCTGATCTCTGAGGGCTGAAGCTATTAATGATCTTTTTAAGATTACCATTTCCAAAATCATTAGCCTCAAAGGCAGAATAAGGATAAGCAGCCTCTACACCGGTAAACTGAACAAGGAACCGGGCAACTTTTTTTTGTACATCATCGAGCGAAAGCCTTGCGTCTTCAATCAGGGTCCTGTTGAGGAAAACCTGTCTCTCGGAAAAACCTTTCACCCAGTCACCCTCTCCGTAAACTGCATTCAGATAACTCTTAAGCAACTGCAATGCCTGGTTCTGCTGAAAATACCCTGAAGGGATGCGGTTCCTTTCCAGAACCGTAGGAATTTCCGAAATTCCATGAGCTGCGGTAAAATATACCAGAATATTCTTCTTCCCGATACTATCATTAAGGAATGTGAGAAGCTTCTTAATATCATCATCAAGTCGTAAAATGGCATCCCCCATCTCCATAGATGACGGCCCGAACCTGTGACCAATATAATCGGTTGCTGAATAGCAGATTGAAAGATAATCTGTTACATCATTTTTACCCAGACGCTCATTTTGTATAAGTCTGATAGCAAAGTCAGTGGTAAGAGAATTGCCGAACGGTGTCTCCCTCAATAAAGAATAATCATTTTTATAATTAAAAACGTTCTTTGATCTCAACTTTTTCAGATCGTACGGGAAATAATTGATGTTATTGAACCCNNTTAACAGATTCCATGTAGAATTCAGATATGTGTCCGAAAACTTCATCGCATTAAAGTCATTCACCCAAACAGGAAGAGTATTAATATAATAAGAACTTGACATCCAGGTCCCGGTTGTATTGTCAAACCAGAATGCTGCATTTGCAGCATGACCGGCGGATAATATTGCTGAACTCTCTCTTAACCCAACCCCGAAAACTTTTGCTTTCTTATTTGTTGCCATTGCTAGCTCGTCAGAAAATGTTGATACCAAAAGGTTTACCGGTGAATGTAACCCGGATTCAAAACTTCCTCCAGTTGCATTTACATTGATATCTTTAGTGCAATTAATCAGTTCATTCTTAAGGGGAATATACCAGTCATCAGACGTAATTCCATGAAATGATGGTTCAGCACCTGTTGCAATAGTTGCATGGCCCGGAGCGGATTGAGTGAGCAAATATTCATATGATGCATTTTTAAAGTATGTTCCTTCATTAATAAGCCTTTTTATCCCATTTTCACCTAGCTTGTCATGGAACTTTTCAAGCTGATTATAGTTTAGTTCCTCTACAACTATCCCTATCACAAGTCGTGGTTTATCAGGTGGAAGATAAGTTCCCTGACCAGACAACTTTACAAAAACCAAAATCAATAAAACTATTATTGCAAATCTTTTCATAATTTACTACTGATTTTTAATGCTTTAAAGAAATATTTACCAGAATATGAATTAAAAAGGTTCCCCTGATATCAAATTAAGGTGCAAAAATACTTGATTTAGTCACAGAAGCAAGTGAAGAAGATTATTTAATAACAACGAACCTTCCCAGACAAGAACCTCTGGAAGAAGTGTTGGTGAAAACTACGGTATATGTACCTGCTGGTAATAATTTTATATCAATTGATAAAGGGATTCCCGGAACAGCTCCGGCAACATATTCTGATATCAACATACCAGCCGGATTAATAATCCGGATGGTTATGTTCCCGGTCATTATGTCTGGAAGCAATGCAGAGATAACATTTCTTGCCGGGTTGGGGTAGAGAAGTATCGGGGTTGTTGAATTTATGTTTTCAATGCTACTTGGAACAGGTGACATGTCGACAATTAAATCTGTTTTTTGTCCGGAAGTCACAATGATATTATTTATGGTTACAGGCCAGTAACCAGGAGCAGAAAAGGTTAGAGTCCATGATCCGGGAGACAAAAATCTTTCAAAACTCCCCGTAAGAGTATCGGAGTAAACCTGGGAACTATCCTGGTCGTGACCGTTTATGAAGACTTTTGCGGGAACAAAAGCATGAGTGTTGACATTACGGACTGATCCATGGATACCATAAAGAGCATTTTCAAGATACCCGATTAATGAGTGCCAGTTATACTGCCAAAGCAAAGGAAGCCGGGATGCCGGAGTAAGTGACTCATTATCAAGTTCAATGGTCACTTCACGCCCCTGCAGTTCCCAGGTTATAAAATCCTGCCGTCCTCCATAAACAGGATACCACTGGTACCCGTCTGTGATACCGTTATCCAGAAAGGTCATATAGCCTGAAGCAGAATTAAAATGCACTGTATCGGCATATTTTCTGCTTATGCTGTAAAACCAGTCGTTATCAGCATGTAATCTTTCCCACCTGTCCCATGGATAATTAACTACTTCGCTACCAGTATGAAAATTTGCAGAAATGACGAACCTGTGTTTTCTCATGAACCTGATCATATCAATAGTCTCCTTCTGCAAAACGGTATTTGGAGTTACAGGATCCGGGAAATTCCTGTTAAGATCATAACCGTTTGCATTGAAACGGGTAGGTAAGTTTATGCTATCGCCGTGATTGTAGGTACCGTCCGGATTTGCAAGCGGATTTATCCAAATCTCCAGATTATCCACGAGGTTTTTAACCCTGCTGCTTAATGGATAATTTTTAAGAAGATAGTCGGCAAGATGAAGCATCAGAACATACCCTCCGGGCTCGTCACCGTGCATTGTTGATGAGTAAAAAACTGCAGGCTTGCCACCATCAATATCCGGATTGTCTGAAATTTTGAGAGCAAGAACTAATTTTCCGTTTATGCTGCTCCCAATTGTATCGAGACGGCATAAAGAGGGGTAAAGAGATTTAAAACTTTGCATTATGGAATCGTACTGGGTATATGTAGGATAATTATCCCAGGCCATCGCCTGATTTACATTACGAGATGAGATTATCCCTTTAGCCCTAATCTTCTCTACTATCTGATAATCATACTTTTGCAGGATAAACCATTCAACTGTCAGCGGTGACAGACTAACATATACAACTTTATCTTTCACGGATAAAATTGATACATTGGCAGTTAGAATTTCAATAGATTTTTTATCTATATAAGGAAGTGTAACCTCCGCCTGTCCATACTGACTGATAATCTGACGAAGTTTGTCATCGGGAGTTGTCATCTGTGAAAAGCACCTCGACACAGATAAAACAGAGATAGAAATCAATATCAGGAACCGCCTTGACATAATGACTTTATACGTTAAACCTTATATGCAGTATATCGCCATCCCTGACTATATAATTCTTTCCTTCTATGTAAAATTTACCTGCTTCCTTGCATGCATGCTCTGAGCCGAGTGTAACAAAATCTTTATATTTCATAACCTCAGCTCTAATAAATCCTCTTTCAAGATCACTATGAATTACACCGGCTGCCTTAGGAGCAGTCATGCCTGTCTTTATCGTCCATGCTCTGATCTCCATGGGGCCCACAGTAAAAAAAGTCTGCAGGTTCAGCATTTTGTAAGCGGCTCTAACCAGCTTATCAACACCAGGTTCAGTCAGCCCTGCATCTTTAAGAAATGCCATCCGGTCCTCATTGCTTTCGAGTTCCGCTATTTCTGCTTCAATTGCACCTGCTATTACCAGGATTTCTGCATTCCGGCCTTTAAGGAATTCCTTAACCTTCTCCACATACTTATTACCTGTAACAGCAGATTTCTCATCAACATTACATACATACATTACAGGTTTCGTGGTAAGAAGAAAGAGATCATCAATATATTTTTTGTCTTCTTCCTTTACTTCAAGAGTTCTTGCATTTTTAAACTCTTCAAAATGTTCACGGTACAGATGAAGGATTTCCATTCCGTGTTTTGCATCTTTATCACCGGCTTTTGCCGCCCGACCAAGCCGTTCAATCTTTTTCTCAACTGACTCCAGGTCTTTTACCTGCAACTCAAGGTCAATAGTTTCAAGGTCACGAACCGGATCAACTGAGCCATCGATATGTGGGAGGGCTTCATTATCGAAGCATCGCAGAACATGAATTAGTGCATCGGTATTTCTGATATCGGCAAGAAATTTATTGCCTACGCCTTCCCCCTTATTGGAACCTTTTGCTAATCCGGGAATATCGACAATCTCCACTGTTGTATGAACGATCCTGTCGGTAACCTGATGTTTTTCAAGCTCATAAAGCCTGGAGTCGGGTACCTGCACAACTCCCATGTTAGACTTTGTTGCGCTGAATGCAAAGGCATTGGTTTCTCCTTTGGTATTGGATATGCAGTTAAAAATTGTTGTTTTCCCGACATTTGTTATGCCTATAATTCCACATTGAAGAGCCATCAGTGATCCGGATTAATTGAGTTGCAGCAAATTTATCATAATTCCGGGGATAATTCAAGCAGAGCCCTTAAGGATTCTGTTCCTCATCTTATGCCCCTCTGTCATCCACCAACTGGCGGATGACATCTCCCCTAAAAGGGGAGCTAATGCTGTAACATTTAGGCTAATTACACTTATTTGTAGCAAATTAGCCCCCCTTTAGGGGGGATGGGGGGTTAAGAAAAAGAGGTTAATGAAACCTATTTTTTATGACACAATTTTTTTCTTATCATTTTGCATGACTATCTTTAAACCTTCGAAGATTCTTTCTATCTAAGTAGAAAATCAGTTTTGAAATTGAATACCATTCGGCCCGACGATAACATTTCTGAATTACTAAAGACAGATCTGAATAAAGGTTTCCGGCTTTTAGTTGAAAAATATAGCCAGAAACTTTACTGGCATATCCGCAGGCTGGTAATCCTTCACGAAGATGCTGATGACGCTCTTCAGAACACTTTTATCAATGTGTGGAAAAGTATAGGGAATTTCAGGAGTGAAAGTTCACTTTATACCTGGATTTATACAATTGCAACCAACGAAGCACTTGCATTAATTAATAGAAGAAAAAGAAATGCTGCAGTCTCAATCGATGATTTAGGCAGTTATTTTGCCAGCTCCCGTGAAGGCAGTACATGGTTTGATGGCGATAAAGCACAATTGAAGCTCCAAAATGCCATTCTACAACTTCCTGAAAAACAGCGTATTGTTTTTAATCTGAAATATTATGACGAAATGACTTATGAGGATATGAGCAAAGTATTGAAGACTTCAGAAGGTGCACTGAAAGCATCTTATCATCACGCAGTAAAGAAAATTGAAAAAATATTAGTAAATGATTAAACTTTCCTGATTCTTAACTATCTAAAGTAATAATGAAAAAGTTAAATGACATACCGGTAAAAAATCCTTTTAAAGTGCCTGACAACTACTTTGAAGAGGTAAACAGGAAAATAATTTCCGCCACACCGGGTTCTGATAAGGAAGCCAGGAAGATCAGTATATATAACAGGTTCAGAACCAGCCTTCTTATTGCAGCTTCTGTTACAGGTCTGATTATTATCAGTTATACAACAATAAAGCTTTTAACGCATGACAAAAGAAATCCACAGGTCTCAGAAATACTTCGTGAAATAGACCCTGATTCATATATAAATGATATTGACATTTCATCGCTTGAAGAAGACGCATCATCGCTTATTCTTTCTGATGATGTACCAGATGTGAGCAAAAAAGATATAGTTGAATATCTTTTGCAAGAAAATGTTGAATTAAATGATATTTATGAACATCTATAAGTTTGAAGCCATGAAAAGAATAATAATTGTTTTATTTATAATGTCAGTGTATCCGGTCATAAGATCATCTGCACAGAATCCGAATCTGGAAAAACTGAATAACTATAAAATCGGATTCTTTACAAAGAAACTGAATCTGACATCAGAGGAGGCAGAAAAATTCTGGCCTGTATATAACGATTATCAGGGTCAGCGAAATCAGATACAACTGGAAAAACTGAAACTCAACAGGAACTTTAATCAAAACGGAAGCTCTCTGAGTGATAATCAGCTGGAAGAAATGGGAGATAAATACGTTGATTGTCTTGTACAGGAGTCAAATCTTGCGGTTGCATTTCACAAGAAACTAAAGGAGGTATTGCCCCCCGTAAAAGTAATATTGTACTACCAGGCAGAAAATCAGTATAAAGCTCAGCTTCTTAAAGAGCTGCAGAATGTCAGGCAACAGCAGAAGGCAAGGCAGGGAAGGAATTATTAGCCTTACCGGCGGATTTCCCTTCCGTAGGCTTATCTTATGATACATCTCTGAAAATAACCCCAGGTTGCCGCCGGGGGTTATTCACATTTGGCTCTTTCAGAGCGGGAACCCGACTCATCATGACAAACTCGACATAGTCAAAATCAATTTACCGCTACGCATGCATAATAGCTTTGCCACGAATGTGGCAATATATGAAAAATCTCGGCTGACCCGTGAGGTTATTCATCTTTGGCTCTTTCAGATTTGGCTCTTTCAGAGCCGAAACACGACTCCTCTTAACAAACTTGACAAAGTCAAAATAAATTTACTTCCGCTTATGCATAATGGCTTTGCCACGAAAGTGGCAATATATGAATAACCCCCGGCTGACGCCGGGGGTTAGATAACTCTCTGATCTAAAGCCCTGTAAGGGCGCAATTTAGTTGGATTTATTTAAGTTATAGTGTAACTTAGTCCTTTCTCGCTGTATTAACTTAATAATTTACGACATGTCAAGTTATCGTCAACACCTGTATCATATTGTATTTAGGACAAAACACAGCCTGCCTACCATTAAGCAAGATCATGTCAACGAACTCTATGCCTATATTACAGGAATAGTTAAGAATAAAAACAGTCACCTGTATCGTATTAATGGTGTTGAAAATCACCTTCATATACTTACCGATATGCATCCATCAATAGCACCAGCGGATTTTATGAGAGAAGTTAAGGCCTCATCTTCACTATGGATGAAATGTAGTAAATTGTTCCCCGGATTTATTGGCTGGGAAGAAGGATATGGTTCATTTACCAGCTCCTTTAAGGACAAAAACAATCTTATTGAATACATTAAGAGTCAACAGGAACATCATAAAAAAGTGACATTTGAGGAAGAGTATCGAAAGATCCTTTTAGAGTCTGGTATAACACCAGATGAGAGATTTTTTCCTTAAGTTAATCATATTCAGCTCCTTCAGAGCTGTTGGATTTGTGGGGTCGTACACCCCAGGTTAACACCGGGGGTTATTCACATTTGGCTCTTTCAGAGCCAGAACCCGACTCATCAGAACGAACTTGACATAGTCAAAATCAATTTACTGCTACGCATCAGGATTTCTTAATCACTTTATTTACAAATGAACCAAGCTCATCCAAAGGAATGGTTTTTTGTTCTTCAGAAGACATTGTTTTAATTGTTATGTTATTTTCTTTAATCTCATCTTCCCCAGCTATAATTATATAGGGAATATTTTTCGAAACAGCGTAAGACATCTGTTTCTTTAACTTTGATTGATCTGGATATAGCTCTGCTCTAACTTTAAAATTTCGAAGTATTCCTAGGATCCTTAATCCATACTCCGTCTCAGCTTCGCCAAAATTTAACAATAAAACATCAGTAGAGGAAGAATTGTCAACATCAAATAAACTTAGCTGGTCCATAACATCATAAATCCTGTCAGCGCCAAAAGAAACACCTACACCAGAAACTCCAGGAAGACCAAATATTCCAGTTAGATTATCATAGCGACCTCCACCACAAATGCTTCCGATATTTATATCAGCAGACTTGACTTCTATTATTGCACCTGTATAATAGTTTAACCCACGCGCTAAGGTTAAATCAAAAACTATTGAAGCGTTGATATTACCTTTTTCTAATAAATGAAATAATTCTTCAAGCTCTTTAATACCCTCTAATCCAATCGGAAAGTCCATTAAGATACGACGTAAAAAAATAAGTTTCTTCGGATTGGTTAGACGAATGACATTAATAATACTTTCAATATCGCTTATACTTTTACTATTAATTCCCTTACTTTGTAATTCTACTTTTACATTATCCCACCCAATTTTCTCATATTTATCCAAAGCAACTGTTATATCGGTTATTCGTTCTGGAATCCCCGCAAATTCTGCTATTCCAGCTAAGATTTTTCTGTTGTTTATTTTTATCTGTATACCCACCTTTAAACTTTCAAATACTTGATCAATTATTTGAATAAGTTCAAGTTCATTTAATAATGAATCGCTTCCTATTACATCGACATCACATTGAAAAAACTCGCGATACCTGCCTTTTTGTGGTCTGTCGGCTCTCCAGACCGGCTGTATCTGGTATCTTTTAAATGGGAAGACAATTTCGTCACGATGCTGAACCACGTAACGTGCGAATGGAACCGTCAGATCATATCTTAACCCCTTTTCGCATATAATAGAGGAGAGTTTAGCATATTCCCGCTTTGCAAGACCATCATCACTTACCGAAGACAAAAAATCCCCTGAATTAAGAATTCTGAAGAGAAGCTTGTCTCCTTCCTCTCCATACTTCCCGAGAAGTGTAGTAAGATTCTCAATGGCCGGAGTCTCAATAGGCTGATAACCATATAATTTGAATACCTGTTTTATGGTTTCAAAAATATATTCGCGTTTCAGCATCTCCTCAGTTGAGAAATCACGTGTGCCTTTTGGAATAGATGGTTTTGAAGACATAATAAAAAGATAAAAGATAAAAGACANNGGAGAAAGGAGAAAGGAGAAAGTTGAGGAACGAGGTGACGAAATCCATTAACCGCAAAGGTCGCAAAGAGAAGAAACGCAAATGAGTCTCCCCCGCTCTCCCGGTAGCGGGGGACGGAAGGGGGTGAGGTTTTAATACTTTTCCTGCACAAATGTCTGCTCCGTTACAGGGGGTCTTACATAAGCTACATCGTGTTTTAACGGAGGCAGTTTTAACGGTTTGGGTGTTAGATCCTTGTAAGGAATCAGTGAAAGAAGATGATGTATACAGTTAAGTCTTGCTCTCTTTTTGTCATCGGCACGAACAACATACCAGGGAGACTGTTTAGTATCGGTATAAGAAAACATTTTATCTTTAGCAATAGAATACTCGACCCATTTATCGCGCGATTCAATATCCATCGGACTGATCTTCCACCGTTTTGTAGGGTCTTCTATTCTGTCCTGAAACCTTTTTTCCTGCTCATGGTCGCTTACAGAAAACCAGTATTTAATAAGAATTATACCTGACCTTATAATCATCTTTTCGAATTCAGGACAGGATCTGAGAAACTCCTCGTACTCATCATCGTTACAGTAACCCATTACCTTTTCGACACCTGCCCTGTTATACCAGCTCCTGTCAAAAAGGACAATCTCGCCTCCGGCAGGCAGCTCGGAAGCATATCTCTGGAAATACCATTGAGATTTTTCCTTTTCAGTAGGTATACCAAGAGCAACAATTCTGCAAATTCTGGGATTCAGACAGCCGGCAATGGTTTTAATTACTCCGCCTTTCCCTGCCGCATCCCTGCCTTCAAATACGACAACCACTTTTAATTTATTTGCCTTTACCCATTCCTGAAGTTTTACAAGTTCAATCTCAAGTGTCATGAGCATTTCCTCATATTCCCGTGAACCGAGTTTTTTCTTCTTTTCCTGTTTTATATCGTGATATAACTCGTCCTTTCCCGTAATTCTTATGTTGGCTGATTTTTTTTCTTTGTTCTGTGCCATGACGTAGGATTATTAATGAAGTAGAAAATTATTAAAAATTATTGGAAATCAGAAATAATTCATGGAGAAGACCTTAAGGTCAAACTATTATAAACGAACAATCGAGATATTAATTTCATTGAAAAGAATAAAATGAAAACAATAAACCACAGAGTTATTTCGTTAA
>PLML01000044.1 GCA_003141525.1 Bacteroidales bacterium
TAGGACAAAGAGTTCAGGAATTTAAGGTATCAGCACTTATTAATGGTGATTGGAAACCATTGATTGATGGAACAACAATAGGCTATAAAATAATACGAAAATTTCCTGTTGTGAAAACTTCCAGAATAAAAATAACTATCAGTAAATCAAAGGCCTGTCCGATTATATCCAATATAGAACTATACAGGTCGCCTGGGAATTGAAGAAAGATTGGGAGAAGAGGAGAAATACTTGTAGTGATCGGTCGNNCCTGCATTAAACCATTCTGTCAAATTTTCGAGGGTTGGTTCAACTCCACCAGTAGGCATAATACTTGTCCATGGACATGGTCCTTTGATTGCTCTTACAAAATCTGGTCCACCCACAGACGAACCAGGGAATATTTTAACTATGTCAGCGCCAAGTTCTTCAGCATAGCTGATCTCTGAGATTGTTCCGCAACCAGGTACCCAAAGGATTTTTCTCCGGTTGCATACTTTTGCCATTTCAGGATTAAGAACAGGCGACACAATGAAATTAGCGCCGAGCTGTATATATAATGAAGCAGTTCCTGCGTCAACGATTGATCCTGCACCCATTATTAATCCGGGAACCTCTTTTTCTGCCCATTTATGTATTTCGCTGAATAATTCATGTGCATAATCGCCGCGGTTGGTGAATTCAAAAACTTTTATCCCGCCATCAGAGCAAGCCTTGATTACACTTCTGCATATTCCGGGATCTTTATGATAGAATATAGGCACTATGCCTGCTTCGTGCATTTTAAGAATAACGTCTGTTCTTGTAAACCGTGCCATAGCTTTTTTTGTTTACGCAAATGTATTTAAAAAACAGACAATTATTATATCAACTAACTATTTTAATAAGTACCGGGTCCTGGGTTCTCGGTTTTCGAGCCTCTGCCCCTGGTAATTTGTTATAATACGAAACAGCATCCAGTATCCGGCAAATAGCACCTATTTTATAACATTTCCACTTTTAACTTTTAACTTTTATCTTTTGTCTTTCCTAATAATTATCTTAGCGTCTCAATCTATCACCATGGCCTTATATTAAATATGGGCTGCTTTCTTCATAATTGGATTTCTTGTGGCTCCTGGTCAGCTAATATTGCAGACTTTACTACTGCGATATTTATTGTATATCTCTTTTTCAATTAAACTTCATAAATGAGTATTCTGTTGACATCGATTCTTGTTGGAATAAGTATTGTTGTAATTATTATTCTTACATCCAGATTAAAACTTGAAGCGTTTATAGCTCTGTTTCTGGTTTCACTCTTGCTGGCTTTTACCGTGCTTCCTGTAAAAACGATCGTCAGCACAATCCAGGAAGGATTTGGCAGTACTATGGCCACAATTGGATTTTTAATCATCCTTGGTGCAATTATAGGCATTACACTCGACAGGACAGGTGGAACACTCAGTATTGCCAGATTTATTCTATCAAAAACAGGTGAAAACAGAAGTGCCCAGGCTTTGGGCATCATTGGGTTTATTACCGGATTACCGATCTTCTGTAATTCAGGATTTATAATATTAAGTGGACTATCCAGGTCGTTTAGTTTAAAATCTAAACTGCCAATGCCATTTTTAACAGCTGTTCTGGCATGTTCTCTTTATTCAGTCCATTGCCTCATCCCACCTCACCCCGGAGCGCTGGCTGCAGCAGGCATGCTAAAGGTGAATATAGGTTATCTGATAATAATTGGAACATTTTTCGCTATTCCCGGAACACTGGCCGCATATTTATGGAGCAAATGGATCTGCAAGGGGAAAAACTACCAACCGGTAAAAGAGATCGAAGTTGACACAAAATTAACTCAAAACAATCTTCCCTCAGCTTTCCTTTCATTCCTGCCGATCGTTGTCCCTTTGTTATTAATAGCATTCAAATCATTATCAAATATGTTAGACAAAGACGGACAGAGCCTTATTTCAAGAATACTCTTTCTGCCTGGAGAACCCATTTTTGCTTTGTCTGCAGGTGTTATTCTCGCTATGTTATTGATTAAAAATAATACAATCGAATCGATGAATTCGGTTTTTCGGGAAGCTATTGAAAAAGCAGGACCAATACTTATCGTCACAGCTGCAGGCGGAATGTTCGGGATGGTAATTAAAGCAACAGGCACAGGTGAGGCAATGGGCAAGTTGCTGACAGGAACAAACATTGGCATCGTGGTGCCTTTTCTTATTGCACTGATTATGAAGACCGCGCAGGGTTCATCGACTGTGGCAATCATAACGACTGCATCTTTTGTTGCTCCTATGCTATCTTTATTAGGACTTGATTCAGAATGGGGCAGATTGCTTACTATGCTTTCGATGGGTGCAGGCTCAATGATTGTATCCCATGCCAATGATTCTTACTTCTGGGTTGTCTCCAATTTTTCCAGGATAAACCCTGAGACAACTTTAAAAGTATATTCCTCATCAACAATTGTCATGGGAATTGTTGTATTTGCATGTGTATGGATCACATCTTTAATAATTTTGTAATCTGGAAGGACTCATGATTGGCTCATAATAATGATGGTGGACAATAAAATAAATTGCAGAACAATTGCTGAACAGATTTTTCTCGCAGGCGTTGAAAGTGTTATCCCATACAGGTTGATAACCAACAAGATGTCTTTGAAAGATAATTGTCTGAAAATCGGCCATTTGATTTTTTCACTGGAGACAATTGAAAATATTTATGTTATAGGAGCCGGAAAAGCAAGCGCAATGATGGGGGCAGAAATAGAAAAGATACTTGGCGACCGGATCACTGAAGGGCATATTGTAGTTAAATATGGCCATTCATGTAAGTTGAATTATATTAATATTTCGGAAGCAGGTCATCCGATACCTGATATAAACGGATTCAGAGCAACCGGGGAAATACTGAAATTAGCAGAATTGGCCAATTGGAACGATCTTGTAATCTGCCTGTTATCCGGTGGCGGCTCATCTCTGCTACCTGATATACCCGAGGGATGTCTACCCGAGGACATGATTAAAGTTAATGATCTTCTGATAAATAGCGGAGCCTGCATCAGTGAAATTAATGCGGTGCGTAAACATATATCAGTTGTTAAGGGTGGTCAGCTTTCAAGGATTGTCTTCCCGGCCACTCTTGTGAATCTTATATTATCAGATGTTCCGGGTGATTCTCTGGATGTAATAGCTTCCGGACCAACCGTTCCCGATCCTACAACATTTCTGCAGGCATTGAACGTTCTGGCTACGTTCGGGTTAACCCGGACTGTTCCCCGTGGAGTACTTACTTTTTTAAAAGAAGGAGCTGCAGGAAAGAGGCCGGAAACCCCAAAACCAGGGGATTCTCTTTTTGATAAAACATTTAACATTATCGTCGGTTCCAACAGAATGGCTCTCGAATCATCAAAAAGCAAAGCATTGGAATTCAATATTAATGCGGTTATAATTGACGATCAGCTTCAGGGTGACACTTCCACAGTTGCTGAGTATTTAGTTGAAACCGCAACAAGATTTAAGAGTGATAAAGATGAAGTGAAGCCGGTATGTCTTTTATTCGGGGGTGAAACAACTGTTAAAATGACAGGAAAAGGAACCGGAGGAAGAAACCAGCATTTAGCATTGTTGTCTGCCCTCTTACTTCAAAACAAACCCGGAATTACTATACTTTGTGCAGGAACCGATGGCAATGATGGGCCAACTGATGCCGCAGGAGCCGTGGTTGATTCAGATACTATATCCGGAGCAATAGCGAAAAATATTGATCCCTATAAGTATCTCAACGAATTCAATTCATACCATTTTTTTAAAAAAGCCGATGGACATATTAACACCGGTCCGACGATGACAAACGTAATGGATATTATTGTGGTGATTGTGGAATAATAAATAAAGCACAACGGCACAACGGCACAACGGCATAACGACAACAAGACAAAAGTAAAAAGTAACCAGTAATTCATAAGTAATAGAAGGCAACCAGCAACCAGCAATAATTTATTAATAAATATACAATGAAAAGTTATTCCCTCTTCATCTTTATTTTCTTAAGTTTGATTTCGTGTAATCAGGCTCCAAAACAATTATCTGAAAGTGGAAAAAACCCTGTTGTACAATTTATCGATTCATCTGACATGACCAACAATTTTTACGATAATGTTGAAACATATCCTCTTCCTGTGAAGGATTTATTTATTGATGGTGAAATAGCAAATCCGGGCAAGGTCGATTTCAAGAGCCTTCCTGTGCATTCCGTTATTGTTAAAGAGACTTTACTCGACAGTGCAGGTAGTGACAGGTTTGTGGGCGCTTACAGGTATGATGGGTATTCACTTTTTGATATACTCGACAAAAGGATATTAAAAAAGGCAAACAGCAGTGAATTTAAGCCTATTATTGATTTATTTGTCGAAATTGAAAATGAGAAAGGTGAAAAAATTGTCTTCAGCTGGGGTGAAATTTACTATCCCAATAATCTTCATAAGATATTGATTGCCAGTGGTGTGTCGAGAATAGTACCTTCGAGGAACAGGCAGCTATGGCCACTTCCGGTTGAAAGCAAGATTGTGGCAGCCGGTGATCTCGTGACTGAAAGAAATATCTCTTCTCCGGTAAGGATAACTGTTAAGTCATATCCACATTCATTTAATGTTCAGCAGGGTATGTCGCCAATATATTCATCACGGATAGATGTTTTCAGTTCTTCAATAAAGGTAGGGCAAATTGAAACTCTCCCTGCAAACCTGAATAATGAGACTTTTAGTACAATATTTTATGGCCGGGGAAGAGGCATACATAGTACTTCACCATTTAGAGGTGTTTTGCTTAAAGATCTCCTTCTGAAAAATTATCCTGTAAACAGGGAAAATCTGAAATCTGGCATGATCTGTATTGCAGGAAAGGATGGATACAGGAGTGCTATTTCATATTCTGAATTATTCAACAGGAATGACCAGCAGGAGTTTATGCTGGTCAAAACCGGTGTTCAGGAAGACGGAGGTCTCTTCAGAATTTTCGCCGCTGCGGATTTTTTCTCCGACAGGGCAGTTAAATCAGTCAACGAAATACACTTGGATATTATTAAATAAAACAAAAGATCATGAAAGCAAAATTATTAGTTCTTTTATTCAGTTTAGCTTTAATTTCCAGTAGCTATGGAAGTAAAAAAACAGGAGAAAACTCCAGGAGATCAGGTAATTTAATACAAGTTCCTGGCACAGACTATGGAATGATGATAGTAGCGAAGTTAACAGTGAAACCGGAAAAGGTAAAAGCATTTACGGAAGCTGCTAAGGAGATGATTGAAAAATCAAATAAAGAAACCGGCTGCAAATCCTATCAGCTTTACCAGGACCCATACGATAATACGAAGTTTGTTTTTGTTGAAGAATATAAGAATCAGGCTGCAGTTGATGCCCATTTTGCAAGCGATTATTTTAAGGCTTTTGGTCCTAAGATCAGTGATATGGTTGCAGAACCGTCTAAGATTAAAATAATCAGCGTGGCGAAAGAAGTAAATCAATAATGATTGATAGGGTCAGGCCATGGCATGACCTTATAGGAGAAATTTTTGAATCTAATCCTGATATAATGAAGGCCCTGGTACTTGAAAAATATAATGAGCTTGTTTATAAAGAGGTTCCCGACCCGGTTATAAAGAATAATGAGGTACTTGTAAAGGTGATGGCTTGCGGTATCTGTGGATCTGATGTTCATGGTATGGATGGCAGTACAGGACGAAGAATTCCGCCAGTGATTATGGGACATGAAGCTTCCGGGGTTATCGTAAGGACCGGAGCTGGCGTAAATGGCTGGAAACCAGGAGACAGAGTAACTTTTGATTCAACAGTTTATCCTTTGAACGATTGGTTCACGCTCGAAGGCATGTATAATCTCAGCGACAACCGCGAGGTTCTCGGGGTATCCCCCGGCACCTATAAAAGAGATGGTGCTTTCGCTGAATTCATTGCAATTCCTCAGCATATTCTGTATAGAATCCCTGAAAAGGTCTCTTTTGAACAGGCTGCAATGGTTGAGGCAGTTGCAGTTGCTCTTCACTCGATTAATATTGCCGGAATCAGAACCGGAGACAGCTGTGTTGTAGTGGGTGCAGGAATGATCGGGATTTTTATTCTGAAACTTCTTAAAATATCGGGTGCTTCAAAGATAATTGCAATTGATAATAATCCTGAACGGCTCAAATTGGCTATTAAAGCTGGTGCGGATCATGCGTTTCTCTCAACAGAAGAAAATCTTTTGGAAAAAATAACTGTACTGACTAAGATGAGAGGAGCAGATATCTCTTTCGAAGCTGTAGGAAAAAGTGAATCAGTGAATATTGCTATTGATATTTTACGAAAAGGAGGAAAGACCGTTTTAGTCGGGAATATCTCTCCTGCGATTAACTTTCCTCTTCAAAAAGTTGTCACCCGCGAGTTAAAGGTCCTGGGAAGTTGTGCAATCAGAGGCGAATATGAGAACGTCCTTAATTTGCTTGAAACCGGGAAGATTTATGTAGATGATCAGATATCAGCAGTTGCACCTCTTTCAGAAGGAGCCCTGTGGTTTGAAAAACTGTACAAAAAGAAAGATGGTCTTAATAAAGTTATACTTGTTCCTTAAAATTGCAGATTTCGGATTGTCGATTGCGGATTATTAAAATAAACCAATCCGAAATCCGAAATCCGAATTCCGAAATATTCAAGACGATGACTGAAAAGATTTATAACATCTCTATTGCCGGATGCAGTAAAGTGGGGCATTTACATGCAAAAGCCATCGGGTGCATTCCAAATGCAAAACTGGCAGGAGTTTGGAACAGAACAACCTCGAAAGCGCATGATTTTGCTTCACTTTACAATACTACCGCCTATACAGATATTTCAAAGATGGTGACAGATACCAGGTCTGATCTTGTAATTGTATGTACTGCACATCCATATCATAAGGAACCTGCCCTTGAGGCAGTTTTGGCGGGTGCAAATGTGCTGATTGAAAAACCGCTTGCTTCTGATCTTCAGGATTGTGACGATATAATTAAAGAGTGCAAAAAAAACCATCTAAGATTAGGGGTAATAAGTCAGCGGAGGTGGTACGAACCTGTGAAAAGAGTTAAGGATGCTATTGAACAGGGTAGGATAGGGAAACCGGTACTTGCTGTTGTCACAATATTGGGATGGAGAGATAAAGCTTACTATGATTCTGATGCATGGCGGGGAACATGGAAAACGGAAGGTGGCGGTGTCCTTGTCAACCAGTCTCCTCATCAGCTGGATATACTTTTATGGTATATGGGCGAAATTGATGAAGTTTATGGCATCTGGAGGAATCTGAATCATCCATACATAGAGGTAGATGATACAGCAGTAGCAATAGTTAAATTTAGAAGCGGGGCAATCGGAAACATACTGGTCAGCAACTCTCAGAAGCCAGGCCTTTACGGAAAGGTGCATGTTCATGGAGAAAATGGTGCATCTGTAGGTGTTCAAACTGATGGAGGAGCAATGTTCATCGCGGGCAGGACAGGCGTTGCCGAACCACCTGTTAATGATCTTTGGACCATTCCGGGTGAAGAAGATTTATTGAAAAAATGGATCACAGAGGATACTGAGATTTTTAATAATTGTGATGCTACGATAAGATATATGCAGTACCAGATTGAGGATTTTCTTCATTCAATCGGTAGTGGCATGGAACCGGCAGTAACGGGAGAAGATGGTCGTAGAACAGTTGAGCTTTTCACGGCAATCTACCGATCTACTCGCGATAACTTGCCTGTAAAGTTTCCTCTGAAACCAGAACCTTAATAAAATCCGAATTATGCCTCTAATCATTGTTATCCTTGGAATTTGCCTTCTGCTTTTCCTGATACTTGTACTGAAATTCAATTCGTTTTTATCATTCGTCATTGTTTCTCTGGCAGTGGGTCTGGCTGAAGGAATGACTATAGATAACGCTGTTGTTTCTATCGAAAACGGTATTGGTAATACTATGGGTTTTCTTGTTCTGGTACTTGGTTTTGGTGCCATGCTCGGAAAACTAGTTTCAGAAAGTGGAGCCGCTCAGAAAATAACATCCAGACTGATTAAGGCTTTCGGTATTAAACATATTCAAATGGCATTAATGCTCACTGGTTTTATTGTTGGTGTTTCACTTTTCTACGATGTCGGATTTTTCATTATGATACCACTGGTCTTTACCATTGCTGCTTCAACCGGACTTCCATTACTGTATGTAGGATTACCTATGCTTGCATCTCTTTCAGTAACTCATGGTTACCTTCCTCCACATCCTGCACCAACAGCAATTGTCACGATGTTTCATGCGGATCTTGGAAAAACATTGTTTTACGGTATAATCGTTGCAATTCCTGCCATAATCATTTCCGGCCCTGTACTGTCAAAGGCTCTCAGTAAAATTGAGGCAAAACCGCTGCAGGAATTTTTAAATCAGAAAGTTATGACTGATGAGGAGCTGCCGGGCTTTTGGGTAAGCTTCTTTTCTTCTCTTCTGCCGGTTATCCTGATTACTGTTTCAACAATAGCTGGATTCCTGCTGCCCGGAGATAACGGAGTAAGAAAAGTCCTTGGATATATTGGAAATCCGGTAATTGCTATGCTGATATCAGTTTTGTTTTCTATTTACACCCTTGGTCTCGCCAGAGGAAGAAAAATAACTGACATTATGAATTCCCTGGCCCATTCAGTAACTACTATCACAATGATTATGTTGCTGATTGCAGGAGCAGGAGCTCTGAAGCAGGTTCTGGTAGATAGCGGAGTAAGTAAATATATTGGTCAACTACTGAGCCAATCTTCTCTATCACCCCTTTTTCTGGGATGGCTGATAGCAACAATTCTGCGGTTTTGCGTTGGTTCGGCTACCGTAGCCGGAATTACCACGGCAGGGATTGTTCTGCCATTAGTAACGGGTGGGGCGGTAAAACCTGAATTAATGGTACTGGCTATCGGCGCCGGAAGTCTTATGTTCGGGCATGTAAATGATGGCGGATTCTGGCTCTTCAAGGAATACTTCAACCTCAGTATTAAAGATACTCTGAAAACATGGAGTGTGATGGAAACATCTATAGGTATCACCGGGTTAATGGGAGTTTTGGTTCTTAGTCTTTTTGTAAAATGATGGAGTAATTATTAATTTTTTTCTTATACTTTTAAACTTCAGAAAAGAGGTTAATTAATCGGAGAATTGATTTTTATGAAGAAAATGCTTTCACTGGTTTCTTTAGTGCTTTTAACTTGTGCGCTTAAGGCTCAGCAGGGAGCCCCCTTGCTTACCAATTTTAAAGAAAACAATGAAATTGAGAACCAGAACTGGGCTATTTGTCAGGATGACAAAAATGTCATGCTGTTTGCGAACAGAAGGGGAATTCTCACATTTGATGGACAGCGCTATAATTTAATTCCGATACCTACAATTCCATATTCCCTTAAATACCATCCGCAGGAAAAGAAAGTTTATGTCGGTGGAGAGAACAATTACGGTTACATTGCCCGGGATGATAAAGGATTTTACAGATACTTCTCTATTTCAGGGGACTCGGCCTCGGTAGGAGTAATATCCAGAATAATTTTTACTGATTCTGCAATATATTTTTACGGGGAACAAAGTATAAGCAGGCATAATATAAAATCAGGAAAACTTGAGCTTCGACTCAGACAGAAAGAAAATGAACCTTTTACCGGGATGTTTATTACCCCAAAAAATACATTCATCAATGTTTTATCAAAAGGTCTTTACAGGCTTGAGAGTGATACCCTATTTCCAATTGTTACCGGTTATCTGTCAAAAGATGATGAAATCCTTTTCTGTCTTCCATACAACAATAATCTTGTACTACTGGGAAAAAGCAATGGTGACCTTTCTCTTTTCGATGGGATAAAATATTATGATTACCAGATTAAGGATGAGGGTTACCTCAGGCAAAATATTCTTTATGAAGGATTATTAATTTCTGATAGCCTGTATGCATTTTCAACTCTTGATGGCGGAGCATTAGTTGTAGAAAAGAAGAGCGGGAAAGTTAGACATGCGATTAATTATATAAATGGATTACCCGATGATGAAGTTTTTGCTCTGGGGGTTGATGACAATCATGGTCTTTGGCTTTCCCATCAATATGGACTTACCCGTGCTGATCTGAAGTTGCCGGTTTCCAACTTCAGTATTTATCCGGGGCTGAAGGGTAACCTCATCTCCTCCATCTGCCACAATAATGAATTATATGTCGCCACAAGTGAGGGTGTTTATTATCTTAAAGAAGTTAAAAATTATACTGAAGTTGAGGTCCTGGTAAACAGTGAAGTATCCTCCGGGAAACCAAGCCAGACAGTTATCCGGAACATGCCTGTTCAATCCCAGATTAAGGAACCTCAGAAGACCAGGAAAAGTATTTTTTCACAAATATTTGGTAAGAAATCAGTTTCTCAGGTGCCTCAGGTTGATCAGGATCAGCAACGACCATTAATCACTCCGCCGGAAATAAAACTGCCGGAACCAAAACATTTCAAAAAGATAGCCGGCAGGCTGAAATCAATCAATTATATTTTTAAGAAAATTGATGGAATAAATGAAAAATGTAAGCAGCTGGTCAATGCTGGAAATGAAATTCTCGCGTCTACCAACAAGGGTCTTTTTGTCATTTCACAGCATATTGCCA
Organism: Bacteroidales bacterium; assembly: GCA_003141525.1. Classification (GTDB taxonomy): domain Bacteria; phylum Bacteroidota; class Bacteroidia; order Bacteroidales; family VadinHA17; genus LD21. The sequence continues at coordinate 10,657 of PLML01000044.1, forward strand.
AACCTGTTGTCAATAACAGGTATATTAATCAAATAAGTGCACAATCTGAAGGTAATAAGTATTATGTTGCCACATCAGATGGTTACTTATATATTACTCCTGATCAAAATGGCAGATGGAAGGTTCTTTATCCGGATAAAACGTTTAATCACTCAATTTATTCAATCGTAGCAACAGATGCAAATACTATATGGGCAGGAAGTGATGATATTGCCTTCAGAATAAGTTTCATTAACGGAATACCTTCAGAAAATCCCGAAACATATAGCATTAAAAGTGATTTTCCTCAGAGATATATAATTGATTATGTTAATGATACATTATTTCTTTTTACTTTATCGAAAGTATGTTATTATGACAGGAGTCTTGATTCCTTTAAAGAGTACAAAAAGGAATTTATAAGGAATGGTCCCAGGATGGAATTTGTTTTCACGCAACCTGAAATTCCATGGATAAAAACTGAAGACGAATGGATCAATATAAGTTCAGCAGGAAGTATTGATTATAACGACAAAGCTCTTCTTAAAATCTTTGGTAATCTTAATTCAATTTATACCGATAAAGATAATTTATGGGTTGTGAGCGGAGATAATATGCTCTTCAGAATTGTCCGTAACAGGATACCTTCAAATAAGCCTGACATAGGTCTGTTTCTCAGAAGTATCTCCGATGCAAAAGGGACCTTTTTAAAACTTTCTGATATTGTATTCGGGAGTGGTGACAATACTGTCTACTTTGATGTAGTAGCGCCCGGATATCTTAAGCAGAATTCAGCTCAGTATCAATATATTGTTGACAAGTTAATGCCTGAATGGACAAAATGGTCGTACAGTAGTACAATAAGCATGATGATAAAACCTGGTAAATATACACTGCAGGTAAAGGCGAAAGATATATGGGGTAATATTAGTGAACCAAAAAAGGTAGGATTTACAATTGAAGCTCCCTTTACTCAAACAACATTTTTTTATATACTTGTTCTGGGTGGTATATTAATTGTTATAATAGGAGTAGTCAGATTCAGGGAAAGACAGCTTAAAAAAGACAAACGGGTCCTCGAGACCAGGGTAAAAGAGCGGACCGCTAAAATTGAGGAACAAAAGCAAGAGATTACATCAAGTATTGAATATGCAAGCAGGATACAGATGGCTATGCTACCAGAGGATTATCATTTCAGAAATTCATTCTCGGACTATTTTATTATATTCAACCCAAGGGATATTGTAAGTGGCGATTTTTACTGGATAGATGAAGATGAAAGACATATTTACTTTACAGTTGCCGACTGCACGGGCCATGGTGTTCCTGGTGCGTTTATGAGCACACTGGGGATATCCACATTGGATGAGATAATCACTAATAACATTAATCTTAAGGCAAATACTGTACTGAACCTGTTACGTGAAAAGATTAAAACGTCGCTTCATCAGACAGGCAAACAGGGAGAAGCTACTGATGGAATGGATCTAGCCTTCTGTATTCTTCATAAAAACAGGAAAACGCTCGAATTTTCAGGGGCATATAACTCTCTCTTCATTTTCCAGGATGGACAGTTCAGGGAGTATCGGGCCGACAGGATGCCAATAGGGATCTATTACGGTGAAAAAGAAACATTCACAAATTATGAGATTAATATACAAAAAGGTGATACAATCTACATCTTTTCAGACGGGTTTGCTGATCAGTTTGGTGGACCCACAGGATCTAAATACATGAAATATAATCTAAAGAAACTTCTGTCAGAGATCTACGACAAACCAATGACTGAACAACGCACTATCCTGGAGAATGAGTTTGAAAAGTGGAAAGGTTCCAATTACCAGATCGATGACGTTACTATCTTAGGTGTCAGGATATAAGATGGTGCTGGTTGCTGGCCCTGTGAAATAATGCTTATGCGTGGGCTTCGCGCTATTTCACAGGGCTGGTTGCTTGTTTCTCGTTTCTCGTTTCTTGGGCATTTTACATCGCCTGTCGCCTAAGACATTATGTTGTTATGCCGTTGCGCCTCCATTATTAATTCATTATCTTTATCCATCAACTTTAAACAATTATGAATATAAAATTTATTGGAGCCGCAAGGGAAGTGACCGGGAGTAAACATCTCATCACCACAGACTCAGGTAAGAAAATCCTTCTTGATTGCGGAATGTTTCAGGGTAAGGGACTCGAAACCGATAGCATGAACAGGGACCTTATGTTTGACCCGTCCGGGATCGATCATATAATTCTTACACATGCACATATTGATCATTCAGGATTGATACCATATGTGTATAAACTGGGATTCAGGGGATCGGTGATTAGCACCAATGGAACACGCGATTTATGTGCAATAATGCTTGCAGACTCAGCTTTTATTCAGGAGCATGATACAATTACATTCAATAAACGAAGGGCTAAGAAAGGACTACCCCAGGTAACACCAATTTATACACAGGCCGATGCAACTGAATGTTTGAAACTTTTTATCGGTGTTCCCAATGAGATGAAATTCAGGATTGATGAAAACATAAAGGTTAAGTTCACAAATACCGGGCATATGCTCGGCAGCGGAGTAGCTAATATAGAAATAATCGAAAACGGGCAGGTCAAAAAAATAGCTTATACCGGGGATATAGGCAGGACTGTTGACCAGATTCTTGCAGCTCCCCAGCCTTTTCCACAGGCTGATATACTTATTACCGAATCTACTTATGGAGACAGATTGCATCAGGACTCAAAAGAGGCTGAAGAAGATCTTCTGAAAGTAATAATTGATACGTGCGTAAATAAGTGTGGTAAGCTTATAATTCCTGCTTTTAGTGTCGGACGTACACAGGAAATTGTATTTGCCCTGAATAACTTTTTTAACGAGGGCAGATTACCTAAAATTGATGTTTTTGTCGATAGCCCTCTTGCAGTAAATGCAACGACCGTTTTCAGGATGCATCCTGAGTGTTTTAATAAAAATTTCAGTGATGTTCTGGAAAAGGATCCTGATCCATTCGGTTTTGATAATCTGTATTATGTCAATAAAGTAGAAGATTCAAAAAAACTCAATGATCATAGAAAGCCTTGTGTGATCATTTCTGCATCAGGTATGATGGAAGCAGGACGCGTAAAACATCATCTGGCAAATAATATTTCAGATCCTAAAAACACCATTCTTATTGTTGGCTATTGTGCACCAACAACTTTAGGAGCAAGAATAGGAAGAGGAGATAAAGAAGTTTCGATATTTGGAACTGTATACGATGTAAAAGCTGAAGTGAAAAAGATCGAATCGTTCAGCGGGCACGGTGATTACAAGGAAATGATCAGTTTTATAAGCTGCCAGGATAAAAGTGCGCTCTCTAAGATTTTTATAGTTCACGGTGAGTATGAAACACAAAAGAAGTACGTTTCTTCACTTACGACTGAAGGGTTTAAAAACATTGAAGTTCCGGCAAAAGGGCAGGTATATGATTTGTAGGGTCATGCCATGGCATGTCCCTACTGGATGTATTTCCTCAATTCTTTTCTGACCATTTTCCATTCCGGGAAAACTTCTGATAAGAGCTTATAATATTGTGAGCCGTGATTATGGTGCTTAAGATGGCATAGCTCATGAGCAATGACATACTCAATATGCAGATCAGAAAGCTTTATGAGTTCTGTGCTCAATGTTATTATTCCTTTGTGTGAACAGCTTCCCCACCTTCTTCTCATAGTTCGTATAACCAGGCCTGCCGGATTAAACATCTGATTTTTATGCTTCTGGAGAACCTTACTCATAATATCAGGAAAGACAATCAACGCTTCATTCTTATAACCTTTATAGAGCAACCTCTTAATAGACCGGGTATCATCAGTTTTATCCAACCCAAGTTCAATTGTACTATCGTAAAACCCGATGTAAACTTTACTTGATTTTTCAATCTTTAAAACAGTCTCATTTCCACGGAAAAGATGAGTCTCCCCGGTGACATAAAATCGATTAAGCTTGTTCGTATCTTTTTCCCTGTAGCTGTCTCTGTTTCTTATTATCCAGACGGATTTTTGCTGCACAAGCCTGCTGATTGTTTTAAAAGATGTAAGATATGGTACTCTGATTATTACCGTTGAATCCGGGAGAACGCTGATCCCCAATGTTCTTCTCCTCGAATATATTACCGTAAATTCTATATCCTGTATTTTGTGAGTTTTTTGGTCCTTCAACATTAATTATTTATTGTACAGTTAATTAATTTCAGAAAATGAGTGAAAGCTATAGTTCTTGTATTCAAGGTAAGTTAAAATTGAGTCGAGACGAAGATAGAATTTATCCGTTCTTCTGGGATCTGTTCCCGGATGAATAAGTAGAATATACCCGTTCAGTCCCTTCTCTTTCTCGTATGATAAAAAATTTTTCATCAGCGAATCGCTCGAAAAATAAGGTTGCCCTTTTTCAGGAAATGTCCAATCCTGATTTGTAATTGTCCCGTATGAATTGTTAACAAGTTTAAGACCAACCTTGTTTGTCCAATTGGCAATAGTGTCGTTATACCATTCGTAGGGAGGTAAAAATACTAAAGCTTCTTTTTTAGCAATACCAGATTCCGAAAGTTCTTTATAATTATTCTCAAGATCTGATAAGAACTCATTTTTTGTAATGAGCAGCGAATCCCTTTTTTCCCATGAACAGTAGAGGAGATGTTTATCTGAATGAGGACCAATATAATGACTATCGGTTTTAAGCCTGTTTATTATTTTTTTATTTGCAGGATTTCTGCAGAAGTCTCCCGTCAAAAAGAAAGAAGCTTTTATCTTATGACGGGTTAATGTTCCGGCAATTGTATCGAACCCATCTGAAAAGTCGTGAGCTGTAAAACAGAGATAAACATATCTTTTTGTTGTATCCATTCTGACAATTGCTCCTTGGATCCTGGTGATATTCGGATTATTATAAACATTTCCGGATTGAGATTGCAGTGCTGAAAGATAATATATCAGGCTGGCTGTGCCATCCATTGTACATTCATTGGTAGAATAATCCGCAAAGTCATCATGATAAACGGCAAGCTTGGTCTGGAACCGGGCGTATTCATCTTTCCTGGACAGGTATATATATTTCAGAGAATTGAATATTGTCGGATATACTGGTCCGTCAACCAGACCTCCATAAACCTGACCTCCCTTAACAACATAAGAGGAATGAGAATTCTCAGGGTAATCACCTTTTTCAGGAAGTCCGACTATCATGCTTTTACCCCATGGATTACAGCCGAAAAGCCAGTCCCTGTGAGCAGCCTCCAGCTCCCCATATGAATTGTCGCCGGTTATTTCAGCATAAAGATGTGCCTGAGTTATTACTGCTGCTATAAGGTTATTAGAGCACCAGATAAAGGGAATCCCTACATGAAAAGGGTTCTTCTTAGCTTTAATTTCTGTAAGATCCAAGCCCTTTTTCATGTAACCGGCAAACTCAGATTCATTTTGCTTTTTCTGTTGCCTTGCTATGGCAGGATGCCCCATATTTACAAACGGATACCACTGATAGTGACGTGCTGTATCACTTCCAAACCACGGAGTTACTGTCTCTTTCCTTCCGAATTCCGATGCATAGCTGAGATATTTTAATTCTTTTGTAAGGTTGTATAATTCGATAGCTGCAAGTTCCATATCATCAACCCAGTTTTCTTCTTCATAAAAGTAAGGAGCGGTTCCGGGTGCTGTTTGGCAGACACCCGGGTTATCAAGTCCAAAACTGAAGGCAGTTGTTGCCCTGTCTAAAAGTAACCTGGAAAACTGAGGATCAATATTTTTATATACTTCTGCTCCTTTAGCGAAAGCAGAAGCAAATTTACCAGCAGTTGAAGCTATACCGGTTGACCTGTTTTTATATTTAAAAAGCCCCTGAGGTTTTCCTGTGCAAAAATAAACAGGTCTTTCCCGGCCTTTACCGTAATTTGCCGTATCATCATTTGGAAACCTGAATCCAATGTGATCACGATCATCAGCAACCTGGTTATACATTATTCTTGCTCCGGGATTCATTTTTAGAAGCCAGTCGAGCCCCCACCTGCTCTCGTTGAGAACATCCGGCAAACCATCCTGCCCGGGAAGACCATTGGAAAGATATTTATCGCCAAATGATGAAGGATTCTCTGAATATGCAAAAAGCATCTGGTATGTCGCATTGGCTGATGTCGCCACATATTGCAGATAATCAGCAGCATCATGCCACCCGCCGGTAACATTTATATGAGCAGAGTCAGCTGATTTACCATATATCTCATACCCGTCATGAGTATGGCATGAATCTTTTACAAATGGATTATAACCGCATCTTTGTTGTCGCATATAGTTCAGAAGGTAATCGGCTGTATTGTCATAAACATTATCTGCTATACGGAAATCGGGAGAGACAGTTTTTCCGGCAATGATTCTGTATACTCCGCTTGTTCTAAGGCTGGTGAACGGAAGGCGATAACAGCTTATAAATGGCTCTAATGCATCGGTTTTAATGACATTATTAAAAGTCATTGCCACTTTACCTGTTTTTATATCGATTAATTTAAACGACTTAAGGTCTAAAGATTTCCTGCTTAATAAAATAGCAACTTTGATATCATTATTCCTGTAGCCAAGCTGGTTGATCCTTATCCATGCATATTTTTCGCTTCCAGGGGATATCGTGTTTATTAAAGCCCATAAAATTAATGATATACAAGCGTTTTTAATATTTGATTTGCTATCATGTACCATGGCGCAATTTAATAAAAAATGAATGAAGATTTAAACTGGTACTGGTGCAACTCATTTTGAACTTTTCAAATGTTAAATTGTTTTATATTATATGTTAATAAAAACAAAAAATCAAAATCCAGGGAATATTAAGATATTTAAATTTGTCTAATGAGATATTACCCGAACTAAAAATGGTTGATCAATTATTCCCAGTAATTTCTTCAACCGTTTCTTGACAGGTTTAGTAGGTTAGTAGGTTAGTAGGTTAGAACAAAGATCAGGCTAGGGTAATATCGACGGGTAGCAGTTCACCTGCTGCCCGTTTCTTTTATTTAAAATGGATTACATTCCTGGCATTGAGTTTCTTATTCCCTTTTAATTGTTATTACAGTAATTTCAGGAGGCATCCATATCCTGAACGGGATAGCCAGAACTCCAAGTCCGCGGTTAACGTATTGATACTGATTCCCAACTGAGTAAAGTCCATTCCAATGAGGGTAAAAATATTTTGATGGGCTCCATCTGAATTTTTTTGTTATTATCCCCATCTGCATTCCATGAGTATGTCCCGAGAGAGTAATATCTATATCAGTTTTTCCTGTCACATCCTCAGCCCATTGATTCGGATCATGACTGAGAAGGATTTTAAGGTCAACACTATCGAGACCGGAGATTGCTTTCTCCAGATTGCCGTGGATCATATGCGGATGCCGTCCTTTTGTTACAATCCCTATAAGAGCGATTCTTGCTCTGCCTATATTGACTATCTTAAATTCATCGTTCAGAACCAGGTATCCGGAAGCCTTGATCAGGTTATTCATTATCAATATATTATTTTCCCTGTCGGCTTCTGTGAAAAACGGGTCATAAGTACCAACATCGTGGTTGCCTAATATAGCGTAATTGCCAAATCTGCTCCTTGCTTTAGACAGGATTGTGTCATTTCTTTCGAATTCCCTCCATCCAAAGTCAATAAAATCACCTGTGTTCAGAATAAGGTCAGGTTTCATGGAGTTAACATCATACATAACCTTTTGAAGCAACTTCCTGTGATTATAAAAACAGGGGAGATGCAGATCTGATAACTGGACGATTTTCAAACCATCAAGATCTCTGTTTAAGCCTTTGATTTTTATTGTCACTTCTTCTGTTTTAAAATTAAATCTCCCATAAAAGGTACTCAAACCGATAACTGATAAGATAATTATCATTATGATCAACCCGATGTTTGTCAGAAATCTTATGTGATCACCATTTTTTATCCTTATTAATTTACCTGAAAAATGAAGTATGTCTAATATGATCCTGGGAATTATAACAGCTATTATCATTCCTGTCAAATTCATCATTAACCATACATGTCTTGGGCTATCATAAAAGCTCCTGAAAGAAGTTGTTTCAATAAAAGTTATCCAAATGCCTAAACTCAGGATAACGTGAATAATCATGGAAATGAAGTATTTTGTCTTTGAATGGGGGTAGAAATGCTTGCGCAGAACCACCAACGTAAGGATTTCTGTAATGACCAGAATAATTAATAATCCCATAAACAGAAAAATTAAGATATAAAAGTACTCAAATATTGATTATCCTTATTATTCGTACTTTCGCAATGATTGTCCTGAATTATTATTATCCTTAGTGTGTCTTCGTGTAAGACTTTGAGCGACTTTGTGGTTAACCTTTTTTTACCACAAAGAAACAGAACGCTTAAGCTACGCAATTCAAACCAAGTATGACAGAAGTTAATTTTTACGACCCGCTTTTTATCACTGATTCAAAACTGATTTATTCTGTTATATCAGCTAAATATAAAAACAAATGGATATTTGTACGCCATCAAAAACGTACGACCTGGGAGATAGCCGGGGGACACATTGAAGAAGGGGAGACTTCATTTGAAGCAGCCGAAAGGGAATTAATGGAAGAGACTGGAGCTCTAAAATTCAGCTTACTTTGTATTGCGACATATTCTGTAACCATAGATGGAGAAACGGGATGGGGAAGACTTTACCTGGCAGAGGTTTTTGAAATTGGTCTAATACCTGATGTATCTGAAATTGCAGAAATTGTCTTTTCTGATCGTCTCCCTGTAAACCTGACTTATCCTGATATTCAGCCACATCTGTTTCATAAGACGGCCGAGTATTTAGAAATCAAAAAAATCCATTAACCACAAAGTACACTAATCAGGCACAAAGATCACAAAGTCAAAACATTAAAATTTAACCCTTAGTGACCTTTGTGTAATATCTTAGTGACCTTTGTGGTTAAGTAAATTTTCAGATGTATTCGAAGGTGACTTTCTTCAACCATTTTTCCTCCAGTAATCGGGCGATTCTTTTTACGACTGTCCGTCTTATTTCGAGGTCAACCGGCAGGTTGGGATCCTGATGCGCAATATTTATCCTGGTACCGATAATGAAGTGGATTTCATCACTCTCCATTATCAGTCTCACTATCTTATCTGCCGGTCCTTTGCCAAGTTTTACGCTGTTATTATAAGTTTTTAAAATCTCGTTGACCTTCTGAAGCGTGAGTATCCCTTCAGTCACAAGGTCAATGCCTTCCATGAAACTTTCAGGTGGCAGTTCCGGATCTTCGAAAATTAATTCATCAATTATTGTTCTGTTCAATTCCCTGGCAATAATATCTGCTGTTGTACCACCGCATAGAATAACTTTACCCTTATATGCCATGACTTTCGCAGCCAGTTCTTTATCCTTATCTTTTTCATATGGAGGGCCGGTACAGATAATCAGCTTCCGGGGTTCGCGGAAATAAATTGTCGCACAGCTTATATCATCACGGGCTTTATAGCTGTCGTTTTTGTGAGCCATTGTAACAATCTTCCCGGCAAGCATAATGGCTGAAATAGATGCTTCACTTGTCACGAGAGAAGCAGCGTAAGCTGCTATATTATCCCTCTCCCAGCCAAATGGAAATTGTTCGCTGCCCATTCCGCTTTGAGAAACTCCGTCAGAGCAGAAGACAATTCTGTCTTCTTTCTCAGGCATAAATGAGCAGGTTTTGAGCACTTTCCCGGAATTCTTGCCTTTATCAAGTACAACCTTTTTCCAGGAAGGATCAAATATCTGGTTGCCTCTTAAAATAATACACGACGGATTATCATATTCCAGGATTGTTGCTTTTCTGCTGCTTTCAATATCAATTATTGTAAAAGTTGAATAGCTGATCTTCCTTTCGCTGCATATCGGAAGTGTATTCATTATTATCTCGGCAATACGGTCAACCTCTTTATGCTCGCGGGTAAAATTTATTGTCATCGTCGCAGTGAGTGTGGCAAGAATATTTGCTTTCACACCATGTCCCATGCCGTCTGACAGAACTGCTATGACCCTATCCTCTTCCTTAATATAACGGTAAAGAAATACATCACCGCTAATTCTCTCACCGTCGTAGTTCCTTTGCTGACTGTTTACCTCTATAAAAAAGTTCCTGTTCACGTAAGATTATTTCGGATTGTTTCTTTTATTTACCTTTTTTGATTTGTACGACTCAATAATAGAGTTCAGCATCTGTTCGGTTTCTGATGCACCTTCCCCTAGGAGGAATCCTATCTTTTGTACCATTTCAAGGTTTTTCTCAATCACTTCACTTACCCTGCTGGTTACCTCTTCACCCTGAACTTCAGGAGAATAAAGATCACGTATTATCGCTCCACAGATCTTGTTTTTCCTGATTGGAAAGATGGAGACATTCAGCATTTTATCTTCAAAATGGACATCTTTGCTTAGAACCGGTTCATCTTCCTTAATGACAAATGTGAACATATTATATACGTTGAAGGGGAGGAGGGTTTTAACGTCAGCACCTGCAAGACCCGGAATAACATCTGATATGGCTTTTGCATCTTCCCCGATTATGTTGATAAAGCTTTGATTTGAATGAAGTATTTTGAGATTATTGTCAACTATTACCACTCCGGTTGGAAGCTTTTCAAGCATATTATTCATCATGTCGGAAGTGCTCTGTACAATCTCTTTTTCCCTTCTGGCAAGTTCTTCTGATTCTTTGAGGGCCTTTTTTGTCTCTGCAAGTTTTCTGTTCGTCTGTCGGAGGGTTTCAATATATTCCTGTTTATTACGTAGGTTGTAGGTATGGCACATTTCAGGAATTGCCAGTCCCTTGGCAACAGTGGATGCAAAATCCCGGCAGGAGAGATAACCACAGGCACCACAGTTGATCTCTTCATCGGTAGTGTCTTTACCTATTATTTTAAGTACTTCTCTTACAGCCTCTTCCGGTGGTTCGGGAATTCTCTGATCATCAGGAGTAAAGGTTCTTGAAAAATCGAGTTTTGACCATTTTTCCATATTTTTTTGCCAGAGTTCCTTATCAAGCTGGCCTGCCCTTTTTTCTGAATACCTCCTTACCAGTGCTCTCCTCCTGAACCGCTCATTATGATGTTGCATTCCCGGACCAAGCAGGCATCCGTGGCAAAAGAAGAGGTTAAAATGGTGTTGTATAGTATCAATATATTTATCAAAATCATTTATTGCCTCAAGAATTTCTTCTTTTCCTGAAGCTGTTATTACCCTGCTGGAAACCATATCACGTTTTATCCCGCCTGCCTGGATTATTCCTGCAGGTAAAGGGTAGAGGGCGCCCCAGAATCCATGTGGCGGATCAAAATCTGACATTTTTACCAGTCTTTCCTGGATCTTGAATTCATCAAAAAGTTCTCTTAGTTCCACAAATGTCAGAACGCCATCTATAAGATTCCCTGAATCATAAATAAGTGACTCGTCTTTTGCATCTATGCATGGTCCAATCTGAACTGTTGCTACCTCGGTCCCATATAACTTTTTTACGACCATTGCAGTGGCGATTATAGGGGAAACCAATGGGGCCAGATTCGGAACAAGCTCAGGGTGAAACTTCTCAACAAGTTTAACTATTGACGGACAATTTGTCGTTATCAGGTACTTGCCTTCAGCTTTTAAGAAAAGATTTGCATAAGCAGCTGCTATAAGGTCAACGCCGAATGAATCCTCATGAACATAATCAAAACCCAGGGAACGGATCATACCAACGAACTTCCTGTAATCAGTTATATCGTCAAATTCTGATGCAATGCTCGGTTCAATTAGGGCAGCAGTTTTTTTGCCTGATGCAAGCAATTTCATAACATCTTCCCTGGAATCGCGAAATTCAATAGCGTGTGGTGTACATGAGACGTAACATAGTCCGCATCCGATGCATCTCTCGGGAAGAATATACGGATGAGCCTTCTGGGGTTTAACCTCGATTGCATTTACAGGGCAGACTCGTACGCAGGAATATGAGTTTCTGCATCTTTCGTCATTTATATAAAGAACAGGCTTCCTATTTTTCATGCTAAATAATATAAGTGTTTAAAGTGCCTGTAGTGCCTGGCGTGTTTATTAATATGTTAATTTTGAACTTTTTCAACCTTTCAACCCATTCAACTTCTTCAACTTTAAGTACTCCAAATTCAAGTTCACTACAAACTTTTTCTAAACCAATCCGGTAAATTCTTTTTCCAGAATACTCTCTATTTTTGAAAGTGTGACTCCCTCAAGAGTCACTCCGTTTATATTAAGGTTTGGACCATTACTGCAGTGTCCCATGCAACGGGCTCCTTTGAAAATGACTTTGTCTTCAAGATGAGTTTTCCTGAGATATTCCCGTATAAACATTACAACATCTTTATTACCCCTGGAAAAACAGGAACTCCCAAGACAAATTTGCATCTCTATTCTCTGAGCCATTTTCTTACTGTTCAAAAATAAACACGACATCAAAAGTAATAATTATTTCCGAGCTGTCATTAACCCCCCAGAATCTTAAACTCTCTTATTTATGCGGTATATCAGTATTTGAATGTTATTTAAATGATGATGAATTTACTGGTATATTTTTTAGCATATAATATACAGCCCTAATAGCCAGCGTATTATAAAAAATTAATCAGAAGAGTAATTTATCATTTTACTGTTAATAAAATAACAATGTTTATTTATTAACAATAAAATAAATTATCTTTGTCATGAAATTCTGGACTTTATATTATCAGTATGAGCACTGAACTAGATATAATTCTAAGAAAATACAAACAGGGAAAAAGAGAGGATCTTATTCCTTTGCTGCAGGAAATACAGGATGATCTGGGATACCTGTCTGAGGAAGCTATTGTAAAAACCGGGAGTTTCCTGGGGTTAAGCACAACAAAGATATATGGCCTTGCGACTTTTTATGACAGGTTCCGGTTTATCCCTTCAGGAAAAATTCAGGTTAGGATCTGCAACGGTACGTCATGCTTCCTCAACGGATCACAGGCAATTATAAATAAAGTAAAGGAAGAGTTAGGAGTAATGCCGGGGCAGACAACCAGGGATGGAAATTTCAGCTATGAGATTGTATCATGTATGGGTGGTTGTTGTAATGGCCCGGTGATAAATGTGAACGGGCAATACCACACCCATATTAAAGAAGAACATCTTCCGGTACTTATTAAAAAATTAAAGTACATCATTGAAAACGATTAATTCCGGTAAAAATTCCAGATGGAAGATTTAAAGACATTTCTGATTGATAAGGTTCTAACTTACGAATCCGATACATTGTCACCGGAAACAGAAAAGATTTTGCAGCAGGTGAGACGGGAAAAAACCGATATACCTGTGATCTTTATATCTTCCGGAACAAGCAGTGTAATAGCAGGATCGGAAAAAACCTTTTCGGCAATAGATACATACATAAAGGAAAATAAATCATCGGCAGGATTGGTAAGAGTAGGGTGTAACGGACCGGCTACTTTTGAACCACTGGTATGTATACAGATTCCAGGGAAGAATAAACTTTTCTTCAGAAATATAACTGAAGAAAAAGTGGAGCCTCTTCTTAATGGTGTTTTCCATAATGATATAAATGAGGATGATCTGGCCGGACAGACCGGCACAAAAGGTTTTGAATTGTGGACCGGGATTCCTTTTATGGATGAGCTTCCTTTTTTTGCAAATCAGAAAAGAGTTGTACTTGCCAACTGTGGATGCTACGATCCTGAAAGCATTGAAGAATACATAGCCCACGGGGGGTACCGTGCATATATCAAAGCAATAAGACATTATACGTTTGAAGAAGTATGTGACATTATTGAAAGGAGCGGATTGAGAGGCAGAAGCGGAGGAGGATATCTAACAGGATTAAAATGGAAGCATGCTCTCAATACAACCTCAAATGCACGATATCTTATATGCAACGCAAAGGAGAGTGACCCCGGAGCTTTCACAGACAGGACGATTCTTGAAAGTGATCCGCACCGTTTAATCGAAGGCATTGCAATTGCTTCCTATGCAATCGGAGCTTCAAGTGCTATTATTTTTATGAGGTCCGGTTCTGACCATGCAAAGAACAGACTTCAAAAAGCAATCGACAGAGCTAGAGACTATGGACTTTTCGGGCATAATATTTTCTCCAGTGGTTATAACCTGGATATAATAATCCGTGTAGAACCCGGAGCATTTGTTTGCGGCGAAGAGACTGCCCTGATAAACACGCTGGAAGGCAAACGGGGAATGCCTCGACTTAAACCTCCTTATCCGACAACAGCTGGATTATTCGGAAAACCAACCGTTATCAACAATGTGGAGACTCTTATGAATGTTCCCCTTATAATGCAGAACGGACCGGAATGGTTCCGCACTCTGGGAACAGAAAATAGTCCGGGTACAAAAGTATTTGCAGTTGCAGGGAAAGGCCGGATGTCAGGGGTGGTTGAAATAGAAATGGGTACAACAATCAGAACAATTCTTGAAGACATTGCAGATGGAATAAAAGAAGGAAAAGAGTTTAAAGCCATCCAGCTCGGAGGGGCTTCAGGTTCTTTTATTACAGCTGAAAACCTTGATGTTGCCATTGATTACGAGGATCTTAAGGAAAAAGGGATTGGTATGGGAGCAGGCGGTTTCGTGATTATCGATGAGAACACCTGTATGGTTGACCTTGTAAGATATTATATGGAGTTCATCCGAAATGAAAGTTGCGGCAAATGTATCCCGTGCCGTGAAGGTACCGGCAGGATGCTCGAAATCCTTGAAAGTGTAATCAGGAAACCATTAAATGAAGAATCGGGAACAACCCTTGAGAGGTTTAAAGGCGTGATGCAACTTGAGACAATTGCGTCTGTAATGAAAGATACTTCCCTGTGCGGACTGGGACAAAGAGCGCCAAATCCATTTATAAGTGCTCTTAAAAATTTCAGGGATGAATTTGAAGAGCACATTTTTGACAGAAAATGTCGTGCCAACATCTGCAGGGGACTCAGAACATTTTCAATTGATGTGGATAAGTGTACAGGATGCACGTTATGCGCCGCTAAATGTCCTGTAAATGCAATTTATGGAACGAGGTTGCAACCGTTTTTTATAGTTGAGGAGAAATGTATCGGATGCGGTATCTGTTTCGATATTTGTAAGTTCAGTGCAATAAATGTTAAATAGCTTTTATGCTTTTTACAATACAGGTAAATAATAAAAAGATCAGAGCCGAAAAGGGCGAAACAATCCTTTCGGCCCTTAATCGCAACGGAATTATTATACCAACCCTCTGCAGGATGAAAGAGTTTACACCAACCGGTGCCTGCAGGATGTGTGTTG
>PLML01000078.1 GCA_003141525.1 Bacteroidales bacterium
CCGATAAAGAAAAAATGAAGATCCAGCATGAAAAGATCGAACCCGGAAGCTTTGCAAAATCACAGAAATATGTTGCAGACGGGTACGAGATTTTTCAGATCGGGATGAATAAGCTAATCGGACGCAATTTTTATAACATCTTCCAGTTTGCCAATTTCAGAAATATCGGAATGCTGATTAAACTCAAGACTTACATTTCAAATTGGAGGTATGTCAAAAAGTTCTTTCATAATTCACATCTGAGGATGGCTTATACTTTTCAAAACATTTATGTCGGACAGAGTCCATTTGATTCACCGGCTCTGTTCTCTATGGTTCCTGCCGCCGAACTGACTGATGGATCATTCTTCCCCAAAGGCGGAATGTACACCATCGTTGAGAATTTATTGTCTGAGGCACTGACTTCAGGTGTCAGATTCCACTACAGTAAACCTGTAAAAAAAATCAGAGTAACAGGTAAAAAAGCAGAAAGTATCATCCTCGAAGACGGATCTGAAATTAAGGCTGATATTATTGTTGCAAACTCTGATCTTCCATATGTTTATCGAAACTTATTACCTGACCGGGGAAAATCGAGGAGGCTTGACAGTATGAAGTATTCATGTTCTGCCATATGCTACCACTGGGGGCTTGATAAGGTTTACCCTCAGCTTGGACATCATAGTGTTTTCCTTTCAGACGGATTCCGGGAAGGACTGGACCGGATCTTCAGAGATAAATCAATAAGCGATCATCCGAGCTTTTATATCCATGCCCCGGTCAGAACAGACCCTGCCGCTGCCCCGGCTAACCATGATACACTTTCATTCATAGTGGGTGCCGGTCATGTTGACAGGAAGAAAAAACAGGATTGGGATGATCTTAAGAAGAAAACCCGGATGGCTGTCATTCAGAGGCTTAAACAGCTGGGACTGGATGATATTGAAGAGCATATTAAATTTGAAATTTGTTACACTCCTGAAAATTGGGAAAGCGCCTGTAATATTTCAAGGGGTTCTGTCTTCGGGAGTCTTGCTCATAATCTCCTGCAGATGGGATATTTCCGTCCTCATAATCAGCACAGCCGTTATAAAAATCTTTTCTTTGTTGGTGGCAGTACACACCCGGGAAACGGGATACCAAATGTACTGTTGTCAGCCAAACTGACTGCAGAGAGAATCCTCAATAACTAATATCTTTGAAATCAACAGGGCAAAATCAATGAATTCACAAAAAAATAAGTTTCTTGAAATATTCAGATCTATTGATTTCGATCAGATCATAGATCATCCTAATATTCTTATTGCTTCCAATTTCTGGGACGATGAAAGGTTCTGTGCTGCAAAAATCTGCTATAAATTCATGCGTGCAATTGACGATCTGATTGACAACTATAAGGCAAAAAACAAACTGATTGAACCTGAGGAAAGGAAGGAATTTGTTGCCAATGTTGAAGAGTGGCTTAAAATGGTCATAATCTCAGACGAATGCAATCCACTGCAGGGAGAGCTTAAAGAAACAATAGAAAAATTCAGGATCCCATTATGGCCGATGGAAGATTTTGCGAAATCAATGATTTACGATATTAATAATGACGGATTTCCAACTATGAATGCTTTTCTTGAATATGCAGGCGGAGCATCGGTCGCTCCGGCCTCAATCTTTGTTCATTTGAACGGGCTCCGGGCAATAAATGGCAGGTATGAGGCGTCTACGTTTGATGTAAAATGGGCTGCCACACCATGTGCCATATTCAGTTACCTGGTTCATATTATCAGGGATTTTCAGAAAGATCAGTTAAACAACCTAAACTATTTTGCAGATGATCTGATTATTAAAAAAAACCTGAGCCGGAAGGCCCTTCGGGAATTCGCAAATGGGAAGGCTGTTAATAATAATTTCCGGAACCTTATAAAACACTATTATTCGCTGGCTGACGAATATCGCCGGCAGACCTATGATATTATTAAAGAAATCAGACCTCTGCTGGAACCACGCTATCAGTTAAGTCTTGAGATCATATTTGATCTGTACCTGATGGTTTTTGAAAGAATCGACATAAAAAATGGTAAATTTACCACTGAAGAGCTCAATCCAACTCCTGAAGAAACAAAAGAAAGGGTTTATAACATAATTATGAATTTCGATATGGGTTAATAACAAACTTTTTTGTTGCAGAATATGAAAATAAATATATTCTGGTTCGGAAGAGATTTAAGATCGGATGACAACACGGCATTGAATCGTGCGTTAGTCTAAGAAATTGCTGTACTGGCAGTTTTCATGTTAGAGCTTCTGGAATCACGATATCCAAAACCTATGATGACCATGATTTCGCCAGGGAAAGAGTAATTTGAGCAAATAAGTCAGGACTAAAATTCTGAATTTTAGACTCCTTTAAATATCAAATTCATACAATTCGTATCTTTAATAAGAAAAAAAATTCATCATTAACCAGGAATGAGCAGAAGCATAATTTTAGTTTTTGGGTTAGTTGTTTTATTGTCAGTTAGTTGTGCATCACTCGGAAAACTTTCACGGCATGATTTTGAATCCGGCTTTTATAAGTTAAAAGTCCAGGGAGCTGCCCCTTCACGTGTTTATGCTGAGGTCACTGAAGATTCAATTATTGTGTATCCGGTCACTTCTGATGGGAAGAGTGAATTCCCAAATACTTCCACCTCCCTGAGTACCAGGGTCAGCAGGATCAAAAAAGACAGTTATTTCTACAGGAGCTCCTTTACAAATAATTCTTTTGACATTGACTTAACATCAATTATATTTAAATCGAGGCATTCCAGGGATGACGTTCCAAACCAGTTTAGTGCTGATTTAGATGTCGCAGTTTACTTGGGTTTCCGAAAAGATTTTTATAATATAGTATCTCCTGTTCATCCCTTTCATGAAGAGAAGTCATTTATCAGACAGATTGGTTTTGATATTGGTCTCTTTGCAGGTATAGGATCATCTCCGGTTAATCCAACTGTCACTAATAATATAGTCAGCCAGGAGTATGATGCAATGATTTTTCAAAAAGGGTTTGCAGGTTTCATTTCAATAAATAAAATATCAATTGGGTTAGCAGTCGGTTTCGACAACCTTATTGATAAGAGCAGATCATTATGGATTTACAATCAAAAACCATATCTGGGACTTATAATTAGTGTTTCAAGTTTTTAAAAATTGTAGATTTATATTACTGTAATTATGATGAATCCAAATAAAATTAAATCATCCCTTCTGACAATGATCTTTTTTTCAGGAAATATCTACGCTCAGAAAACAGATCCTGCCTGCCTTGCATGGCCTGCCATCTGGACACTCGGAATATCGAAAGAATGGCCTGCAAATGGAACATTTTTGGCTATTTCCTGTTTACATCGCAAAAAGCAGTTTTGTTTATAACAAACATTATAATTCTTACCTTTGCATTTCAATTGTAAACTAGCTGTATATGACATTAGAGACCCTGGTTCCAGTAAAAGAGATGGATGGCAGACGACTATATTATACTTTTATTGCAGGCGCCAGAAAAGTTATTGAACATCAGGTCGAGCTTAATAAAATTAATGTATTCCCTGTGAACGATGGTGATACCGGAACTAATCTGGCTTCTACTATCCGCGCGGTTGTAGATTCAATTCACCCGCACAGGTCTTATAAGGTTACTGCAGACAGGATTGCAGAAACAACACTTGTAAATGCACGTGGAAATTCCGGAATTATTTTTGCCCAATTCCTTTACGGGATGAGCACCGAGACCGGTAATTTTAAAACAATTACAATAAAGCAATTTGCCGAAAGCATAAAGAATTCTGTGCGTTATATCTATGAGGCAGTAGCTAATCCGGTTGAAGGAACGATGCTTACCGTGATCAAAGACTGGGCAAATTATATCTACGACAACAGGAACAGGATAACAGACTTTAACCAGCTTTTTATTAGTTCTGTCCACGTTCTGAATAAATCGCTGATAGCAACCAAATCAAAACTTGCTGTGCTGACAAAAGCAAATGTTGTTGATGCAGGGGCACGGGGTTTTGTGTTTTTTGTCGAAGGGATTATCGATTTTATTACAAACCGGAATCTGAAGGACCTTATCCAGGTCAAAGCAGAAACTGCGTTGTTTGAAAAGAAAGAAGAGTCGATCCCTGAGAAAGTCCACTTCAGATACTGTACAGAAGCACTTATAAAAAACAGTTCAATTGATAATAAATCATTATTGCCCATTCTTGAGAAATTCGGAGACTCCATAGTTGTAGCAGGTTCTGATAAGAT
Organism: Bacteroidales bacterium; assembly: GCA_003141525.1. Taxonomy (GTDB): domain Bacteria; phylum Bacteroidota; class Bacteroidia; order Bacteroidales; family VadinHA17; genus LD21. The sequence continues at coordinate 4,258 of PLML01000078.1, forward strand.
GAGGCGTTTACATCTGCATACCAATAACCCGGCCGGACTTTTCTATGAACTCAGAAACACCGGGACTCTGGCATTCCAGAAAGCCGACGATATGATCAGACAAAGTCAGGTTGTCTATAACAGAAAATGGAAGATAGCATTGGTCACAGACTCAACATGTGACCTTGCTCAGAATGTAATGGATAACTATCAGATAAACCTGTTGCCGATTAATGTTAACTTTGGTGAGAATCATTATCTCGATAAAATTACCATTCAGCCTGAACAGTTTTATACTCTTTTAAAAGAGAGTAAAGATTATCCTAAATCTTCACAGGTCAACGAAAAGAGCTTTATAAACCTGTATTCTCATCTGGCTTCTCATTACGATTCAATAATTGCTATCCACTTAAGTGACAAGTTAAGCGGAACATTTAACAGCAGTCAAAAAGCTGCACAGGCAATAAGCAAGGAATTCAACAAACCTATTTCTGTAATCAATTCTAAAAATATCTCAGGCGCCCTAGGACTCATCATTCTAAGAACAGCACAAGCCATCGAAGCGGGATATTCTCATGATCAGGTGGTTCATATGGCAAAAAGGTGGACACATAATGCACATTTATTCGTTAGTGTCAGGACAATAAAATATCTTGTCAGAAGTGGACGGGTATCTATTATAAGGGGATTATTAGCACGGATACTTAATATAAATCCAATCGTTTCTATCGATGAAACAGGGAAAGCAATTCTTTTTGATAAGACTTTCAGCCAGAAGGCAAATATGGCAAAAGTGATGAAGCATATCACAAAAATATATCATGGCGAAAAAATATGGAACTATATTGTTCTTCATGCAAATAACAATGATGCGGCCCAATGGTATTCAAACAAAATGGAAATACTAACTAATAAAAAACCCGTCTTTGTTGTCAATATTTCTCCAGTTCTTGGAGCTCATGCAGGAACAGGAGCTGCAGCAGTGGCGCTTCTTTTTGACTAACAATAGCCTCTATGAGTTTCCTTCAAGTCTTTTTTCAGGGTTTATCGCTAATATAGATTATGATGACTATCCTATGGGTTATAAGCATCATAATTAATAACGTTAGTAACGTTGATCTCTTCTGGGTTTAGGATTTGTTTTGACAACCATATTTTCCCCAACAAAATGTAAATGAGAAACCTGGGATTTTATGATGCGAAGGAATGACTCTAAAAAAATTTAGAAGGACCACTTCGCAGATGTTTTTTATGAATAGATAAGCTAAATATTAAGAAATCTTGTTTTAAAATGCCTCAAAGTTATCGCATGAAACAACAAATGTTTTTATTGATGCCACCTATGAGGGAGATCTCATGGCATCAGCCGGAGTAAAATATACTATTGGTCGTGAAGCTTCAGATACTTATAATGAACATTGGAACGGTGGTCAGAAAGGTGTTTCCCATCATGGCCATTATTTCAAGGATAAAGTTGATCCCTACAAAATCCCGGGGGACTCCTCAAGTGGACTTCTTCCGCATATAACTGGCAAAGGATGAGTTTAAAGATAACGGAAACTGGCCGTATAATATTTATGTAAGAGAATCGCGTCGTATGTTAGGGGAATATGTAATCACGGAGAATGAAGTTCTTGGCAAAAGGACTGTCCCACGGTCAATAGGAATGGGTTCGTATACAATGGATTCTCACAATGTTCAGATATATGTCACTCCTGAAGGATTTGTGCAGAACGAAGGCGATATTGGGGTTTCACCTGAAAAACCATATCAGATCGATTTGGGTTCAATTTTACCTAAACGGGAAGATTGTACGAATCTCCTTGTCACAGTTTGTGTATCAAGTTCCCATATTGCTTTTGGCTCAATCAGAATGGAGCCGGTATTCATGATCCTGGGCCAAAGTGCAGGAATAATTGCATGTATGGCGATTGATGACAGGAAAAACATATATGATCTCTCATATGACGATATTAAAACCAAGCTCGAGACCTCCATCTAGATACTTAAATAATTCATTGTATTCGTTATATATTTATATTAAATTTCTGACTCAACGTAAATGATTTAAGAGATCATCTTTAAATAATAGTTTGTTAACGTTTAAATTTAAATTATGAAAAGGATTGGCTTAATATTTATTCACTTTGTTTTTTTTATTTCACTTCCGGGGCTGGCACAGAATAAACCTGACAATTCTAAGATTGATATGATGCTTATCAAAGGGGATTTCAAAAAAGCCATTGACACCTGTAATCAAATTCTTGCTAACGATACGCTTAATTCCGAAATTTATTACAAACAGGGCATTGCTTACCAGAATCTTTTATCAGATGATAAATCACTTGAGTGTTTTTTAAAGGCAGCAACCATCTCACCCGATAACGACAACTACAATTTTACAGTTGCAAAAAGCTATATTAACAAAGGAAAGATAACCCGTGCCAAACCACTTCTCCTGAAACTGTGCGCTGCTGACTCCATGAACTGGCCATACGCATATTATCTGACAAGCATATATATGCAAGAAGGGAAATATGATGAATCAATTAAAATATACTACCGGTTCTATAAACAGGATTACTTCAATTATGTATTTTCTGATAAAATTGGTTTCGCATACCTCAAAAAAGGAGATTTCGAAAATGCGATTGATATGTTTAACCGGTCATTAACACTCAATAAAAAAAACATAAATGCTATCAAAAACCTGGCATATCTTTATGCCGGAACAACCAGTGCTGATACCGCATTACAGTTACTGACAAAAGGGATAGCAATTGATCCAGCAGATATGGACCTTTATGCACGAAGGGCCGCTATCAATTTTACTATTTTTAATTATAAAATGGCGCTAGATGATTATCTGAAGATAATAAGTTCCGGTGATTCCTCTGTTCTCAACCTGAAGAGAGCAGGAATAGGATTTGCAATTAATCATCAGCCAAAAGAAGCAGTTGAGTATCTGCTAAAAGCTTACAAAAAAGATACTTCAGATTACGAGGTGTCGGGAAACCTGGCTCAGAATTATATGTTGCTAAACGACCTGAAGAGTAGCGCTTATTACTATAGGAATATTATAAAATTGTTAACCCCCTTAGGTTACCAGTTAGGATTAAACTATATTCTTCTTGCTGAAATATTAAAATCCGACAACCAGTATTCTGAGTCAATTAATGCATATCTTAAAAGCCAGGAATTCAGATCTGATAATAATATATATATGATCGTTGCAAATCTTTATGACGAAAAGTTAAAAAACATTCCTAAAGCTATCCGTTATTATGAGTTGTATCTCAATAAACTAAAGAATTCCAGGGATAAGTACGATACAGATTATACTGAATCAATCAGGAAACGCATTGAATCTCTGAAAAAAATGAAACAGCCAGACAAACATACATATTCAATCCAAAATTCTAATTGAATATTTAATTTTATCAGAGTTATTTCAGTAAGTTATAAGTCTGGGATTATATTTGCTTTGTAATCCTAACTTTCATAATTTTATTACTGCTTAAAACGATAATATGAAAACATTTGGAAAATGGCTGGCAGGATTTATTCTGGCACTCGTCATAGTTTACTCTGCCGGACCTAAACCATCAAAGCCTGATTTTAAAATATATGAGTTTAATCTTCCTGCCTCACTTACTGACCTGGAAAATAATATTAATCAGGGTGAAAAAGATGTAAAGGGCATTAAACCTGATAACCAGGCAAGGATAATATGGGCTGATTCATCTAAAAAAGAGAAGACGAAAATTGCCTTTCTTTACCTCCACGGCTTCTCTGCCAGCCAGGCTGAAGGTGATCCCGTTCATAAGGACCTTGCAAAAAAGTATAATGCCAATCTTTATCTTTCCAGATTGGCTGAACATGGTATCGAAAAGGGTGACAGCACAATGATCAATCTTACAGCCGGAGCATATGAAGCCTCTACTGAAAAAGCTTTTGCAATAGCAAAGAACCTTGGTGACGAAGTGGTGGTAATAGGAACTTCAGCAGGAGGCGCACTGACACTTTACCTGGCTTCCCGTCATCCTGAAATCAAAGCAATTGTACTTTATTCTCCATGTGTGAAACTTTTTGATGCAACTGCTATGATTCTTGATAAACCCTGGGGGTTGCAGATCGCCAGACTTTTTTCAGGTGGACATCTGAAAAAATTTGACTCAGAGAGCAAAGTCCATGCTAATTACTGGCAACTTAACTACCGTATTGAAGCTTTAGTAGCTCTTCAGAATCTCGTTTCAAATACAATGAAACCAGAAGTCTTTTCTAAAATAAAATGTCCTGTTTTCCTTGGCTATTACTACAAAAATGAGAAAGAGCAGGACAACACTGTTTCTGTACCAGCTATGTTAAAAATGTATGAAGAGCTTAGCACTCCGGCAGGACTAAAACAAAAGATAGCCTTTCCTGAAGCAGGCGCGCATGTGATTGCATCATACATCAGATCAAAAGACTGGCTGGGGGTTGAACGAGAAACAGATAAGTTTCTGTCGGATATTGTGAAGTTGTAAGCAGTATTAATATTTGTTGCTTAAATGAAAAATAAGATTTCAACTTTTATATTAAAACTGGCAGCTTTTGTATTGATTTTCAACTGTTGCAGGAAAGAAAATAAGCCTGAAGCTCCATTGTCTGATATAGAAGGAAATACTTATAAAACAGTAAAAATAGGCAGCCAGGTATGGATGGCTGCGAACCTGAAAACCACCAGATTTAACGATGGAACTGATATACCGTTGATTACAGATGATACTGCATGGGCTGACCTGACAGCGCCTGGTTATTGCTGGTATAATAATGATGTGTCATCATTCAAAGACATCTATGGTGCTTTATACAATGGTTATACATTAAGCACCGGGAAACTTTGTCCTGCCGGGTGGCATGTTCCTGAAAAGGAAGAGTGGGAGGCACTGAGGGATTTTCTTAGTGATTCCCTTACAGCAGGAGGTAAACTAAAAGAAGCAGGCACAGCACACTGGCTTTCGCCTAACAAGGGAGCAGATAACAGCAGTGGTTTTACGGCTCTGGGAGCAGGAATAAGATATTTTGAAGGTACTTATGCTTCCGTTTTATCTTATGCAAGCTTCTGGTCAGCCACGGAAGTAAACAATGATGATTATTGGTATACCGGCCTATATTTCAATGATGCTGAATTCATTATGGACCACAAAAATAAAAAATATGGATTTAGTGTCAGGTGTATTAAAGATTAAATAATTTTTCAAGCTATACATGCATGAACCCGAATAAATTTTCACTGAAATCCAGATTTGGAAGTTTCCGATTTGCACTGAACGGTTTATTGTCGCTTTTAAAGAATGAACATAATTCCAGAATTCATCTTCTCGTTGCAATAGTGGTAATCATAACGGGAATAATCATGAAGCTCGATCATTATGAATGGTCCCTGCTGGTAATTGTTATTGGTATTGTATTCCTTACAGAATTGTTGAATTCTTCCCTTGAATCATTAGCTGATCTTATTAATCCCGAATGGAATGAGATGATCATGAGAGCAAAAGATTATAGTGCAGCCGCAGTGCTGATTGCCGCAATTGTTGCTATAGTTGTTGGTGGCCTGATATTTATTCCAAAATTATCAGACTTAATTTAACCTGTGTACTTGATAAAGTGAAATGAAAAGAAGAGACTGGATTAAAAATACAACAATTGCCGGCACAGGTCTATTGTTCAGCAGATGTCTGAGCGCGTCCGGTCATTTCATGTACAGGCCTGAAGGAGATTTGCTGAAATCTGACTTTGGCACCGGTTTTAAGTGGGGAGTGGCTGCATCTTCTTATCAAACCGAGGGTGCCTGGAATCTTGATGGCAAAAGCGAATCGAATTGGGATTATTAAAGATTAATAACTTATCATGGCATATTATTTGACAGACTACAGGGAATCATTTAATCTGTATGCTATGAAAACTTCATTTTTAAAGCTGGAAAATTTGATCCTGATATTCGGATTGTTTTTGATTCCTTTCAGCGTAAGTTCACAGGATGTAAAATTGTCAAGACAGGAGAAAAAAGAAGCAAAAAGGGAAAAACGGTATTTCAATTTTCAGGTATTGGACACTTTAATTCAAAGTAAGACCTTCATACTCAAAGCGGACTTCCTCCAGAATGAATATGGTAGCAGGATACCGGTGTTGTCAGATCTGAATTTTATCAAAGTCGATGTTTCAAACGCAGTTATTCAAACCGGATCTAGCAGTAATTTTGGGTACAATGGAGTTGGCGGAGCTACTGCAGAAGGAAGTATAAGAGGATTGAAAGTAGTAAAGAATCTTAAAAACCTTAATTTTTATATTCGCTTCACTGTTGTAACAGATATCGGAATTTATGATGTTGATATGACAATAAATTCTGACGGGTCAGCAAGGGCGACCTTATCCGGATTATCACGTGGAAAGTTAGTTTATGATGGGCGGATAGAAAGTATCCATAATTCAGGTTTTTTTAAAGGCTTTAACTCAATTTAATACCGGAACATTGAATCAACCCTTCTGAAACAAAAGGACCGGAGCCCGGCGGAGCCAAATGAACAAACTAATTTAGAATTATCTTTAACTGAAAATATTATATTTGTCATATCACTAATTTAATTGTGTGAAAACAAATAAAAAGATTCCGGTATTCATACTATCGGTAGTTTTAGGTCCGATTATATTAACCGGACTGATTCAATCCAATCAGATAACGCTTACTGATGAAAGATTCACACGATTGCTGCCTGACAGTGAGGGTATTTTTGTACAGGAAATAGTAAAATATCATTATATTGGAATGGAAAAATGTGCTTCAGTCTGCCATAATAATGAAAAAATGGGGTTCCAGTATGACATAATGAAAAACAGCCCCCATTCAAATGCTTTTAAAATCCTTGTCACTGAAAAGGCAGTTCGTTATGCAAAAAAAGCTAATGTGAAAGAAAATCCTCAGGAAAGTCCGGTTTGTTTAAAATGCCATGTTACTGGAGGTGGACTCGATTCATCATTCTTTGCTTCTACCTATAGGAAAGAGGAGGGGGTGACATGTGAAGCCTGCCATAAAGGAGCATTCATTACAAAAGCCTTTATCCCAAAAGAAGAAGACTGTTTAAGATGTCATAACGATTCCGTTCACAAAATGAACAGTTTTGACTTCAGGAAGAATTGTGTAAAAATTGCCCACCCAAGACCAAAAGTTAACACTAAGGAGACATAAAGAATTCAAATTACTCCAAGTCAGGCAGACCATAAGAATTGTTAAATTCAGATTTACGACAGAAAGTATTTATACTATTGCAAACTGCTATATATTTATGTATCCATGCAAAATGAAAAAAACCCTTTCTAATTGTATTTCGCATAAAAAAATACTATGGATTTTAAACAACGTCATAATGTGGGGAATAGTTTCCTTCTGTTTCAATAGCATGCTTTACTCGGATAATTTGTTGATTCCGGATTCTGTCAATACTCATCCCGGGATTTTTTCAGAAACGAATCAAAATAAGGATATCTGTCAAAAATCATCCGCCAATTTCTACCGGTCTGACAGTATTTTTTCCTTCCGCTCATCAAAAGGATATTTCCCCTCCTTGGCAAAGGACTTTGAAGAGCAGATAACCTCACCTTTCAGACTTGGAGGAAAACAATGGTTAATGACTGGCGCTGCAATTGGTATCACTGTTGTGCTATTTCATTTTGATGGTGAAATAGACGAGTGGGCACGAGTTCAGAAACAGGAACACAACTGGGTAAACAAAACTTCTCCTCTTATAACTAACTTTGGTGGCAATTGGGGTGTTTATTCAGTTATCGCAACCGGGGCACTTAGTGCTGTATGCAAAAATGAAAAGGGAGTTCAGACAAGTTTGCTGGCAACACAGGCCATGATTACCTCAGGCGTCTGGGTTAACATTATAAAAATACTTACCGGCAGAGAGAGACCAATGGCTGATTATACTTTCAGCAAATCTGAAGGAGGTGCATGGTATGGCCCATTTGCAGCGTGGGACCAGGACTTAGCAAACAGAAAACCGGTTTCCTCTTTTGATGCCTTTCCTTCGGGTCATACTGCAACAGCATTTTCAATAGCTACCGTATTCGCAACGCAGTATAAGGATATAAAAGCAATTCCGGTTATCTGCTATTCAGCAGCTACATTAGTTGGAATATCAAGATTGACCGAACATGAACACTGGGCATCTGATGTTTTCGTCGGCGGAATTATAGGATATTTATGCGGCAAGCAAGTAGTAAATCATTATAATAAAACACATCCTGGACTGGATAATTCTTTACCATCAAAATCAAAAAATAAATCAGAACTTACGTTTATTCAGGATGGAAATCAGATTGGACTATCTCTGAAATGGTAAGAATTAGTTGAACAAACCCGTACGATATTCATTTTCAAACTGGCCGGATTGTTAATAATAATTAACATTACAATTAATGTTATTTAACATTCTTGTTAAGCTATCTTCAATTTCTTTTCATTCTTTTGCGCAGTATTTTTTTAAACCTTTTTTTTAAAAGGTAAATTATTCAAAAAAAATTTGTTCATTATGAATTCATCCTATATGAGACCTTTTATTTTTGTTGTAATAATTCAAATTTTCTTTTGCGTCGTTGTAAGCGCTCAATTAAAACCAAATGGTACAATATCTGGTAAAGTATTTGATAAATCCACTAATGGACCGCTGGAATATGCAACAATTACCTTAATAAGCAAACAAACAGGAAAGGTAATAAACGGAAGTGTGGCTGATATGAAAGGGGCATTTGGAATATCTAATGTTCCTTTTGACACTTACATGATAAAAATCGAGTTTATTGGTTATGAAAAGATAATATTAGACAATATCATCCTGACCGGCGATAAACGTTCAGTTTCATTGGGAACTGTTTTTATTTCTCCCTCGATGCAGAGTCTTCAAAGTGTGACAATAGTTGGTGATAAGCCTGTTATTGAAAACAAAATTGATAAAATTGTATACAATGTTTCTAATGATATTACTTCGCAGGGAGGAGCAGCTATCGATGTTCTTAAAAAGGTGCCTCAGGTGACAGTTGATATAGACGGAAATGTAGAATTACAGGGTAATTCCAATATTCGCTTTCTGATCAACGGTAAACCCTCCAGTGTTTTTGGAAACAGTCTGGCTGATGCACTGGCAGCTATTCCTGCCAGTCAGATTAAAAGTGTGGAGGCGATTACTAATCCCGGAGCCAAGTATGATTCACAAGGTACAGGAGGAATTATCAATATTATTCTTTATGACAATAAGATGCAGGGAGTAAATGGGAATATAAATCTATCAGCAGGTTCAAGATTGGAGAATGGCTCGATGAATCTGAACATAAGACATAATAATTTTGGCGTCAATGCTTTTTTTAGCGGCAATGCAGCATTAAAATCACAGTTGCCATATTCTCAAAACCGTTTTGCGAGAGACACTTCCGCAAAAACAATTACTAACTTAATGCAGACAAGTAATACTGATTTTGAAAGAAATGGCTTCCGTTCAGGTGTTGGTTTTGACTGGAATATTACTAAAAATGATATTATTACCGGCTCTATGGGCTACAATCAGTTTGGCAACAGTAACAAGGGACTCACAAATCAGGAAGAAATAACAAGTGATTATTCATCAAATCCAATCTCAGATATATTTACTTTCCGCAATTCAGACAGTCGTTCCCGGATTGGATCTATTGACTATAGCCTCGATTACAAAAAGAAGTTCAAAAATGAAGGACAGGAGTTGGATATAGCGTATAATGCAAGCAATGGAAAACCTTATAGTAATTATATTCAGTCGCAATCATATAAAGGACAAGCGATTCCTTTTTCCGGATCATTAAGCACTAATCCAGGAACTGATAATGAGATAAACTTGTCAATTGATTATGCACATCCTGTAAATAAAAACTTCTTAATAGAGACAGGCGCAAAGATGGTAAACGAGAATATTACCAGCATAGCCAATGTAAGTGTTTTCGACCCTTCCATTGATCAGTATGTAAGCGATGCATTACAATCCTATAGCTTGAATTACAAGATGAAGGTTTATGCAGGATATCTTTCTACTAACTTTAAATTGGTTAATTGGCTTAATGTTAAAGCAGGAGCAAGATATGAATATACTGATGTTAAGATTGATTTATCTAATACTTCAATACCGTCATATGGTACATTTGTACCTTCCATTGTTCTGTCTCACAATTTCAATAAGACCCAATCACTGAAACTGGCATACAGCAAACGCATAGAACGCCCTGATTATAGAGAATTAAATCCATTTATAAATTTAAGTGACCCGTATAATATTACAACAGGCAATCCATTATTGAAACCTGAAATTGGGAATAACTTTGAATTAGGCTATAGCAGTACGTTTAAAAAGGGAGGAAATATTTATTTATCATTAATAGAGCGTATCAACACCCAGGATGTCAAACAGGTGACCACATTTTACCCTTCTTACCTGATAGGTGATTCAACTTATACAAATGTATCAGTTTCCAGTAATCAGAATATTGGAAAAGAATACAATTCGGGAATTAGCATATCAGGTTCCTACCCGATAACGACCAAATTAAACATGCGCGGTAATCTAATGGTTACCCAAAGATATACTGTAAGCAATCTAAGCACCGGCAACCAATCAACAGGGTTTAGGGCAAGGCTTAACCTGAACGCAACTTACCAGCTGCCTAAAGATCTGGTATTTGAGTTATTTGGTTTCTATAGTTCAGCAACACAAAATATACAGGGTAAGAGTCCGCAGTTTTTTATTTACACTTTTGCTTTAAGAAAAATGTTTTGGGATAAAAAAGCTAGCTTTGGATTCATAGCAACAAATCCTTTTAGCAAATACGTAAGACAAGTCAGTACCATCTCTACAGAAAGTTATACATCAACAAATACTCGTATGATGCCGCTGCGATCTTTCGGGATTAGTTTTATGTATAAATTTGGTAAGTTGGAATTCAGCAAGACCAAAGAGGAGGATAATAACAATTACATGAACGATACTTCTTCGAAAGGCAATTAATCAAAATGACAATCGGCTGGATTGCTATACGGGTCAGTACAGCATAACTGACTAAAGTATCATGGATGCATACACACTAAAGAAGATAATTCTGCATAAATAAAATCTGCAGGCAACTTGTGCTTCTTGCTCAACGGACAGATCCAAAATTAATTATCACCGCCAGAACCCTGGTTGAGCACAATTATTCCACTAAAATTCTGCAGAGAAATGGATTCAGACTTTTAGGAAATGTATGGGACAAGGAAGATGGCGATGTTTGGGAATGGCTTTATGATAAAGATGGCAAATAAAAACACTTTGAACGAAAACTGATGAGAAGCAAAGTTCCTGGATGAATTATATCCGAAATTTAATGCATGCCATATTTAGTTCACACAACTTATTTTTTATCTGATTCGTCTCGCTGTATTACAAGAAAAATTTTCTGATAAAATGAATGAATAGTGAAACAAGGATGCTAATTATGATCATGGTTGTCATTGGAAAATAGAACCTGAAGTTTTTCTTTTCTATATTTATATCTCCGGGCAGATGACCTATCCAGTGTAGTTTATCATGAAAGAAATAAATTACAATACCTATCAGGATTAAACAAATTCCAATAAGTATAATCCATTTGCCTGTATTACTATTCATAATTCTAAGATATTCCTTACCAATTCTATTAACTATTCATCTTAAGTTTCAATAATGCTTTATATCAAAACTAGTTTCCCGGATAAGCAATTAGTTTAAGGGACCTATCATAGTGGCAAATAATTAGATCGAAGTAATAATACTGATAATACTGTTAATTGGCAAATATGTTTCTACAATACTATTGTTTTCGATGATTGAAGAACTGATACACCTTAAGTCGTTTGATAACCTTTTTTATCGCATTTGCATTAGTTCCAGATTATCTTAAGTGATTATATATCAGCATATTAATTGGCTGATCCTTTCGAATGTGCTAATTTGTTGGTAATTAGAATGTTAAAGTTAATAACTTATTGATATTTTAAAGTTTAGATTTCAAGGATTTGATAAATATGCAGAAAAATACTATAGAAAATGCCTGGGAAATATTTCATTTCCAATTAATCTTTAATTCAATATTGAAAATATTTACGAGACTAACTATAACATGGAAATGATTCCCTATCGAAATCCCAATTTTACCTCTGACAACTTTTATTTGACTGCAGAAGGTGGTAAAAACTTTTTTCATTACCTAAAAAGATTTAATCTGTCTAAAGAGCCTGATTTATTGATACTTTCTCCAAATAACCATTATTATTATGAAGAAATTGATTTAAGAAATGTCAGAACATTACTAAATCTTAAAAAATTGAATTTAATAAAAGATCTCGATACATTTTTACAAACTCTCACTCATATTTTACCTCCCAACGTCAATTTCATAGGATGCTTTTCTGAAAGTAAAACTCTTAATGGTAGTGAATTTCTCTTAGGATTATCAACCAGATTCAATAATTTTCTAGATTCGAGGACAGATCACTATATGGATAAAAAAGATGTCTCAGAACTTTTAGAAAAGTATGGATTTAAGCTTATAGATATGACAGAAATGAACGAATTAACATATTTTTATACACAGAGTGTTAATCAACCTGCTAAATTAAAACATTCCTGGCATTTGAGTCTTGATATCTTTGATTAGATCATGCCCCAATGAATTTGATTAAAAGTATTTGGGAAGACATATCCAAGACAAATATTATATGGTTCTTCAGGTGAGCTATAGTGTCTTTGGATATTATCTTTTCATCTGATCTTCATATTAATTCGCTAACTTTGTTTTCAACTTAAGAAAAGTTTTATTTCGATTTAAAATATGTAATGAATTATTGCTTTCAAAAATGGTGTTTTCTTATAGATAGATATCATGAGTAAATTTGGCAAAATATTTTTTGTAGTTGTGCTAATTATTTTTACAGGTCACACAAGTTTTGCCCAGACCAGATCTCAACAGAATGACACACTTAATTTGAAGCTGAATAAAACAGAATCTACTGATAACGCAGAAGATCATAATACAAAAGAAGTTAATTATAATCAGGCAGATAAGGTAAATAATAACACGGAATCCCAGTCAGTAAAACAGGTAAGAGCGGCACGACCGGATATGAGTAAGGCAAGAGGGGCACGTCCGCCTGACATTGTCAGACCCACAGGGTCGCGTATCCCAAATGGTATAGGGAGGCCTGCAGGAGCAGCAAGACCCGGGCATTGATAAACATGTGCAGTGAAGGATGACCTGTTGCGGTAAATATATTAGAATTTTAACGTTTGCATTGCTGGCATCGGGATTTCATATTATGGCTTTTAGCCAGTCAGATACATTGGTTCAACCCGGTAAGAATTCTACCATTGAAAATGATTCAACTTATACTATTCATTCCTTATATTCAAGTATCGGTTCTGGAAGCAATATGATTTTTCTCGGATCAACAATCTCCAGAGACAAACCATTTTATTCGGCAGCAGTAACTTATGGTTATAAGAATAGCTTTTATGCTTCTGCCTCAGCTTCTCATATAATTGGAGTAAATCCATATGCTGCATTTTACAGTCTTTCTTTAAATTATAGCCATGTTTTTAATTCCTGGTTTGATATCTCATCCAGTATCGCCGGATACAAGGCTCCATCATCTTTGCAGGAAACTCTTTTCAGTGATTTCGCTTTCATTAATCTCACAACTGGTTTTGACTGGAAATTGATTTACACGAAATTGTCATTCGGAGAGTTAATTTCAGATGATCGTCATGGATATATTCAAGTTAGAAATTCGAGGTATTTCGAAACCCCGGAGTTTTTCAGCGGGAAAAGCAAGATCTCTTTTGATCCAAATATCAACATTCTTTTTGGTGATCTTCTCAAAATTGAAACTACAACTGGCCTAACGAAGCTAGGATCATCGCCTCCTTTCAGACACTTTAAAAAGATTCCTAATAGTACAATTAAATCCTATTCTTATAAATTTGGACTAATGGATTTCGAATTTTCACTGCCGGTCACATTCAGTTACGATAAATTCAGCATTGAGGCTGAACCAAGTTATATTCTTCCCTCATTTTCAAATTCCGATTACCCTGCTCCTGAAGGATTTACTTTCTTCATAAACGCTTTTTTCAGAATCCTTTAAACTATATCTGATGAATGTGCTGATAGTTGAAGACGAAAAAAGTCTGGCAAATGAAATTGCCTCTTTCCTTAAAGCGGAAGGTTTTTTGTGTGAATTGGCTTTTACTGGTCGAGAGGCTTCTGAAAAAATCGCGGTAAATCTTTACGATTTTGTCTTGCTTGATATTGGTTTACCTGATTATAATGGCCTGGACCTGATCGTTGAAGCCCGAAGTCATGGTAATGATACTGCCTTTATTATTATCACTGCCAGAGGGACTGTGGAAGATAAAGTAAAGGGATTAGATCTTGGAGCAGATGACTATCTCGCTAAGCCTTTTGCATTGATGGAACTCTTTTCTCGCATCCAGGCTGTAGCAAGAAGAAAATTCAATGTTTTAAACCAGAATCTGAAGGTCGGAGATTTTGTTATAGAATTACAGTCAAGGAAAATTACTTGTAGAGGCAATGAGGTGATAATTACCAAAAAAGAATATGAATTGCTGCAGTACCTTATTATTAACAAAAACAAGGTACTGACCCGTAATCAGCTCTATGAACATATATGGGGAAATATTCTCGATGACCAGTACGATAGCAATTTTATAGATGTTCATATTAAGAATTTAAGAAAGAAACTTAATGAGCATGCGCCAACTCCCTGGCTGGAGACCGTTAGAGGCGTTGGCTACATGATAAGTCTGGAAAAATAAATGGCTGATATGTTAAAACTTAGAATGAAACTGGCCTTATTCAACCTATCCTCAAAGCTGGTCTTCACTTTGTTGTTTCTTATACTCATGCCATATTTAGTTGAAAGGATAAGTTTACTTCAGGTTGATAACGAACTGATACAAAAGAGAGAACAAGTAATAACTCTTATTTCTAAGATAGGAATAGAGCCTTTTATGACTTCTGATAACGGGAATGTCTTCGGAAGTTACAATATTTTAAAAGAGGAATTTATAAGTCTTGAAAGGATTGAGCTTAAAGAAGATGTAAACTATATTGAAGTTTCGCAAAGGTTGATCGAGGGTGAAAAAATAACATATCGCGTTCTTAATTATTCATTTAAGATTGATGGAAATACCTATTTGCTTGAGGTTGGGAAAAGTCTCTCCAGTATACTTCATACTCAAGAGAACATTAAGAAAGTTATGCTATTATTTTTAGTCTTCATAATTCTGATAACCTTTCTCACCGATCTTCAATATACAGGCCGATTATTACGACCACTTGATTTAATCACAAACAAGCTTAAAGGAATATCAAATCCTTCTATTTTCGATAAATCCCCTGTTAGAACAACAACTTCAGATTTTCATCACCTCGACGATGCTCTGATAGAACTAATGAGGCATATTGATAAGCTTTTTCAGAAAGAAAAAGAAATAACCGTGAACATATCCCACGAGCTTATGACGCCGATTTCAGTTTTAAGAAGTAAATTGGAAAATCTTCTAATACAGAGGGATATTGATGCGGAAATTTCCACTAAAATAGAAGAATCACTTAAAACTCTCCATCGTCTTCAGAGCCTTGTAAATTCCTTATTACTTATTGCACGCATTGAGAGCCAACAATATTTACGTGAAGAATCTTTTTCAGTACAAGAGGTTTTACATGAGATTATCACAGAAATTAACCCAATAGCAGAAGATGCTGGAATAATTATTAATGAGGATTTTGAGAATGATTTTCTCATTAGAAAAGCCAACAGATCACTTATATTTTCGATGTTTTATAATGTGGTGAATAATGCAGTCAAAAACACTCCTCCACAAAGTGAGGTAACTGTCAAAACAAATCTTTTCGAGAATAATTTCATAGCTACAGTAACAGATACCGGAAAAGGAATGACCGAAGCTCAAATGAGCAGTCTCTTTTCGCGATTCAAAACCAAGCCTGAAAATAACGTTGAAAGTACCGGGATTGGACTTGCTATCGCAAAATCCATTGCCGATTTTCATGGTATTGAGATATTGGTTAATTCAGATATCATGAAAGGCACTTCTTTTTCTTTCAGGATTCCTGAAAATTCATGAAATATTCATCTTCAGATCCTAATTTTGATCTGGATTAATACTAGTAAAATTAATATTTAAAACTATGAAAAGGAATATTATTGTCATTGGAATTGCTTTTGGTTTGCTTGGCTGGAGTTGCTCCAAGATTGATAATCAAACACAACCACAAGGACTAAAACAGTCAATTGAACAGAATACTGCTGCTATTAATACGGCAATTGAAAAAATTGCAGCAACTAAAGGCTATCAGGTTTTATCCCTCAATGCTGCTCCTGCAGCAAAAGA
>PLML01000229.1 GCA_003141525.1 Bacteroidales bacterium
AATTATTTACGGAAGAAAAAGGAAAAAAGAAAAAGGAGAAACGCAGGGTGTTATGTCTTTAAAATTTTATCCGAAATAAAATCAAAAGCACCCTTTCTTAAATTGATCCCATACTCAAGCCATGCTTTGAGACATGCAAGAAAGTTGGCCCAGCCTTCCGTGTTTCCACTCAGCCATTTTATACCGGCTTCGTCATTTTTCCTGCCTTTCTCCGTTACGGTCAAAAGGGTTGAATTTTCACCTCTTGGAGTAAGCGTCATCTCTACTAAAAGTTCAACGCCATCCATCTCCCAGTAAAAAGATATGTATTTGTTCTCTTCAATTTTCCCAGTACGGATTGGAAAGCTCCTATCAAATTCAGGGAATTGCCATATTATTTGTTTGCCTTCTTCAATTTTCCCGCTGCTTTTTGAAATGAAGTAGTTTGACATTTTTACAGGGTCGATTATTGCCTCAAATACCTCATTAACAGGTTTTAATATTTGAAGAGCTGCTTTTATTTCAAGAGTCTGATTTTTCATTGAAGCTAGTTTTATTTTTATATCTGACTTATCCAGCTTATATAAACAATTTTCCGAAGTGCTTTGTTTATAAGTGCCCGGGGTTCCAGACAAGAAGAAATTCTTTAACCGCAAAGGGGCACAAGCGTTAATAAATAGGCCGGTGGCCTATTTTAGCGCAGTGGCCAGACTGCCGCGAAGGCCTATCCGGAAAGTTCACAGAGAATTTTAGAACTTATTACCGCAATCCTCCATGCTACCATATTCAACCTGAATAGTGGAGTGTTCTATATTAAATTGTTCATGCAGATGGCGCTGAATTAAACTAATAAAACTTGCATTAGTTTGAACACAGGTTGTGAGATGCACGGTCAGGGCAGCATCTGTAGTTCCCAATGACCATATGTGCAGATCATGAACACCTGCCACTTCCGGCAGGTTGGAAAAATATTCTCGCACATGCTCGATCTTAATATTTTCAGGCACTGCATCAAGAGCCAGATTAACTGAATCTATCAATAGATTATAAGAACTGTAGAGTATAACGGCGATAATTGCAAAAGAGACCAGTGAATCGATCCACTGGATGCCGGTAAATGTCATTATTATTCCCCCGACAACTACTCCCAGTGATACCAGGGCATCAGCCACGAAATGAACAAAAGCGCTCCGGATATTAATATCGTTTTTCTTTCCTTTCATGAACAGCCCGGCAGTAAACGCATTTATGCCTATTCCAATTGCTGCCACAATTATTACACTGATTGCATTTATCTCAACCGGCTTATGGAGTCTTTGGACAGTTTCGTAAAAAATAAAGCCAACTGTAAAAAGTAACACGATTGTATTAAGCAAAGCAACAAGTATGGTGGAACGGCGAAACCCATACGTAAATTTCAGAGTTGGTTGTCTTTGAGATAGAATAACCGCGATCCAGGAGAATGCGAGAGCAAGAACATCGCTGAGATTGTGACCAGCGTCAGCGATTAAAGCCATTGAGTTCGAAAGAACCCCGGACAATGCTTCTGCAATGACGAAAATAATGTTTATTGTAATGCCTATCTTGAAAGCAGTACCTAACTTAAAATCATGATTATGAGAATGATTGTATTCCATAATTCAATGTTTGGCAATTTTTCGAACTTCAACACTATCGGATAATTTGTTCCGGGCAGCAATTCCATCCATCCAGGCTCTGGTTTGTTTCATCCAGATTTGTATTTGATCCGGAGAAGCGACTTTGAGGCCATCTTCATGTCTGAAAATCAATATAAATTCGTCCATTTTTTTTAATTTTTTTATCACAAAGGTACACTAAGGATTGCATAAAGTTTCCCAAAGGGTTTTTGTCAGTCAGGATATTAAAGTTTCCTCGTTCTTAACGGGGCCCCTTTTATTAATTGGCCATGAAGGTACATTCCTATTACACCGGATGCTTTAGTCCATCTTCCTTCGCTTGTTATTTTATGCTAGGTTAAACCAGTAAAAAACTGGTTATAAAATAATAAACGACCCTCACCTAAATCTTTGTACAATTCCAGTGTTATTAAAACATCTCCCTCAATCAATATCGAATATTTCCTCAGATCGAAAGTTATAACATTCTTGATTTCATCCTTTGTAAAGGAAATATAAATTGGTTCAGTCAAAATATTTTTATATTCTACATCATCTATTGATTTGTAGATGTTTAGTCTATAAGTAACTGAATCGTAGGTGCAAATGGCCATATTAAGATTTATATCTTCTAGTTTCACCTTCCCTTTCGTATCGACCTTTATACCCAGTTCGGAACCTAAAGTGTTATCTTCAAAGCCCGATTTAAGAGCATCAGATATGACCGGACCACCTAATGTTATTTCTTTAGTCCTGTGATAGAACACTTTTGCTTCCGTTAAATAATAAGATTTAGGACTCAGGTATATGGTATTTACTGAATTCTCCTTGAAGTAGCTGACAAGAAAGGATTTAGGTTCATATCCGATCATTGAAAATCGTATTGAATCATTGTTATAAATATCGTCAAGCATTATAGAGAAATTACCAAGCTTATCAGTAACAGTACCAACATTTTTACCAATTATTCCAATATTCACAAAACCAATCCCTGATTTGGTCTCGCTTGATAATACTTTACCCCGATGCGATTGACAAAGAACAACTGCAGGAATAAAGTAAATAATGAATAATAATCCTCCTTTAATATTTGACCCTCGTCTAAAATGTGTCATAACTTTTTTGAGTTACAATTCAGACTATTGTAAAGCTAGAATATTTTTAAAAAATGCAGACGGCTTTTATCCTGTTAATTTGATAAATTGGCCTCGTCAGATCCTGATATTCTTGATTTGAATGGTTCTAGTCGTGGTATCCATCGTGAAACATTTTTTTTATATTCTTCATATTCTTTCCCAAACTTTTTTTTCAGGTCAGGTTCCTCATATAGCAGAAACCAGATATTATTTATAATGAAGAATATCAATGTCCAGATAAAAATATTTGTTGACATAACCGATATCGATTCGCCGATCAATACAATCAGTACTCCCAATATCATAGGATTTCTTACATATCGGTACATTCCAGCAATAACCAGTTTTCTGGTCGGACTCCATGGAGCCAATGTTCCTTTACCGATTCTGATAAAAGTGGAAATGGTCATTATCATTATATATAATCCGATGGCAATAATCATAAGTCCTGCCAGCAATGCTGAAATATATTGTATTGAAATGTTTGATTCTATGCTTAAAGGCACTATAATCAAAACAGTTACAGGAAGGATAAATGAAAATATTTGCTTTAATAAGTTTTTCATTTTTTATCAAACACTTTTAGTTGACATTCCTTGACTCTGAATTCTACGATTCTGCCTATAAGTTCAAATGGAATCCAAGTTGTCATAATCAGCAGTCAATTAAATTCTCAACGGAAGTGTATGCCTTGTCGTAGTGCATTTTTATTACAAAGGAAACTATTCAGCTCTAAACCGGTAAGGGTGAAGGATATTTAAATAGAGGATTCCCCTTTAAGGCTTTTGATTTAATCATTTCCATCTCTTCGTTATTAAGAGGTTTTATCTGATCCCTGAGATTCAGTGCTATCTTGAAAAGCTCCGGTTCGCCGGGTGGTATTGCGGCAGCTATAGGGTGAGATAATGTAAAACGCAATCCCGTCAGAATTTCTTCTTCACTGGTGAGTGGTTCGTACCAGCATTTTTGATATTTTGAATGGTCGGCATCACGGGGCCATATGCCTTTCGCCATTGCTTTTAAAGCAATAATACCCATTTTCTTTTCCTGTGCCAGTGCCAGTACCTGAGGGCCAAAGTTCCCTGCATACCAAGTACAGAAATTAAAAGGGAACATTATTGTATCAAAATCGAAGCCATTTATCAGCGCCGTTGCAGCTTCTACAGAATGAGCTGAGAATCCGATGAAACGGATCTTACCCTCTTTCCTTGCTTCAAGACATGTTTCAATAGCACCTCCCTTACCCAGAATGGTTTTGACATCAGCAAGTGTGGTAACTGCGTGTAACTGATAAAGATCAAAATGATCTGTCCTGAGATTTTTAAGAGATTGCTCCAGTTCTTTGCGTGAATCTTCCTTATTACGTCCATCGGTTTTACAGGAAAGAAAGACATTTTTGCGGAATGGTTCCAGCGCCAGACCCAGTTTAATCTCAGCATCTCCATATGAGGGTGAAATATCAAAATAATTGACCCCTGCATCAAGCGCCATCTTAACGGAGGAAGATGCCTCTTCAGGTGTTACATTCATAACAACTATTCCTCCAAATCCGATCATTGACAACATTTCTCCTGTTTTGCCAAGAGATCTCTTTTCAAGCTTTCCCGCAACTGATTCCCTCGTAATAAAGGACAGATCGGCAGGAAAAAGGCCCATTGCAGGAGCCATAATTGCTGTAGTTTTGATAAAATCACGACGTTTCATAATAGTTGAGTTGATTAATATAAGAAGAAACAGATCAAAGTTACAAAAGTTTGAATTTTCATGAACGAGTTTTTTACTTTCCTCCAACCGGTTCAGGATAGATAATTACAATATCGGAATCGAAAAGAATTACTTTAATATCATCATATTGTCATTTTACTGTAATAATCAAGTTATGATTTAAGAAGGCATTTCAACGAAACAGACAGGGGCTGAATTTCATCGAACGGGATTAGATATTGATATATATTGTTTATACCAGAAAATTGACACATCTGCATAAGAGTAATTTTCTGTTTTAATGAGTTTTGTATTGAAGAATTTTTTATCGATCATGTTTTCAATCTCAACATCCTTCTTATCAAAACCAAAATTGTAGGCTGTAGCAAGAAATTTAATTTCTGAAGGTTCATCTTTCCAGCATGTACTAAAATTCTTCTGGCAAATCTTTATAAAAGCAATGAGATAATTGATCTGACTCTTTGGCTCCTCAAGATCTGTTACAATAGATTTCCTGAAATCTTTAATATCGTCAAAATCCGATACATTTTTAAATGCTATTCCCGATCGGTGCCCCAGGACAGATGGAGCTTCCTCCCGAATCATCTCAGCAAAAGAAGGCTTCATCTGGAACTGTCCGATTGAAAAGTTGGCATAATCCTCTCCCAGGTTTACATAAAGTGCCTTTAGCAAAGTGATTTCCATCTTATCCCTTAGTGCTGAATACCGGACCAGTTCCGGAAAAATAATTGAAATGGCAAGGGGATATGAAATATGATTTTTAACAAGAAGTGGTTCTATCCAGATTCTGTTTTCTTTCTCAAAAGTCATGGCTTTTTTCCAGTCATCACCAAATAGTTCCTGGTAGTCGATTGATTGTGACCAACCGGATTTCAGGAATGCTGCAAGAAGAAAGGAAAATAGCAATATTTTCACTTAAAAGGGTTTTATAAACCTCAAAGTGCGCAAAGCCCCGGCTCTAGAACTGTATCTTACACTGCATGATTGCATTCTTCTTTGGAGAATAATACATGTACGCAAGATAAGCCTGTCCATTGACCTTTACCCATCGGACATTAAACAACTCTGCCAGTTTTGTGCCATCACTGAAAGTGAGTGTGCCATAATTATAATAGGCGTATTTAGTGTTATTTGTATTTATAAACAAATCTTTAGCACCGGCAGCATCCGACTTAAGAGTCAGTAAAACATTATTAGACAGGTCAATAACTTTATCATAGGTTGTAAAAAGGATATCGTCATATTTAACATTGCTGTTGAGGGTACCGCCAACTGATTTAAGCTGATCATAACTTGCTCCGGGAATATTTGTAACAAGTTTTGGCACGAGACTCATGGGCCCACCTCCCTGTGCCATCTTTTGCTGCATCTCCTGTGCATACTTCATTGAAAGATCCATTCTCTCCTGGTCTGTTTTCGCATTTTTTATGGCTTCTTCCATCTTCTTCCCATCGGCTTCACTTACAGGAACATTTTCAACTACTACAGCAGCAAATTTATCTTTCGATTTTGTTACTTTAAATTCTTTAATCTCACCATACGGGCCATAATTTTTTCCTCCGAATTTTATCAGGAATTTTTCACCTGATTTAGTAATGTATTCGTTATTGGCCCAGGACGTTGTTGCCTTGGATGCATCGCTATTATTCACGTTGTCAAATCCCTCTAATCTTGGATCTCCTGCTTTGATCGGACCCTGAGTGACCCCATCTTTCACAATATAAAAGTTACCGGTAATAATGTCTTTTACAAGAATTGATCCATCGTCCTTAATACTGATATTTATTTCGGAGTACATTAGTTTCAGGGTTCCTCCAAGATCAAATATCTGGTCAGGTTGTTCACATGCACATTTGGGTTCAGGTTGTTGTTTTGTAGTTTTAGAGCCCGTTTCAGATTTATCTACAGCGTCGTTTGTAACTGATTTTGAAACCTTATTCAGTAATTTTCCAACCTGGCCATTTACAGGATTTCCAATGAATATACAAATTGCCAGAAGAAACAGGAATGACTTTTTCATACCATAAGTTTTAGTTTATTCTCAAATATAAATATAACATATTAACACAGAAGCAAGCGCGGGGTTCAAATTTATTTTCAATTCTTTTAAATAGATGTTTCGGCGCTATGCACATTTGCATTATATGAAAAGCAATTAAATGTTTCGTCGGGTCAGTAAAACATTTTAAATCTAATAACTCATACTAAAAGACATACCTCCCCCGCTGTTTCCGAATCGGGGGATGAAGTCAGTTAGATTTAAAAAATCCGGTACCCAGAAAAGGTACCGGATTGCATTGAAAATATCAGGAATGAAAAAACAAGGATTTATTTATGTTTGACAGAGTGTTCAGCAGCTTGTTCAAGCCCGTCATTAGTCATGATCCATAAACTATTGCCAGATTCCCAGCTGGATTCAATATAATGGTCAGATTCATTTCTGAATGAAGAATGAAGAAGAATCCTGGGGTTATTTTCAAATTTTAAAATAGTGCCTGAAGGGATAAAAAGGTTTATGCCAACATTATCTGCTGACCATTTACGTCCTGCAGGGCTGGTGAAATATTCATCAAGATGAAGAGTATCCCCGTTGACTTTGTAGTTATAGGTCAATCCTTCTGTTTTTTTCATGGCTTCCATCTCGGTTCGACCCGCTGCACGTTTTCTTACTTCTATCCTCGTTGATTTGCCATCCGACCTGTCTACAGATAAATATGAACGGATATACAATTCTTTCTTTTCATCATTAATGTATACCGAATACTCTTCATGTGGCAGAGTAAAATCTTTCTCGAATTTGAGGTCAGCAATCTTGTTTTCGCTCATTACATAAAGTGTATCAGGAGAATTTTTCAATACAATCTCTGCTGACGTTTCAGCGGTCTTTGCAAAACTGATTCCCTCATTAAACCCGATTATAGTAAGCGCAGCAATTGACATTACCCAGACAACCAGGGCAAATAAGCTGACAACTCCGTCTCTTGCCTTGAACCAGAATATCATTTTGACACCCCAGTAAATAAATGCAAGCATTGGTAAAATAAAGGCAATGGATGCCAGTATGGTTATCCATGGAACGGATGCAGGAGTAACAACATAGTTTAGAAAATCGGTGAAATTGACAAGGTTGATTCCGGAAGAATCAATTGAGAATACTCCGGGGAATTTGAAAACAAAGATCATTACAAAACATAAAATGGAAAGAAATCCCGTAAGTACCAGCACAACACCTATTATTATCAGGAAGATGCGAAGTATGATATAGAACACTCTGCCAATTGCCCTTAAAATTTCGTCTATGGCATTTCCAACTCTGGATGAGCTTTTATATCCTGTGTTGTATTGTGGAGACCCGGTTATTTTAATGTTATCGTATTGTCTGTTCTGTGATCTGGTCGAATGATATGAGCTACCAAACATTTCTCTTTTTTGAGAATCTGTTCGTGCTACAGGAAGTGCAATCCACAAAGCAACATAAACTAATAATCCTACTCCAAACATTGCTGAAATAATAAACAGGATCCTGAACAGAACAGGATCAGTATCGAGATAGGCCCCAATACCACTACAAACGCCGCTGATGATAAAATCGTCGGGATTGCGGTACATTCTTCTTTTCTCAGAAGTGTAAACCGGTACTCCTGTCGAAGGTTCACCATGATCAAAATCTTCCGGTTTGCCTATAATAGTGATCATTGCTTCAACATTTTCCCTTGTAACAACTCCGGCCAAACCTCTCTGCGACTGAAATATTTCAGCTATACGCGATTCGATATCCTCTATTGTTTCATGTCCGCCCTGTACATTGCNNAGATTTATATTAATTGTCTTGTCCATTTATGTCAAATTTAATTGGTTAATAATAGGTTATCGGGTTCTGATGTGATTGACTGATTCTACAAGCTCCTGCCACGATTTATCGAGATCGGCCAGGTATTTTCTGCCTTCAACGGTAAGCTCATAATATTTACGGGGAGGTCCTTGCTGGGATTCTTCCCAGCGGTAACTTAGCAATCCTGCATTTTTTTGCCTTGTAAGGAGCGGGTAAAGAGTGCCTTCAACCACAATTACCTCTGCCTCCTTAAGTTCTTTAATTATGTCGCTTGCATAACATGAATTCCTGGACAACACCGATAGGATGCAATACTCCAGTATCCCTTTGCGCATCTGCGCTTTATTATTTTCTAAATCCATGATATATGTTTTTTTAAAGTTTACAATAGAATGTTTTATGATCAACTGCCATTCAGAGCTTCATATTCTTTCTGACAGTATCAAATTCCTGTTTTACGGAATCTTTAATGTTGTGAATATTGACCGGATTCCCTTTCATTGCAATTTTTTCGGCAGTAGTCTTTGCCTCGGGAAGAACGATATACAAGATGAGATAAATCAAAATACCGATTCCCATCATTGCAAGTACAAAGAAGATCAGCCTGACAAGCCAGAGTTCAATATCCCAGTAGGCGGCAATTCCTGCACAGACGCCACCAATTACCCGGTGATCCGGATCGCGGTACATCCTGTGATAACCGGGCGATGAAAATTTATCGCGCGCTGTCGGTTCTTTTCTATCTGAAATATCTTCTAGAGTTCCTAAAACCGTAATAATCTGGCTGACATCCTCAATATTTATAACCTGCTTATAGCTGGAAAGTTTTGTCCGGAACAGTTCTGCCATCCGGGTCTCAATATCGGAAAGGATTTCAGAGGAACTCTCTTCCCCTGCAAAATGAAGTTCAAGACTTTTGAGGTACCTTTTTAATTCGGCATATGCATCTTCGTCGATGTTGAAAGAGTATCCGCCGAGATTAATGCTAACTGTGATTTTCATGGTGCTTTTAATTTTTTACTACTGTTTTATACATGTAACATGACAATGCAAAGATATATATAAAAATATATACTATGCAATACCTAGTACTAAAATAGTTCAATTATTTTTTAATTAATTTTTTAAGTGACAGATAATCAGAAGGATAGAAATAATTTTTTTTTGAAGATTATTAAAATTTATTTTATTGACTTTCATTTTTGGGATATTGACTCATGTTTCAGCTTTGCTGGCATCTTCCAATAAAGAAGTTTTGACTAGGGTGTTTTACCCCCTGGCCGCTTCGCGACCATCCCCCTAAAGGGGGACTAAATTGTAGAGTTAAGAAGAATTACATTTGTCTGTAGAAATTAACCCCCCTTTAGGGGCGTAGGGGGGCAATATAAGGAAGTGGATCCTGAGAAACGAAATAACCAGAAATTCCTATATTTATACAAATATTTTAATTCATGAAAAAGATATATAAATGGGGTATTCTGGCTCCCGGGAAAATGTCGGCAAAATTTACAGAAGGACTTAAATTGCTGGAAAATGTTGAATTATACGCGGTTGGGTCACGTGACCTGGAACGGGCAAAACAGTTCGCGGAAGAATTTGGGTTTAAAAAATACTACGGAAGTTATGAAGAACTGGCAATGGACAGTGAAGTCGATGTGATTTATATTGCATCACCACACTCTCACCATTTGGAGCATACTTTGCTGTGTCTGAAGAATAAAAAGGCAGTTTTATGTGAAAAGGCATTTGCTTTAAATAGTCGCGAAGTGGAAGAGATGATAAATGAGGCTTCTGAACAAAAAATATTTCTCATGGAGGCTTTATGGCCACCATTTCAGCCGATTTACAGGAAAACAAAAGAAATTCTTCTTGGTGGTGAGCCGGGTAAAATAATTCATCTGAATGCCCGGTTTTCCTTCCAGGCCCCATATAATCCAACTGACAGGAAATTCAATCTGGAATTAGGCGGTGGTTCGCTTCTGGATATTGGAATATATCCTGTAATTGATGCTCTTTATTTTATCGGAGTTCCTACGGAAGTCATCGCAAAAGCGTCATATTCGGAGACCGGATCAGAAGATTCAATAAGCATAATACTCGGTTATGACGACGGCCGTATGGCAACTCTTTACAGCTCCTTCCGCACTGCCGGCGGTATAGGATGTGATATACTCTGCGAAAACGGAAATCTTCTCTTTTCGCGAGAACGCGATATGTCACAACGGCTAAATGTTGCTTTGAATGGGAAAGAAAATAAAGAATATTCACTTCTCCCTGATGGAATGGGATATCAGTTCGAAGCAATGGAAGTTATGAAATGCCTTGATGATGGAAAACTCCAGAGTGATGTCGTTCCCCATTCGTTCAGCCTTAACCTGATTAATACACTCGACAGAATAAGAAAAGCCGCCGGGATCGTGTTTCCTGGGAGAGACTGATAAAGAGTAACGAACTACCAGCAACATCTATGACCGTATCAGAGCATATTTCAGATATAGAGAAAGAAGGCGCCTTTTACAGGAAGAAACTTCTTCTGAGTATGATTATTCCGGGGATTTTTGTGTTTATGATGTGGCTGTTGAAGATTGTTGAAGTCCTCTTTGAAATAGATCTTTCACGTTTTGGAATTTATCCTCTTACTGCTCAGGGATTGCCGGGGATCTTATTTTCTCCGTTTATTCATGCCGATTTTACACATTTATTCAATAATTCTTTACCACTTTTTTTTCTTTCAGTAGCACTTTTTTATTTTTATTCGGAAGTCGCATTAAAGGTTTTTATCTGGACATATTTTCTTACCGGATTGCTGGTTTGGATTGCAGGAAGAGCTGCCTGGCATATCGGAGCAAGCGGACTTGTTTATGGCCTGGCATCATTTCTCTTTTTCAGCGGTCTAATACGCAGGTACTTCAGACTCATAGCATTATCCCTGCTTATTGTATTCCTTTACGGATCAATGGTGTGGGGACTGTTTCCCGGAGTATATAAAAATGTTTCCTGGGAATCGCACATGCTTGGATTCTTTTCGGGTGTTGTACTGGCTGTATTGTACAGGAATCAGGGTCCGCAACTGCCTGTTTATGAGTGGATGGAGGAAGAAGAGTCCACCTCCGCTGAAGCTTCAGCGGATGAGAAGAAGAATGGGAGAAATGGAGAATGGGGGAATAGGAAAAGGGGAGGCTGAAACACTACGTTAAAGATAAAAGACAAAAGTAAAAGGACAAAGGTAAAATCACGGAGAAAGGTTAAAGGTTAAAGGCGAAAGGGAAAAGGAACAAAAGTTAACTAGCAACGAGCAACTTTTTAAAGAATAAGTATTTATCGTATTATGACAGATCTCTCAATAATAATAGTTTGTTACAAAGGATGGGAACGGTTTAATAAGTGTCTTGATGCTCTTGACTCATTCAAAGGGAAATGCATCAAAACAGAAGTGATTGTTGTTGATAATAAGTCAGGAGAAGAAACAATCCATAAGATTGAAGAGCGGTTTCCAAAATTCAGATTCATCTATAATGACATTAATGGAGGTTTCGCCAATGGCTGTAATCTGGGAGCCAAAATTGCCTCAGGAGATTTCATCTTATTTCTTAATCCGGATACAGTAACATCCGAACTTGAAATTGAAAAGCTTTTAAATACTGCAAAACAGAATCCGGAGTTAGGTATAGTTTCGTGCAGACAGGTAAATGAAAAAGGTAAAGAGAGTATTTCATACGGACAGTTTCCTTCCATGTTCAATCTTACCGGATTTCAGAGAGCGATTTTTACGCGCCGTCAATTCGCAACCGAGCCAGAGGCGAGCTCGGCGCAGCCAATCCGAAATCCGCAATCCGCAATCAGTTATCCCGATTGGGTATCAGGATCCGTAATACTGATCCGGCGTGAAGCATTTAATAAGCTGGATGGATTTGATGAAGATTTCTGGATGTACTTTGAGGATGTCGATCTTTGCCGGAGGGTACGGGATAATGATGGTGAAATCGCATTTTGCAGCGATATAACCATTGAGCACAATCATGGCGGAAGCTCAAGAATAAATCTTAAGACAACTTCTTTGACAAAAACCGAAGTTAGTATTTCCCGTCATGTTTATATAAGCAAGCACAAAACGGGGGTTGAAAAATTTCTTATTCAGACATTTCTGATACTTAATAACCTCATATCAGGAGGCATAATGGCACTGATTGGACTGCTATTGTTTTTTATTCCAAAAGTCTTTTCCCGCACATTGATTTACTGCAGATTGATAAGATACTATGCCGGATCACTTTTCAAATTATCATGGATTAGTCCCAGATCTGTGAATTTCCGCAGGAAGTAATTTTATAAATGAGATCCTTCATTTGTAGTAGTCGTTTTGTCTGATAAAATTCCGGGCAAGATCAGAACAGAGTTTCGGAAAGTACAACAGCTTAATATATGATCCGGACAATTCCGGAAAGAATATAATGAAGATATTTGCTTCGATTGTTGACAAAGTCAGGCAAATCATTACCTTTAAACCCTGAATTTACTGAGGAACCTGATTTTATTCTTTACGTATGAATGACAAACCTGTAGCTGTCATTACAGGTGCCAGCAGAGGAATAGGCAGGTCGGTTGCAATAGCTTTAGCAGCCGAAGGATACGATATTGCAGCAATTGCTCGTTCGGTAGACAGTGAAGGGATGGAAAACCTTGGTCCTGATGTTGAAAATAGAGGAGCCCAGTTTTTCCCGATTGGTCTCGATATATCGTGTACCAGTTGTCAGAAAGAGGTCGTTTCAAATATACTTGACAGATACGGGCGGATAGATATTCTCATAAATAATGCCGGTGTATCGCCCCCTCACTGGGAGGATGTTCTAAACATGACCGAGGAAAGCTACAACAGGGTTATGAATATAAACCTCAAAGGACCGGTCTTTTTTGCACAGAAGATTGCAAGGGAGATGGTTTGGCTTAAACAACAAATATCAGATTATAAGCCTGTTATTATTTTCATGACTTCTGTCTCAGCTGTCAGATCCTCAACAAACAGGGCAGAATACTGCATGTCAAAATCAGGACTAAGCATGGCTTCGACAATTTTTGCCGACAGACTTTCCCATGAGGGAATTCTTGTCTTCGAAGTCCGTCCTGGAGTAATTCAAACGGATATGACAGCAAAAATTAAGGATAAATATGACAAACTTATAAGTGAAGGGCTGGTTCCTCAGAAGCGATGGGGATTACCTGAAGATATAGGGAAAGCCGTTGCATCAATTTCAAGGGGTGATTGGAATTTCTCCACAGGTATGGTATTTGAAATCAGTGGAGGCCTCAATATAAACAAGCTCTGAAATCATTTCACAGAATAGCCGGGTTACTAAATCCTAGAAATTTTTAATTAAGATTGAACAAAAGGACAAATCCTGACGTTTAATTTTTAAATTCTAAATTTATTGAAATGAAAAGAGCACTATTATTTTTGACAATTTTGGGTTTATTCCTTGTAAATGTCGGAGCACAGAATAAATTAACTGCCGACACATCTCTGACAAAATTAGTATGGTTAGGTGAAAAAGTTACCGGGCAGCATACCGGGACGGTTAAATTGCAATCCGGTTGGCTCAGCTGGCAGGATAATAAAATTGTATCCGGAGAGTTCAACATCGATATGAATTCGATTAAAGAATCTGAGAACAATACTATGATTATAGGTCACCTGAAGTCTGATGATTTTTTCGGAGTTGCAAAGTACCCAATTGTGAAGCTCGTTATTACAGGTAGTACTCCGTTCGATAAAGGTAATGGGGTAGTAAGCGGGACACTTACTATTAAAGACATAACAAATCCGATTGAATTTAAAGCTGCAATGCAGAAAAAAGATGAAGGAGTATGGTTTTTTGCGAATATTGTCGTAGACCGCACAAAATATAATATCCGTTATGGATCAGGTTCTTTCTTTGATAACCTTGGAGATAAAACCATTTATGACGAATTCAGACTGAAAGTGAATCTTTTGGTTAAATAACATTCATAAGAACTGACACAGAGTTATTTCGTTAAAT
>PLML01000181.1:0-996 GCA_003141525.1 Bacteroidales bacterium
GGTCATATCTTTTCTTTTTCCAACCCGATACAAGATCATATCCGTCCTTCCTGATCATCTTTAACAGTTCAGGAATCTCATCAGGGCTATCCTGCAGGTCTGAATCCATTGTTATGACAACCTCTCCGGATGCTTTACTAAAACCTATATGAAGGGCTGCCGCTTTTCCATAATTTCTTCTGAACTGGAAGCCCTTAACGGCAGGATTCTTTTCTGATATTGACTGAATCTTATCCCACGATGAATCAGTACTGCCATCATCCACAAAAATAATTTCAAATGAGAGTATACGTGAACAACAAACCCTTACTATCCAGTCAGTTAATTCCTGGATTGATTCTTCTTCATTATAAACGGGGNNACAAGCGACAGATCCATCAGAAATATATTCAGTTTAGTTTGCCGGAGTGTCTATCAGAGGATTGCCTTCTTTTTTGACGAAGATGCTTACAAGAAGTGATATAATTACTCCAAAAAACATGGTCCCCAAAATACTGAGAGGCGCCATTATTGCGGGTTTCATAATTTTTGCCTGGATAGCCATTCCAGCATCAATAGCTGCCTGGGGAGCCCCTTTTTTCACCATGGCCTCTTCAGCAAATGCCAGTTGTTTGGCTGTTAATCCCGGATCGATCACCGCATAGAGGATATATGAGAAAATGGCCATTATTATGGCAAAGTACAGGTAAATGATTACACCTGCGCCAACCGACTGACCATAAGTTATCTGACCATGCATAAAATTGTCACGGTATGATTTAAGCAGGAAAAAGAGAAGAGCAACTTGAATTAGAAAAAAAACAGGTCCCTGAGCTTTGTTGAAAGTGAGGTTAAGAAAATAAATTATAAGAGAATAGACAATACCAGCAAGCCCTAATATAAGACCGTTGGTAAGATTTGATTTCCAGGCATTAACTTTTTCTTCCATGATGTAAAGTTATTAAATTCTAAAGCAGGTTAATTGATTAACAAATATAATGTAAAAATAGAAATGTG
>PLML01000181.1:1010-25661 GCA_003141525.1 Bacteroidales bacterium
TAGCAAGGGTAGGCAGTTGTAGCGGTGCGATATAAGGAGCTTACCCTTTTTTTATTTGCCCCCAACCCCCTAAAGGGGGCATAATTTTCTGATATTTGGGTAGTATCTTCTGAATGAATGAGTTTTTAACTCTCCTTCAGGCGGGACAGGGGGACACAAAAACTTTAGACACTTTTCCTTATATTTGCCGGAATTCTGAAAAATTATGTTGATCCGTATATATAACGAGAATCCTAACCCTAGGCATATAAGGCAAATAGTTGACCTCCTTGAAGATGGCGGTATAATCATTTACCCTACCGATACAGTATATGCAATGGGCTGCGATGTCCTGGCAACAAAATCAATTGAGAAGATAGCCCGTTTTANNCTGAACTCTCTCTGATATTCCACGATATGAGTCAGCTTTCCGAATATACAATAATCAGGGACAATGCAATATTTAAACTGCTGAAAAGAAACCTGCCGGGGCCATTTACTTTCATCGTACAGGCAAATAATCAGATTCCAAAACTGTNNAAAAGTATCACGATTTTACCGATACAGTCATTGATGGTGGTTATGGCAGAAACGAAGCATCAACTATTGTAGATTGTACAGGTGAAGAAATAGAAGTTTTAAGACAGGGACTAGGTGTTCTTGAATTATGAGTATCACGGCGTGGGAGTAATTAATTCCTAATATTCAAATTTTTACAATTATAATTTAAGACCCAGTTATATCCTTTTAATAAATGCCCCCGACTTTTTTACAAAATGGATTGAATCCATGCCGGTAAGAACAACCTGTTGAGGGATGCGAAATCCTGAAGTTGCTCCGGATGAAATAATAAGCGTGCCGTGAAATTGCCTTAAGTTTAAATCATTTTCGATTTCGGGCCTGGAACCCGTGAGAACCAGGATATCGGGGACAATATTCTGAATGATTTTTTTGTTCAGAAAACTGGTAATAAGTATCTGTTTTCCCGCCGCTCTTATGCAGTAATATTTATTTTTCAATACTGTTGATTTTATTCTTAGTCCAAGAGTGGCACTGTGTCTTTTTACTTCAGGAACTACCATAGATGTATCGGAAAACAGATTAAGTATTTTTCCTGTTCTGATTCCTATAGTCGAAGATCCGGGTGTATTATAAACTATTACTTCATTTGTTGTTTTTGAATAAGCATCCCTGGCTGCTCCTGTAAAAACGAAAAGAATAAGGAAAAAAACAGGACAAAAGACAGGGATGGTTTTTTTCTTTAGAAAGAAATGGGTGAAAAGGAAAATTGTAACAGTAAGCAGAATACACTCAGGTATTGTCGAACCAATATTTTCAATTGTCGAAAAAGGCAGTGAAGCAGCCCGGGATGTCAGCAACTCGGTCAATCCAGTCAGATAGTTAAGAAGCATAGCCAGAAATTGTGAAAGAAAATAAACCTGGAAAAACATGGGAACAAGACACCCTGTGATAATCAACAAGTTTGATAGAGGGACAATTGTGATATTAGCAAGGATGAAGTAAGTAGGGAACCTGTTAAAAAGCATTATTGTAAGAGGAAGAGTGCCAGCCTGGGCAATAATCGTTATTGCCGCAGATTGCCAGATTTTGTCAGTGAGCCAGTTTTTAAAGCTGAAAATAGTGTATAAGTCATTGTAAAAACATATGATATAGATAACAGCTGAATATGAAAGAAGGAATCCGGCATCGAATATTACAGATGGTCTGATAATAATAAGAAAAACAGCTGATGCAAGCACCGAGTTTATTCCATTTGCCGGTCTCTTTGATAATTTACCTGCCTGGAGAAATGAAAACATAAGGGTTGCTCTGAGGACTGAAGGAGTGAGTCCTGTAACAAATGCAAATGACCAGAGGATCAGGATTGTTATTATTATCCTGAGCGTATTGAACCTTCGTTTCATAAAAAACAGAATATTGAAAACAAACAAACTCAGAATGACAGCATGGAGTCCGGATACTGCCATAATATGCATAACTCCTGCTTTAATAAAATTCAGTTTCTGTTCAGGATCCAGCATATTCTTCTGTCCAAGGGTGATTGCAGCTACCAGAGCAAGTCTTTCCCCTTTAATACCCCGCTCTTTAAACATCCGGATGATTTTCTCCCTGACGATCAGTGCTCTGTGAATCAGTTTCCTGTTGGAAGGAATCAAGTGTTTTATAAGATCTTTATTATTCGTAAATGCATAATATCTGATTCCCTGGTTTTCCATATAAAATCTGTAATCAAATTCAAAAGGATTGGCTCGATTAACGATTTCCATTGGTGTACATCTAATAATCAGCAGATCACCGGGCAGCAGTGATCTGGCGGATGAATCTTTTTTATTGTAAAGTATAATGGACCCTTTAACCGGTTCAGATTTATCCCCTTCAATTTTCCTGTTAAGTTTAACTACTAACCTGTAACTGTTCTCTTTTTCTTCAGGACAGTCAGAGAGGGTGCAGGCGAAGAGTGTCTTTTCAGGTTTAAGGGTTGATATATTGTTTTTTTCTTTTGTATAGAGAAGAAGGCCGCTGATTAAAAGTGAAAATGTCAGCGTATAGCCGAAGACCTGGTTTGTCAGGTATTTATTGAAGAAAAGGCTGAATAAAAACCCGGAAATAATTAACATACCGGCTATTACCAGGAAAGCAATATCCGGTTTTATATAAAGACCTGAGATAATTCCGAAAATTAATGGCAGGCCAATACGAAGAAACGGAATTTCTTTATGTAGCACTGTCTGCAGCTAATGAGACTCTATAAAGATATAAAAAAGTTTGGAATGCCAGGAGTCTTTAGTGCCTAAAGTTGAAAGAAAACTGAAAAGTTCCTCTCCTTGGAGGGACAAGCTACTCTTTATACAAATCTGTTAATTCGCATTTGTAGCTGTAATGTGAACGACGCTGGAATCTCCACCCCTGCAGTCAGGCCCCTCGCTAAAATTAGCCGTAAGGCAAAAAAAATAACAAATAACTATTTCAGGAATTTGAATAACGACACAATTTCTGAATAATTATAAAAAAAACGGCATTTCCTGATTTGTAAGATTTAAGAAGAACCTGATCGTCTATGAAGCTTAGCAATTTGAAGGAAATGCCGTCAACCTATTTCTACCGTATTCAAAATTCTGAAATATTATGACAGAATACGGAAAGACTTATAAACAAGAGAAATAGAAATATTAACACATATTATAGTGAAAGAAGCGGCATCTCCTGATTGAAAAGTCTCGCTGCTTTTTCTTGAAGTCAAGTGAAAGAAGAAAATGCCACGGATACCAGATTTCAGAATTATTCTTATTTGATACAAATAATGATACCAGGATTTGTGATTTGTTTTTTTTCTTAACTTAGCATTATTAATATATTCGAATAATTAAAATATTTGAATAATGGAAGCTCTGGAAATTACTGAATTAAAGGATAGTATATTACTCTATTTATTCGACCGTGCCGGGGGGAGAATATCATTATCTGAAATTTACTATGATATTAACCCTGAAAACATATCTAGGGAAGTCGTCCATGATTATGTGGAAGATATGGTTTTAAATAAATTAATAGCAAGCCTTCCTATATCGGGTGGCAGAAATCTGTATTATATCACTGAACGGGGTAAAAGAAGACTGAGAGAAAGAGGTTATACAAAACTTTTGGAAATGGAAGTAGAAAAAACTGAACAGATTAAATTCATCCGTTCCAAAACCTTAAAAATAAATTCTGATTGAAGGATCCATGGTTTTTTGACCCTGCATCTACGCATTTATTTTATCTTCCGGCCGGGGAGTATGGTCTTGTAACTGGCTTCAAACTTTCCTTTGCTTATTGCAATCAGTTTGCTTTTAAGGAGCCTCCTTTTCAGAGGATTTACTTTATCAGTGAATAGAATACCCTGGAGATGATCGTATTCGTGTTGAATTATTCTTGCCTTATACCCCTCGTACACCTCATCATAAAATTGCCAGTTTTCATCATAATAGCTTATTCTTATATGTGATTCGCGCATAACTTCTTCCCTTATGCCAGGAATGCTTAAACATCCCTCATTCATAGGCTGCAATTCGCCGCATCTTTCAGAAATATGAGCATTGATGAACACCTTTTTGAAGTCGGCCAGAGAAGGTTCGTCTTCAGCCATTGGTTTACCGTCAATCACAAATAATCTGATTGATTTGCCAATCTGAGGTGCAGCAAGACCCATGCCTTCAGAGTTATACATAGTTTCAAAAAGATCTTCTATCGATTGATTCAGACCTGGATAGTCTTTATTAATCTCCACCGAGACTTTTCTTAATACCGAATGTCCATATACAACAATTGGATAAGTCATATCAGTTTAATATTTTCTGTTTTATTAGATTTGTTATCAAGGAAAGACTGAAGAATGATAGAAGCGCTTATTTTATCGACCATTGATTTATCCTGTCTGTCTTTCTTCTTCAACCCTCCCTCGATCATTGTCCTGACAGCCATTTGCGATGTAAATCTTTCATCTGCAAGATATATATGCTTTTCAGGGTAAGTTTTTTTAAGTTTTTTGATAAAAGGATTTATATATGTAACAGATTCACTGGGCTTGTTGTTCATCTGTACTGGATAACCAATAACGAAAGCATCCACCTCATTTGTCTCAAGATAACCTGTTATAAAGTTGTCAAATTCTCCGGGACTGACCGTAATCAGGGGTGAGGCAAAAATCTGCAACGGATCTGTAACAGCCAGCCCGATCCTCTTTAACCCGTAATCAATTCCTATTATCCTGCCCATAATTTTTAACAAGGCACAAAAGTACAAATAATATTTAAAATAGAAGAGGCAGCATATGGGTTGGTTTAAAGAAGTAGAGACGCCCAATTTGGGTGTCTCTACAACATTTGCATTTAAAGAATTATTATTCTGTTTTCGTTTTCTCAGGAGTTGCAAATTCCATCGCGGCCATTCGCTGATATGATTTGTATCTCCATTTTGCATTCTCCTCGGCTGCTTTGAAAAGTATATCAGCTTCGCCCGGGAATGCTTTCGTAAGCGATGAATAGCGTACTTCCGACTTCAGGAAGTCCTGGAATTTCGACCAGTCAGGTTCTTTGGAATCTAATATGAAAGGATTCTTCCCTTCATTTTCAAGTAGTGGATTGAACCTGTAAAGATGCCAGTAACCTGCCTCAACTGCATGTTTGGTTTCCAGCTGTGTTTTGCCCATTCCATCCCTTAATCCGTGGTTAATACATGGGGCATAAGCAATGATAAGTGATGGTCCTGGGAACGCTTCTGCCTCTTTTATAGCCTTGAGATACTGTGCATTACTTGAACCCATTGCAACCTGTGCGACGTAAACATAACCGTAACTCATAGCCATCATACCAAGATCTTTCTTGCGGATTTTTTTACCAGATGCGGCAAATTTAGCTACTGCACCAGCAGGTGTTGATTTTGATGCCTGACCTCCTGTGTTGGAATAAACCTCTGTATCGAGTACAAGTATGTTTACGTCTTCTCCTGAAGCGATAACATGATCAAGTCCTCCATAACCAATATCGTATGCCCAGCCGTCACCACCGAAGATCCAATGAGATTTTTTTACGAGATATTGCTTCAGATCAATGATCTCTTTAGCGATCTCTGATTTTTCTTTAGTGCAAGCTTCCAATACTTTTGCTGAGGCTACCTTTGAAGCTTCGGCATTGTTTTTTCCTTTAAGCCATTCTTCAAAAACGGTTCTGGTTTCAGCACTTAAGGTACCATCAGTAAGAGCTCCTCTCATACGCAGAGCTATGCGATCTCTTAACTTGTTGGCCCCAAGAGAGAGTCCCAGTCCGTATTCAGCGTTATCTTCGAACAATGAGTTTGCCCATGCAGGTCCCTGGCCGTTTTTGTTATATGTGTAAGGTGTAGAAGGAGCAGAGCCTCCATATATTGAGGAACAACCCGTCGCATTGGAAACGATCATCCTGTCACCAAAAAGCTGTGTGATTGCTTTAATATAAGGTGTTTCACCACAACCAGCGCAAGCACCGGAGAATTCAAATAAAGGTTGTGCAAACTGACTATTCTTGACATTAACAAATCTATCAACAATGGTATCCTTATAGCCGACTTTTTCATGCATATAAGTCCAGCGTGGAACTTCTTCAAGCTGTGATCCAAGTGGTTTCATGATCAATGCCTTAATCTTTGAAGGGCAAACTTCAGCGCAGTTGCCGCAACCGGTACAGTCAAGAACACTAACCTGTATTCTGAACTGGAATTGTTTAAGAACTCCCGGAATACCTTTGATACTCTTTGTTCCGGCTGGTGCATTTGTTAACTCGTCTTCTGTTAAAAGGAAGGGACGGATAACTGCGTGAGGGCATACATATGAACACTGGTTGCACTGAATACATTCATCAGGCTGCCACTCAGGAACATTGACTGCTATACCGCGTTTTTCGTATTGTGAAGTGCCTGAGGGGAAAGTTCCGTCTTCTCTGCCGGCGAATGCACTTACAGGAAGATCATCACCTTTCATAAAGTTAATCGGTTCCATGACCTCACGTATGAAATCAGGTATATTGCGTGTGTCAGTTTTCTTTTCAACCTTTATGCCTGCCCATTCTGCCGGAATTTCAACCTTTTCGACATTACTGCCTTTATCTACAGCAGCATTGTTCATTTTAACTACATCCTCGCCTTTTTTCCCATAACTCTTATAGATAGCCTTCTTCATCTCTGATTCGGCTTTTTCATAAGGTATTACATTGGCTACTTTGAAGAAAGCAGCCTGCATTATTGTATTTGTACGGTTTCCAAGTCCGAGATCTTCCGCAATTAAAGTAGCATTAATGATATAAAAGTTGATATGGTTAACAGCCATGTACTTCTTCATATGATCAGGAAGACGTTTTTTTGTTTCTTCAGCATCCAAGATTGAGTTGAGGAGGAAGATCCCGTTTTTCTTCAACCCTTTTAACATATCATATTTATCAAGATATGAAGGAACATGACATGCAACAAAGTCAGGGGTGTTGACCAGATATGGTGAACCGATAGGTTTATCTCCAAAACGAAGATGGGATGTTGTAATACCACCTGATTTTTTTGAGTCGTATGCGAAATATGCTTGGCAGTATTTATCTGTGGAATCACCAATGATCTTGATTGAGTTCTTATTTGCACCAACAGTACCATCTGATCCCAGTCCATAGAATTTTGCCGAATATGTCCCCGCAAGGGCAACATGTATTTCCGGAAGTATTGGAAGCGATTTGAATGTGACATCATCTACAATCCCAACACTAAACTGGTTTATAGGTTCTTTTAGTTTCATATTCTCAAAAACTGATAAAACCATGCTCGGTGTGGTATCTTTCGAACTGAGTCCGTAACGGCCACCTACTATCACCGGTCTTTCAATCTTGTCATAAAACATTTCTTTAACATCAAGATAAAGAGGTTCTCCGTTAGAACCTGACTCTTTTGTTCTGTCAAGAACTGTTATTCTCTTAACAGATTTCGGAAAAACATTAAAAAAGTATTTTGAAGAGAAAGGACGATAAAGGCGTACACTGATTAGTCCAACTTTTTCTCCTTTAGCCCTGAGATAATCTATTGTTTCTTTGGTAGTTTCTGTGATTGAACCCATTGCAATAATGATATTCTCAGCATCCGGGGCTCCATAATAAGTGAAAGGTTTATATTCTCTTCCGGTAAGTTTTGTAATTTCAGACATATAAAAGTTAACGATATCCGGAACAGGTTCATAGAACTTATTTATTGACTCTTTTGCCTGGAAGAAAATATCCGGATTCTGTGCTGTACCTCTTGTTACCGGATGTTCAGGATTCAAAGCATTTTCGCGGAATTTTCTCAGTGCATCCAGGTCGATAAGTTTTTTCAGATCATCTATTTCGAGATATTCTATCTTCTGAACCTCGGCTGACGAACGGAACCCATCAAAGAAATGAAGGAACGGGATCCTTGATTTGATTGCTGAAAGGTGTGCAACACCTGCAAGATCCATTATTTCCTGAACACTTCCGCTGGCCAGCATAGCGAAACCGGTCTGACGGGTTGCATAAATATCACTATGATCACCAAATATTGAAAGTGCATGGGCTGCTATTGCTCGGGCACTTACATGAAAGACACCAGGAAGAAGTTCTCCTGCTATCTTATACATGTTTGGTATCATAAGAAGCAAACCCTGTGAACAGGTGAAAGTCGAACATAAGGCACCAGTCTGTAAAGCGCCATGTAATGCACCTGCAGCGCCAGCTTCAGATTGCATCTCAACTACCTTAACCTGGTCGCCGAAAATGTTCTTTAATCCGTTGGCAGCCCATTCATCAATGAATTCTGCCATGGTAGAAGAAGGTGTAATAGGATATATGCAAGCTACTTCGCTAAACATATATGCAACATGCGCAGCGGCCTGATTGCCGTCGCATGTTATAAATTTTTTTGTTCCCATTGTGATTTATATATGTGATTTAAAAGTATGGTTTTAAAATAAAGTGCGAAATTATAAAAAAATTGAAATCGTTATCCGCCATTCATTGAAATCAGAAATTCTTCGTTCGACTTAGCCTGCAGTAACCTGTCGCGAAGGAATTCCATTGCTTCAACTGAGTTCATGTCAGTAAGAAAATTCCGTAAAACCCATATCTTCTGTAGTATGTTTTTATTCAGCAGGAGATCTTCTCTTCGTGTACTCGAGGCAGGTATATCAATTGAAGGGAATATTCTCCTGTTTGAAAGTTTACGGTCGAGCTGTAATTCCATGTTACCTGTCCCTTTGAACTCCTCAAATATAACATCATCCATTTTTGATCCTGTATCAGTAAGAGCAGTGGCAAGGATTGTAAGAGATCCTCCGTTTTCAATGTTACGCGCAGCACCAAAAAACCTCTTTGGTTTATGAAGGGCATTGGAGTCAACACCTCCTGACAGTACCTTACCTGATGCAGGAGCGGTTGTGTTGAAAGCTCTTGCAAGCCTGGTTATTGAGTCAAGAAGAATTACGACATCATGACCGCATTCAACGAGCCGTTTTGCTTTTTCAAGCACTATATTGGCGACACGGCAATGGCGTTCAGCAGGT
This sequence comes from Bacteroidales bacterium, assembly GCA_003141525.1. Lineage (GTDB taxonomy): Bacteria > Bacteroidota > Bacteroidia > Bacteroidales > VadinHA17 > LD21. The sequence goes on from PLML01000181.1 coordinate 10,075, forward strand.
TCGTCAAAAGTTGAGGCAATAACTTCAGCCTTCACATTCCTGGCCATATCGGTAACCTCTTCGGGTCTTTCATCTATGAGTAGTATCATCAGGTATACTTCAGGATGGTATTTAGCTATTGCATTGGCAATTTCCTGAAGGAGAATGGTTTTCCCGGTTTTTGGCTGTGCCACTATCAGTCCGCGCTGTCCTTTCCCAATAGGAGTGAACATATCAATCACCCTTACTGATAAAGTTCCTTCACCGGGCTGGCAAAGAGTAAATTTCTCATCCGGGAAAAGCGGCGTGAGAAAATCGAAAGGAACTCTGTCCCTAATAAAATCCGGACTTCTTCCATTGATTTCGTCAACCTTAATAAGAGGGAAATATTTTTCACCTTCTTTTGGCGGGCGTATTGACCCTTTGATCGTATCACCTGTCTTTAGGCCAAATAATTTTATCTGTGACTGGGATACATATATATCATCAGGTGAATTGAGATAATTGTAATCTGGAGATCTTAGAAAACCGTAACCGTCCGGCATAATTTCAAGAACACCTGTATTATATATTATGCCCTCAAAATCATAAGGTCGTTCTTTCTTCTCTTCTCTGACGGGTATCGTCTCATGAATAACCTCTTTTACCTGAGGTTCAACTATAATATCACCGAAATAAGTTTCGGTTGATGGCTTAGTTTCTTCAAAAGGAACATCTCCGTTAAGTATTGGAATCGAATTATCTATTACATGTTCACGTGCCGGCTCTGATTTACTCTTTTCATAAAGTGGAGCAGGAGAACTGTTAGATCTTTCCCTCCTTTCGTTATTTTCTTCATACTTTTGATCAGTTCTCCATTTAGGAGCTTTTCTATTATCATGTAGCTGTTCAGGTTTTTTTAACTGGTCTGCTTTCTCGTCAGATTTTTCCGGCTTTTTTAACTGCTCCTGCCAATCGCCCTGTCGGGGTTCTGGTCTCTTGACTCCATCCGGCGAAACTGACATCACGGATTCTATTGGTCTTTTTACCACAGGATTTAATGTCCTTGGACGTTTTCCTCTTCTAAGGGCAGAATCAGACTCCGAGTTAATAACCTCAGATGAAGATAGAATCTCCTCCGTTTCGGTTTTAGGCGGAATGTTGATTTCTGTGGCTTCAATTGCCTGCTGGTCAAGGATTTTGTATATCAAATCCTGTTTCTTCAAAGACTCTGCTTTTTTGATTTTAAGTTCCTTAGCTATATCCTTTAACTCAGGAAGCAGTTTCTTACTTAACTCAAGAATGTCGTACATATTGTAATGATAAATGGAATATAAGAGATTTTAATGACTTTGTTGGAAACTCGGGTCAAGATATGAATATGAACCCGATGGATTATGCTTCAACTACTTCACATATCCTAAAAACCGCTGCAATATTAAAAAAAAATGCTAATATATTTCCTAATAAATGCTGTCAAAAATGCAACGGACTTTATCAAATCAATTAATAATTTGATATTCAATATGTAAAATAACTTTGCAATTTACTAAAAAACTATTATTCCTACAAAAAAAAAACGATATTATATGGTAAAGTTGCTTTTTTTTACTAAAATTGTGCCTATTGCCTGATCTTTCTTCGAAAAACTAAAAACTGGCCTGTAAATGCGTCAGCTTAAGATTACGAAACAGGTCACTAATCGTGACACGCCATCACTTGATAAATATCTTCAGGAGATTGGGAGAGTTGATCTTATTTCTCCCGAGGAAGAGGTAGTTCTGGCCAGGAGGATCAAATCGGGCGAAACTGAAGCTCTGAGAAAACTTGTGAAAGCTAATCTTCGTTTTGTAGTATCTGTCGCAAAACAGTATCAAAATCAGGGTATGAGTCTGCCGGATCTTATAAATGAGGGCAATCTGGGTTTGATGAAAGCCGCTCAGCGTTTTGATGAGACAAGAGGTTTTAAATTCATCTCTTATGCTGTATGGTGGATTCGTCAGGCAATTCTTCAGGCTCTTGCAGAACAGGCAAGGATTGTCCGGCTCCCGGTAAATAAGATTGGTTCAATTAACCGGATAAACAGAGCATTTGCACGGCTTGAACAGGAATATGAGAGGGAACCCTCATCTCAGGAGATAGCTGAAATGCTTGAGATGATACCTGAGGAGGTTAAGGAGGCGTTGAAAACTACAGGACGTACTGTCAGCATGGATGCTCCCATAAGTTCAGAGGAGGATAACAATATGTACGATGTCCTCCAGAGTGCTGATACACCCAGTCCCGATAAAAATCTTATCAACGAATCACTGGCATACGAGATAGAAAGGGCTCTCAGCACTCTCTCACCTCGCGAATCAAAGGTTCTGAAGTTATATTTTGGGTTAGGTATGAAACATCCTTATACACTTGAGGAGATTGGCGAGGAGTTAAGTCTTACGAGGGAACGCGTAAGACAAATAAAGGAAAAAGCTATTAAAAGAATACAGTTTACAACACGCTGCAGGATACTGAAATCTTACCTCGGATAACAATTTGTTTCTATCTTTGCCCAAAATAATCTTAAATGGAACATCTCGTATCACCATCGCTGTTAGCTGCCGATTTTACCAATCTTGAAAATGAAATCAGAATGATTAACAGGAGTGAAGCTGACTGGCTTCACCTCGATATTATGGATGGTGTTTTTGTTCCAAATATATCATTTGGGTTCCCGGTTATTAAAGCCGTAAAAAAGGTTGCATCAAAACCGCTCGATGTTCACCTTATGATAATAGATCCCGACCGGTATTTAAGCCGGTTCTGCGAAGCCGGAGCCAATAATCTTACTGTCCAGTATGAAGCCTGCACTCATTTACAGCGGACGGTGACAGAGATACGCAACCTTGAAATGAAAGCAGGTGTAGCATTAAACCCTCATACTCCTGTCTCACTTCTTAAGAATGTACTTCCCTGTATCGATATGGTCCTGATAATGACAGTAAACCCAGGCTTCGGCGGGCAATTATTTATTATGGAGAGCTATAATAAAATAGCTGAGCTGCGTAAAATGATTGACGAAGCTGGTTATAATGTTTTAATTGAAGTCGACGGTGGCATTGATACAACCAATGCAGCAAAGCTTATTCAATCGGGCGTTAATGTCCTGGTAGCCGGTAATTCAGTTTTTAATTCAGCTGATCCGGTTGCAACGATACGGAAATTAAAAAGACTGCTTTAAACCTTAGACCCCTCTGTCAGCTTCGCTGACATCTCCCCCTCAGGGGGAGAAAAAGCTGTGATTTTTACTAGAATTATGTAAAATGCAGGGATTTTTTCCCCCTGCTAGGGGGAATCCAAGGGGGTACATCTCACAGAGCAATAGTCGATTATCTCCTTCACATGGTCAGGATGAAACCACTTAATTTCCTTATCCTTACTCCACCATGTCATTTGTCGCTTTGCGTATCTGCGAGTGTTCCTTTTTATAAGTTCTATGGCTTTTTCCCTGGATATTTTACCTTCAAAGACATCAAAAAATTCTTTATAACCGACGCTGTTGAGCGCATTCAGATTTCTGAAATCATAAAGTCGTTTTGCCTCTTCCTCAATACCAATTCTAACCATTTCTTCAACTCTGGAATTAATCCTTTTGTAAAGTTCCGCCCGGGGGCGCTCGAGTCCGATTTTTATTATTTCAAAGTCCCTCTTTCTTTTTTGCTTTTTCAGGAATGAAGAATATGGCCTGCCTGTTGTTTCACAAATTTCGAGAGCCCTGATTACCCGTTTATAATTGTTAAGATCAACTTTTTCATAATGTTCGTGATCAAGTAGTTTTAATGTTTCTCTCAAACCCTCTATGCCCTCTTCCCTGTATCTCTTAACGTACTTTTCCCTAACAGAAGGAGCAACGTCGGGTATGTCATCTATACCATAACAAACAGCATCGATATACATTCCTGAGCCACCAGACATCAGAGCGATATGATTATTGGAGAAGATCCCAGGAAGAAGTTCAAGTACATCTCTTTCGAAAAGACTCGAGCTGTAATAATCTCCTATGGATAAGAATCTTATAAAATGATGTTTTATTGTTTCAAGTTGCAGTTCGGAAGGAACTGCTGTTCCAATACTCATCTCCCTGAAGAACTGTCTGGAGTCAGCTGAAATAATTTCGCTTTTAAAACGATTGGCAATGATAATAGAAACATCAGTTTTGCCGACCCCTGTCGGACCAAGCAAAACTATCAGAAAATTTCTCATTTGAAATGGAACCTTCGAAGACTATTCTTCGTCCTCGTTCAGGTTTTCTATATTTTCGAAATCAGGCAGCGTTTCTTCGTTATCTCCGTTAAGAAAGAGATCATCAACTTCAGGTTCATCCTCATCATCATCATCGGAAACAACAATATTGTTATAAAGTTTCCGGGTAGTTCCACCGAAAATCACCTGTTTTGGCGGGACTCCTTTTGAATTTGTGCAGGATGGATATTCACGACCATCAATCTCTTTTGCCTCGCCTGTATACTCAACGAAGAGAGATCTTTCATTAAAAAAATCGAATACATAAAGTAACTTCTGGTTCTTACGGAAAATAATATCTTCCAGAACAGCTACTTCCATCGTAGAAGATCCCGTACCCATATCAAAAAGAGTGAATTCTTCTTCCTTCTCCCAATTGTCGGTTGCCATAAAAAATGAGGCCATCTGGGATTTATCAAACTCCAATTCATCCTGAATCTGGTTGTGGAAATCCATTAATGTATGTGTATCAAGAAATTCAAATTCCCTGACAAATGACTCATCTTCATCTGATAACACTACAAATTTATAAACCATAGTATGTATTAATTCGATGGGTGCAATATAATATTTTTTAGATTACAATATTCCGGCTAATTTTTTTTTTAGAAGAAATCCTAATGTATCAATTCCGTCTGCATAATCCCACAGATGAGGCCTCTGTGCTTTGCCAAACGGTATGTTATGTTTGCCTACCACGCACTGAATTTTTTTCTTTAGGAGCTCTGTTTGCTGTTTTACAGCATCTTGAGATTCATAATATTCATAATAAAGTACTGAAACCGGTGAAGAAATTCTGTTGTCTTCTTTTAATAAAAGGAAACCTGAATCGTAAAAAGTCTCTTTATTCACGAGGTAAACAGCTTTGTTGAAATCGTAATTGTTCGCATATTTTGAATGGGTGATGACTCCTCTGAAATTGCTCCAGCACCCACAAAGTTTCGTTAAGTCATATCCTTTTGGAAAATAAACCTTTGATACATTCCTGCATCCAAGCCCAAAATATGAGAAAATATCTGTTCCAAGAGCTTCCAGTTCCTCATTAGTTTCATCTCCTTCTAAAATAGCAATGCTATTTCTATTCTTCCTTATAATATGCGGATATTTACCAAAATAATAATCAAAGTACCTTGAACTATTATCACTTCCTGTCGCAATGGCGACGTTAAAATTTGTCAGTGTGCCTTCTGTGAATTCAATTCTGTTTCTAAACCGGGGATCGACAGAACAGAGAGTATCGCTTATATAAGGAATTAATTCATAATCTTTTGAACTTGTTTTAGCAATGAGATTATTTCCGGTTATCAGCACAGAAAGAAAGTCGTGAAAACCTGCAAGCGGGATATTGCCTGCCATTATTACTCCAACCTTTAAAGGATTTCTCTTTTCACGGAGTTCTGGATAGGCTTCGGTCCATCTGATAAGATTTTCCAGGGTAAGTTCTTCGGCTATTGCAGATACAGATCTCCTAACATTTTCCGGGGTGAACCAGGGATTATGTTTGTGCTGGGTGTCAATTAATGTATTTAGTAAAGACCGGTCGTGACTAGTCCCTATATCAGTCACATAACTGTCATTCAGGGAGTCACGCAGTATTTCCCCGAGATGTGCAAATGATTTTATTCTTTCCTGAAGATCCATAAATTGAATTGCTGCAGGGCACAAAAATACAGAATTTGAACTAAAAAATGTAGGGACAGGTCGCGACCTGTCCCTACAAACAGATTATTCTATATGAAAAAGCAGAGACAGGTCTCAGACCTGTCTCTGCTACAACAAATATTTACAGGATTTAATTTAATGCGAAACTGATTGGAATCATAAACCATACAGGTACAGTCTTTCCTTCCAGTACGCCTGGCGTGAACTTAGGTAGAGTCTTCACTACACGAACCGATTCTGTATCAAGTGAAGGACTGACTCCTTTGAGCACGGAAACATCTTCAACTGATCCATTCGCATTTACGATAAAGCGGACGATTACTTTTCCCTGAATATTCTGGGTCTTAGCATCTTTTGGATAACGAGTACTGTCTGCTATATACTTAAGTAATGCTGGATCTCCACCAGGGAATTCAGGCATTACGTCTACCACCTGGTAAGCTCCGTCTGTCATACCTGTAACTTGTTTTTTGTCAGATGAAGCAGGGGGTGGAGGCGGCGGGGGAGGAGGTGGAGCAACTTCCTTTTTTGTGGCAGTGGTCTTCTGCCCTGAGGCACTCAGGGAAAAAACTGCAAGGGCCAGAATAATTGTTGGAATTACCAACATCAATCTCAGACTCACGGTTTTACTGGAGATTTTTTTAGTGTTCATAATTGTACGTTTTTAGTGATAAATGGACATAGTACGATTTGATAAGTTAACCAATATCAAATATACAACGAAATAATTAGTTATGCAACTAAAATTTTAATTATTCACATAAAACATATAATTTTTTTAACTTAACAGGGTAATAAAACGTAGAGACAGGTCTCAGACCTGTCTCTACATTAATTAGAATAAAAACAATAGATAAAATAACAACAGTATTTATTTCAGAGTAAATGCAATAGGTACCATGTACCAGACAGGCACGGCTTTACCACCCTGCCTCCCCGGTTTGAACGATGGAAGAGACTTGACAACCCTTATTGCTTCTGAATCAAGTTCCGGAGAAACACCCTTAAGTACTCTTGCCATACTGACGCTACCATCCGGTTTTACACAAAAACGTATAATAACTTTTCCCTGAGTATTTTGAATTTTAGCATTTTCAGGATACCTGGTATTCTCGGCTATATATTTCAGCAGGGCAATATCACCCCCCGGGAATACTGGCATCTCCTCAACAGTTACAAAGGGAACATCACCAGGTTCATTTGATAATTTTTCCTCTACAACCTTTACATTTTCATTCGACTCTGAAGGTGGTGGTGGTGGTGGCGGCGGAGGCGTTAAACCGGTATTTGACTCAGATGATGACTTTTGATCCGATACAGCCGGAATTAATTGTTTAACAGAGGAATCAGGAACTCCCCTGTAAGCTGATATAGCCAGGCATACAACCCCGACGACTGGTACAACAATGAGCATCTTGGCACTAGCAAGAGCAGAAGTGCGTTTTTTTGTCATCATTACCATCCTTTTTTTAATCAGCGATGGATTCGAAAAGCTGTTTGTCAGATTGAATGCACCTGATTTAAAAACCTGGTTCAACAGCAGACTCTGATAATTAATAATTGGTACGCCTGAACTGAGACACTCCTGATCTGCCTGGTATTCATGAATAGCCCGCAATGAACTGTTGAAAAGATAGACTACAGGGTTAAACCATTGAAATGCTTTTACCATTTCAATGAATATTATATCTATAAAATGATTCTGTTTGAGATGGTTTTGCTCGTGCCTGATTATTTCACCGGCATCTTCAGGACTTAACCTTGTACTTATAAAGACATATCCCATGGCTGAGAATCCGGATGTGTTGAAACCATGAAATCTGACGATCCGGCTTCTATCATCTCTGTGACGAATAATTAGAAACAAAAGATTGAAAAGGTCGATCAACAATTTGAATATGAAAACAAAAACACCAATGATATAAATCGAATAAATTATTTGCATTATACCGGATGATGATATTCCATTATTCAATGTTTTGTTTGTGTTCGAGGTAGTAGTAATAAAAACTTCGGATAGAATTTTTCCAAAAACCTGGATATTCCATGGTTTGATTGTCTGCAAAGTGATGAATGGGAAAATCAATGCCGTTAATAATGACAGAAGGATATATGCCCTGTTACGGCTGTAAGAGGTATCCCTGCTTAACATTGTTGCATATACCAGATAAAAGGCTATAATGTAGATGGCAACTTTTACCATATATATAAATAGGGTGTTCATTATTTAGTCTTTTGTTTTTTAACTTCACCTTCCATTATTTTCATAATCTCTTCCATCTCCTTAATAGAAATACTTTTTTCTTTTGCAAAAAAGCTGACCATTTTTTCAAAGGAGTTGGAAAAGTAGTCATTTACAAAAGTGCTGAGATGGGTTTTGGAATATTCATTTTTTGAAACAACCGGAAAGTATTCATGTGTGCGTCCGTAGGCTTTGTGTGCAACAAAACCTTTATCCTGCAGGATTCTGACAATCGTACTGACTGTATTATAAGCAGGCTTTGGTTCATCAAAGTGTTCGAGTATTTCTTTGACAAATCCCTTTCTTATCTTCCAAAGAACCTGCATCACTTCCTCTTCAGCCCTTGTTAATTCTCTCATATCCCGTGCATTAATTTATAACTCAATTGTTCAAATGTTCTTAATCCGTTTGTTCTAATTAATCCATACCAAATATACAACGAATAGATTAGTTATGCAACTAAAAGAGTAATTATTTTTATCCGGATATGAAAAATGGGTATTCGCTAAAAAGAATAATATTGCAGGGGATTCCTTGTCCGCCAGCGTTCGACTGAGCTCACACCGAAGTCAGGCAGAGGAATGAGGGATCTCAACTCTAATGGCAAAATACAATAGTGACAAAGGGAAATTGAGCAATTTTATTAGTATGAATTTGGTGAAACCATATAATCCCGGAGGGATTCAACAAATTATAGATCGGGTTATTCTGGTTACAATTGAAACGTGGAGCGATTCCATAATTTCTAAATAATCAAATATTACGATTTCTGCTTCCAATGAAAAGGAAAAAAAGTGTACTTTTATTTTTTTATTAATGGTATATACCCGGAGATATTATAAATGAAGAAAAGTATACTTAAAATAGCCATTTTCAAGGAAAACCTGAAGATTTCATTTCGTGCAATCAGATCAAACAAGGTGAGGGCTATCCTTACAATTTGTATAATAGCTGTCGGGATTATGGCACTTGTAGGGATTCTTACCGCTATTGACTCGATAAAATCATCCCTTACAAATCAGTTTACCATGATGGGTGCAAACTCATTCACAATAACATCGCGTGGAATGAACATTCAGATTGGTAACGACAGATACCGGGCAAAGAATTTTTCAAGAATATCTTACAGGGAAGCAGAGGAGTTTAAAACTCGTTTTACAGAGGCAGCGTGGGTTGCCATTTCGTTTAACGCATCCGGACTGACAACTGTTAAATATGGTTCTGCAAAGACAAATCCGAATGTTAATCTTACTGGTATTGATGAGAACCATCTTTCTGTTTCAGGCTATGAGATTGAGTCCGGAAGAAATTTCAGTGCTGAAGAGGTTCAGCAAAATCGTCACTATGTACTTATAGGTTCAGACGTTATGAAGGATCTTTTTCCATCCGGCGTTGACCCTCTTGGTAAGGAGATTACTGTAGCCGGGTTAAAACTTCAGGTATCAGGAGTTCTTAAGAGCAAGGGAGCCAGTGCTATTAATGGTGATCGTGTTTGTTTTATGCCTATCACAACGGCCCGGCAATATTTTTCACGACCGGATATGTCATTCAATATTACTATTATGCCAATGAATCCCGTTAATCTGGATATGATGACAGGAGAGGCAGAAGCAGTCTTCAGAACAGTTCGTAATCTAAATCCAAAAGACGAATCGGATTTTAATATTTCAAAAAGTGACAATATTGTAAACATGCTTCTCAAGAACCTCAGATTTGTTACACTTGCCGCAACAATTATTGGTATCGTTACATTATTTGGAGCTGCTGTAGGACTTATGAATATTATGCTTGTCTCGGTTACTGAAAGAACACGCGAAATTGGAGTCAGGAAAGCTATAGGTGCAAAGACACAGACCATTAAATATCAATTCCTTTTTGAATCGATAATGATAGGTCAGCTAGGTGGCGTTTTTGGAATTATACTTGGCATACTTATCGGAAATGCAGTATCATCAATGCTGAGATCAAGTTTTGTTATTCCATGGATTTGGGTAATGACTGGAATAGTTGTCTGTTTTATTGTTGGTGTCGTTTCAGGATATGCGCCGGCAGTAAAAGCTGCTAATATTGATCCAATTGAAGCTTTAAGGTATGAATAAAATATCAGAACATGGAAAAATTTGTAATTCAGGAAGAGCTAAAGAACTGTCCGGGTATTGCTTATTACCCCGATTCAAACAAACTTGACCTGGTCGGAAGGTCTATCCCTGAAAATCCCGAGCTTATCTTCCGTAAGCTGGAGGACTGGCTTACCAGTCATTTTGAAAAGAGCAACGGACTGGATGTTAATATTCAACTGGAATATATTAACAGCGGCTCTTCGAAGTATCTTTATGAAATACTTAAAAGATTAACAGGTTATGGACGTTCAGGGAAACTTGTTAAAATGAAATGGCTTTATGAAGAAGACGATGAAGGGATGCTGGAACTAGGTGAGCATTACCGTGATACAGCAGGTATCCCATTGGAAATTAATATGATAATATAAAATAGGTAGAGACGCCCAATTTGGGCGTCTCTACTTGTATTTGGCAGTTTCTGAATGGATACGGTAAAGAGGTTGCATGCAACCTCTTATTGTTACTTCACAGTGTTCATGTGAGCAATGAGGTCGAGAAGTTTACATGAGTAAGCCCACTCGTTGTCATACCACGCTACCACTTTCACGAAATTGTCGTTAAGTGCGATACCTGCTTCTGCATCAAAGATGGAGGTGCGTGGATCGCCATTAAAATCGCTTGAAACAACAGCGTCTTCAGTATATCCGAGAATTCCTTTAAGCGGACCTTCAGAAGCAGCCTTCATAGCTTTTTTGATATCATCGTAGCTGGCAGCTTTCTCCAGACGGCAGGTCAGATCAACAACTGAAACATTAAGGGTGGGAACCCTGAATGCCATACCGGTTAATTTGCCTTTCAGTTCGGGGATTACCTTGGTTACAGCTTTTGCTGCACCTGTCGATGAGGGAATAATGTTTCCGGCAGCAGCACGACCGCCTCTCCAGTCTTTCTTCGAAGGACCGTCGACTGTTTTCTGTGTTGCAGTGGTTGCATGAACAGTTGTCATGAGACCTTCAACAATGCCAAAATTGTCGTGGAGGACCTTGGCAACGGGTGCAAGGCAGTTGGTTGTACAGGAAGCATTTGATACAAACTGCATATCTGACTTGTATTTATTATGGTTAACACCCATTACAAACATCGGGGTATCATCTTTGGAAGGAGCCGACATAACAACATGCTTTGCACCTGCTGTGATATGACCCATTGCGCTTTCCTTTGTAAGAAAAAGACCAGTGGATTCAATTACATATTCAGCGCCAACCTCATTCCATTTCAGGGTTGATGGATCTTTCTCGGCAGTAATGCGGATACTCTGTCCATTTACAACAAGCTTGCCGTCCTTAACCTCAACTTTTCCGTCGAATCTGCCGTGAACAGTGTCGAAGCGAAGCATATAAGCAATATATTCCACTTCGAGGATGTCGTTGATTCCAACTATTTCTATATCGTTTCTCTTCATGGCAGCCCTGAAGGCCAGTCGGCCGATCCTGCCAAAACCGTTGATACCTACTTTAATTTTAGACATATCTGTTTCATTAATTAGTTAATAAATTGACACACAAAAATAGTATTTTCCATGGAAAGTCAAGAGCTAAAAAAGATCAATTATTCTTTTTTCTCTTGAAGATATTTGAAAGTTTATTTGATTCGGGATCAAGAGGATCTATTACCATACCGAACCTGTAACTAACAAATAGTGAAAAAAACAGGGCTTTATTATTGGAACCTGCCATTATCGGAATCTCCTTGGGAAAAGCATTGACCTGGGCACCAATTTCTATCGCATGGATTAACTTATCCTGTTTACTATACTCAAAATTGAATCCCCCTTTAGCATATAGCCCGGGCATTACTTTCGTCTCGTCAATTCCTTTGAAAAAAGAGGCTCTGGCATAAATATCCTGTGATGAAGCGATAGAAGCATCAAATTTTTCCTCAATAATTTCATATTCAGTCGACGAAGTAGATGAAATAAGATGTAATACTTTGTAATAAATGGGTTTGTAAATAGCTAAAACAGGTCCTGCCGAAAAGAAATACCTGACTGCTACTCCGCCCAGATCGGCTTTTTTAAAAATTTCATGCTGACGGCCTATACCTGATCTCAGGTAAAAAGTTGAATTGAGCTTGCCAAAAAAATAAGACCCACCCTGTAACTGTTGACTGGATTGTCTGTATTCTTTAACAAGCTTCAGGTTTCCGGCATCGATTTCGAATATATTCTTATTTCGATAATCAATTCTTTTAGCTCCCCGGTAGCTTAATCCTATTCCATCTGTATTTAGAAGGATGGCAAATGATTTTTCGTTGCGGAAAAAAACCTTCTGCTGCTCATTTAATTCACCCTGTGCAAACATTGATTTTGTACCAAATAAAACTATTACCGCTAATATAAGCAGCTTTTTCATTTTTTGCTAACTTATAAAGTTGGACGAATCAGAGGAACAATGCAGGATTCAGACATTCTTGCCTGTCTGCTCAGTATTAGCCCTTGAATGCCCCTTGGAATAAGCAGGACATTCCTTCTTATTGCATGAACTGGCAACAGTCGCAGTAACAAAAGTAACAAGAAGTATAACAGCAATTTTTTTCATATCGATTCAATAATATTAATATACAAAAATATACTTTTCATTTTAAAAACAATCTTTATGCCAAAAATAATAATTAAGAGAACAAATAAATCTGGAAAGTGATTTATTTGTCAACATTTTGATCCGCTACTTGTTTACTTACACAAGCATATATAAATGATCCATGAAATCAATATTTGCTATAGTAATGTTATTAATCTCTTTTGCCGGTATGAGTGAAAAAGCTTATTCACAGGAAAAGTTAAAATTCTACGATCTCACAAAAGCTGAATCGCAGGTAATAAACGATAAAGGTACTGAAACTCCTTTTACCGGGAAGTACACCAATTATAAGGATGAAGGCACTTACGTTTGCAAAAAATGCGGAGCTGCACTCTATTATTCCTCAGATAAATTTGAATCAAACTGTGGGTGGCCGAGCTTTGATGATGAAATAAAAGGCGCTGTTATCAGGATTCCTGACCCTGATGGTATAAGGACTGAAATCGAATGTGCCAACTGTGGAGCTCATCTGGGACATGTTTTTACCGGTGAGAACCTGACTGCTAAAAATATTCGTAATTGCGTAAATTCAATATCACTCGAATTTGTGCCGGCTCATCTAGAATCCGGAAGATATGGAATTGCAATCTTTGCCGGTGGATGTTTTTGGGGAGTTGACTATTTTATGAAGAAAGCCCCTGGCGTGATTTCAGTTACCTCCGGATATACGGGAGGATATGTAAAAAATCCAACATATCAGGAGGTCTGTACCGGAAATACGGGTCATGCCGAAGCAGTTAAAATAGTATATGATCCACAAAAAACCTCTTATGATAAGCTTCTGAGATTGTTCCTTGAGATACACGATCCGACACAGGTTGGAGGACAGGGACCGGATATTGGTGATCAGTACAGATCTGAAATATTTTACTTTAATGATGATCAGAAAAATATAGCTGAGAATGACCTGAATATCCTGAGGGCCAAAGGTTTTAAAATTGCTACCACAGCAACAAAAGCTTCAGAATTCTATCCTGCTGAAACTTATCACCAGGATTATTATTTTAAAAACGGCAAAACACCATATTGCCATGTATATACTAAGAGGTTCTGAGATTTGACGATAGTAGAGAAGCCCAATTTGGGCGTCTCTACATAGTTAAACAGATCTTTCCTTATTCATAATTTTTTTATGTTTTTTTTCTCCGTAAGTCAGACAAACAATTAACTTTAGCAAGTTTTAATTGAATCTTCTCCGGGGAAATGAATATAAATAATCGTCGCGGTCAGACATTTATTAAAAGAAGGACAAAGTTCTTGTTAGTTCTTGCTGGCTTTGTTATAGGCCTGGTATTTCTGAAATCGGGCAAAGCTGTGTTATCATATACCTCTTCAGATAAATACTGCGTTTCATGCCATATTCACCCGATGGCTGATCAGAGCTGGAAGTTGTCATCACATTATAATAATCCAACGGGCGACATTGTCCATTGTGTTGATTGTCACCTGCCACCTGAGGGACATGGGTATCTTTTTGCCAAAGCAAAACATGGGTTTAAAGATGTTTATGGATATTTCTTCAAAGACAGTGCAAAGATTAACTGGGAGGCGAAAAAGCTGCTTGAAAACGCCAAGGGATTTGTTTATGAGAAATCATGTCTCGAATGTCATCAAAACCTTTTTCCTGTAAAATTATCTCTGGATGGCGGCAATGCTCACCTTTTTTACACTACATCTAAGGAGCCATTAAGTTGCATTAACTGTCATCTTAATGTTGGCCATTTTGACAAAAATGCTCTTCATGCTCATAATACCAATTTTGGTGTTGTAGTAACATTAAATCAGGCTGTATACAAGGAGCCTGCTAAAGTCGAAAAATTTGAAAATTACAATGAAAAAATACCTGGCACCAGTGTATCGTTTGATATGGTAGCAATTCCTGGTGGTAAATTTTTAATGGGTAGTCCTGATAATGAACCTTTACGGAAAAAGGATGAAGGTCCTTTGCGAAAAGTTACCCTTTCTAAATTCTGGATGGGCAGAACAGAAGTGACCTGGGATGAATATATGGCCTTCTTCAGGGCTACTGGTTCGCAGGGAAGAACAGAGGGACAGGTTGTAACCAGAAAAAACGTTGATGCCATTAGCGGCGCAACTCCTCCATGGGGTGCTCCTGACCAGGGCTGGGGAAAAGCATCCAGACCGGCAATTACGATGACCTGGCATGCTGCAAATGTCTATTGCCAGTGGCTGTCGAAAGTCACAGGTAAAAAGTACAGGTTACCAACTGAGGCTGAATGGGAATATGCATGCCGGGCAGGAACCCAGACCCCATATTTCTTTCCAGGCAACCCAAAAGATTTTACATCTGCCGGTTTGTTAAAGAAAATTTTTGGACCAGATACTGCTGTTATTGCATCCAGGGTAGTTTATAAAGTAAATAGTTATTCAAAGACAAAAGAGCCTCAGTCTGTTAAAGATAATCCCTTCGGTTTGAAAAACATGTCTGGGAACGTTGCAGAGTTTTGTCTTGATTTCTATTCACCAAATACCTATAAGGCGGATTCAACAGAAGCTGTCAATCCACGTGGTCCTGCCAGTGGACAGGAACACGTAATTCGGGGAGGTTCATTCAAGAGTGATGCAAGAGATGTAAGAAGTGCATCNNAAAAGTATATGGTGGTATTCCGATTGTATTGATGTGGGATTCAGGGTTGTTTGCGAAGCTGACAGCACTATGGGAAATTAAAAAGAAAATTTTAACGGAAAATATATGCAGAATATTGACAGAAGAAAATTCATTGG
>PLML01000181.1:25797-34911 GCA_003141525.1 Bacteroidales bacterium
GATCTGGAGATCATTGCTCTTGCTGATGTTTTTCAGGATAAAATTGACGCATGCCGCGAAAGATTTGCATCCTTCAAACTGCCGATTCCGGCGGAAAACTGTTTTATTGGATTTGACGCGTATAAGAAGCTGATGGCTCTTCCTGATATTGATATTGTTATTCTTGCTACACCGCCTCAATTCCGTCCCGGACATTTTCTTGAAGCTGTTCAGAATAATAAGCATGCGTTCCTTGAGAAACCTGTAGCTGTTGACTCGGTTGGCATAAGGTCGGTAATTACTACCGCAAAAAAAGCTGCAGCCATAGGATTGTGTGTTGTAACCGGGACACAACGGCGTCATCAGGAAGATTATATCGAGACCTATAAACAGGTTGTTGATGGAGCTATCGGAAAAATAACTTCAGCCAAAGCATTCTGGAATCAGGATCATGTATGGTTCCGGCAACGCGAAAAAGAATGGAACGACATGGAATATATGATCCGTAACTGGAACAATTTCTGCTGGTTATGTGGAGATCATATTCTTGATACTCATGTACATAATATCGATGTAATCAATTGGTTCCTGGGTAAACACCCTGAAAAAGCAATAGGATATGGTGGCAGGGCACGAAGGGTTACAGGCGATCAGTATGACTTTTTCAGTATCGACTTTGATTACGGGAATGGCGTTAGCTCACATAGTATGTGCCGCCAGATCGACAGCTGCGCAAATGGAACAGGCGAAGTTGTTATGGGAACTGAAGGTTATACGAATTGTATGAACACGATCTGGGACCTGAATGGAAAAGTAAAATGGCAGTTTGAATATCCAAAAGATGATAACGGAAATCCGATGAATGCTGTTAAGATTCCTCCTTATGTGCAGGAACACATGCATCTTGTTTATGCTATTCGTACAGGAAATTATGTGAATGAAGCAGAGCGGACAGCTATTTCAACATTAACAGCAATAATGGGAAGGACCGCTGCTTATACGGGCAGTCTCATTACATGGGATGAGATATTCAAATCCGATATGCACCTTGGTCCGTCAAAAATTGAGTTCGGCCCTGTTGATCTGGTTTTCGAAACACCAGTCCCCGGCACTCCCGTTGCTATTTAGTTTTAAATCATTATTTCCTGGTATATTATTATATAATTTATTATGGCAAACAAATCATCAAGAAGAGATTTCGTCAAACGATCAGCGGCAGTTGTTGCAGGTGCGTTTGTGCTTCCTCAAATCATTCCTTCTACAGCTTTTGGAATGGGAAGAAGGATTGCTCCCAGTGACAGGCTTGTAATTGGTTCAATAGGTGTCGGATCGCAGGGTATGAGCAATATGATGGACTTTTTGAAGCTCAAAGATGCCGTGCAGTATGTGGCAGTTTGCGATGTGGATTCCCTCCATCTGGCAAAAGCCAAAGAAACCGTTGACCATGCAAACAAAAATAGTGATTGCCGGACATACGGTGACTATCGGGAATTTCTTGAGAAGGAGAAGCTAGACGCTGTATCAATTGCTCTTCCTGATCATTGGCATGGAATCATTTATTCAGCTGCTGCAAATAAAAAAATTAATGTTTACGGAGAAAAACCAATATGTCGTACCATAAAAGATGGCCAGGCTATTGTCAATGCCGTAAAAAAGAACAATATTATATGGCAGACAGGTAGCTGGCAGCGTTCTCTGGCCAATTTCCATCGTGGAGCTGAACTTGTCATAAATGGCAGGGTAGGCAAAATAAAATATATCGAAGTAGGACTTCCTGATGGAAATAAAGGTATTGGAACCCCGCCGGTTAAGCCGGTTCCTGCCGAACTGAACTGGGAAATGTGGCTTGGGCCTGCCTTAGAGGTACCGTATCGTGGTGTTTCACACTGGGACTGGCGCTGGATACTGGATTATTCAGGTGGTCAGCTGACTGACTGGGCAGGGCACCATATTGATATTGCCAACTGGGGAGCCGGACTGGAACATACCGGACCGGTTGAAATCTCAGGAACCGGCGTTTACCCGGTTGAAGGAATTTTTAATGTTCCGGTTGAATATGATATTTTATGCAAATATGCGAATGGCATTGAAATGAGGGTGGCAAACGCATCCCGTCTTCCTTTGGGTATGGGAACTACATGGCATGGCGATCTTGGATGGGTTCATGTTGATCGTGGAGATATAATTTCGGCTTCCGATCCTAAAATTCTTAATGAGGTCATTGGAGAGAAAGAGATACATTTGTACAAAAGCGAAAATCATTGGCAGAATTTCATTGATTCTGTGCGTTCCGGAAAGCCTGCGATTGCCCCTGTTGAAGTATCTTACAGGGCGATATCAGTTGCCCTGTTGGGTGAAATAGCCATCACTACCGGTCAGACAATTAAATGGGATCCTGAAAAAGAAGAGATAACAGGCAATCCAAATGCCACGCGACTGCTGAGCCGTCCGTATCGTCAACCATGGACATCACCAACCATTTAATCATTAGCAAAATGAAAAACAGATATTTACTTATATTATTAGCAGGTTTATTAACCTTTTTCTCTGCCTGCAAACATATGCCGGGTTACAAGACATTGATCATAACTGGTCAGAATAATCATAACTGGAAAGCCAGTTCCCCTGTTCTGAAACAGATTCTGGAAGAAACAGGTTTGTTTTCAGTGAAGATTATGACTACTCCTGATAAAGGTGGGGATATGAAAACTTTCGATCCTGATTTTTCAAAGTACAGGCTTCTTGTTATCGACTACAACGGTGATTCATGGTCAGAAAAAACGAACAATGCTTTCGTTGAATATGTAAAAAACGGAGGGGGAGTGGTAATCTACCATGCTGCAGACAATTCTTTTCCGAAATGGAAGGAGTATAACGAGATGACAGGACTGGGCGGATGGGGTGATCGTAATCAGAAAGACGGTCCGTATCTTTATTATAAAAATAATCAACTTGTCAGAGATACTTCTGCCGGTATCGGTGGTTCTCACGGCAAAAGAAGAGAATTTTTAGTCAGGACCAGGATAACTGATCATCCTATAACCAGGGGTCTTCCGGTAGCATGGCTGCATGGAAATGATGAATTGTACAGTCAGCTTCGAGGGCCTGCTAAAAACATGCAAATCCTTGCTACCGCTTTTGCTGACAGTACAGCGGGTGGTGGTACAATGAGGGACGAGCCTGTACTTATGGTTATAACTTATGGTAAGGGAAGAATTTTCCATACAACAATGGGACATTCTGATCTAGGTGGAGGTCCGTCAATGCATTGTGCGGGTTTTATTACTACACTGCAGAGAGGTGCTGAATGGGCCGTAACCGGTGATGTGACACAGAAAGTGCCCTGGGATTTTCCAAGTGCAGCAGGAGTTGTGTTTCGTCCTCGCTTTAAAGAGATGACACTCGATGAAGCCTTCGACAATATCGGAAATTATGAAATAGAAAAGAGCACTAAGTACCTTTCTTGCATACAAAGTCATTTAAGGAGCCTTGCAGGTGATGAACAGGGCTTACTGAACCTGGAGAAGATGATGGTTAAAGTTCTTAAGGACAAAGAGGCTACAGTTGATTCAAAAAAACTTCTTCTTCGCGAACTCAGCTGGATGGGATCAGATTATTCGGTTCCTGTTATTAATGAACTTGTATCAAATGCCGAGTTAAAAGATGAAGCGGAATTTGTACTTTCAAGATTACAAGGAAAAAATTGATAAATGCTTTCACTGGTAATACCAATATTTAATGAAGAGAAACTGGTCGATGAACTGGTAAAGAGAACTATTTCATCTGTTGAATCATTTATAAAGGATTACGAGGTTATCTTTGTTGATGATGGGAGTACTGATGAAAGTCTTGAAAAGATTCTGTCGTGGCAGAAAAAGAACAATCATATTAAAATACTATCGCTGTCGAAAAATTTCGGACACCAGGCGGCATATACCGCAGGACTGGAATATTCTAAAGGTGATCTTGTTGCTATGATGGATGGTGACCTCCAGGATCCTCCCGAACTGCTGGCTGAGATGTACAAAAAGATATGTGAAGAAAGTTATGATGTCGTAAGCGGGAAACGAATAGGCAGAAAAGGCAAAAATAGAAGGGATCATTATGCTGTTTTATTCCATCTTCTGTTCAAACATATTGGTGAAATAAAAAACATGGAGAATTCGGGAAATTACTCAATGATGAAGCGGGAAGCAGTTGATGCTCTTCTCTCCATGAAAGAAAAAGTCAGATATCTTCCTGGTCTCCGCACTTTTATCGGATTCAGGCAGGGATATGTCGAATTTGTGAGAGACGATCGCTTTAAAGGAAAGCCGAAAATGAGCATTCGCAAATTGTTAGTCCTGGCAGCTGATGCCATTTTTTCATTTTCAAGATTCCCGGTACGTTTCTGCCTGATACTTGGATTAATAGGAACCCTGGTTTTTATGGGTGCAGGAATATATGTTTTAATTGCTAAGGTATATGGATTTGCAATAATAGGATGGTCATCCACACTGCTCAGCATATATTTTCTTGGTTCTATCCAATTGGTTTTCCTGGGTATTCTGGGTGAGTATGTTTACAGAAACTATAAGGAATCGCAGAACCGACCGGTATATTTTGTCAAAAAGTTCTTTGATGGCGGTCCGGAAAAATGATGAAAGAGGCAAAGCTAAAATATATATTCTATCTTTCCGCTGCATTTCTTCTTATTCTGATGATTCTTTTAAGCAGAAATGCAGGCATCACATGCGATGAAGTCCTCCACTATAATCATTCTGTTGCAGTATATAACTATTTTGCATCTCATGGCAAGGATCAGACCGCACTTAATACTCCGGTAACCAATCTGAAGTATTACGGTCAGTCGTATGATAATATTACCACTATTCTGATCAAATGGTTTAATATTGAGAATGTTTACGACTTCAGGCACTTGATGAGTTCAGTTGCGGGTTGGCTGATTATTTTATTGACAGCACTTTTTGCAGTATGGCTGACAGATTACAAAGCAGGAATACTCGTCCTGACATTGTTTGCTGTTTCACCCACTTTTATAGGTCACACACAAAATAACCTTAAGGACATTCCATTTGCGTTAGGTTACATTGCCAGTACATTTTTTACACTGAAATTTTTAGTCTCAGGCAGAAAAAACTCTTACCATGATTTAATATTTCTGACAGTCAGTATTGCTTTCTCCATCAGTATACGGGCAGGTGGTTTGTTGTCGATTTGCTACCTGTTCTTTTTCTTTTTCATATNNAAGTTTTTTTGGATCTGTTGTATTGCTCTTATATCATGGTTCCTAAGTATCTTATTGTGGCCCTATGCCCTTCATGGGCCTGTAAAGAATGTCATCGAATCATACAGGGTAATGGCTCATTTCCCCTCGACTTTTCGCCAGATCTTTGAAGGGAAAGTCGAATGGTCCGATTTTATGCCATGGTACTATCNNTCTTCCTAAATCAATGTTAATCACTATTCCAGTTACCACTTTAACCGGTTTGGTGCTATTCTGTGTTTTTATAAGATTTAGGCTTAATTCTGAAAAAACTCTGCTATATGGTCTGGTAATTTTCTCAGTATTGTTTCCGATTGTTTTTGTGGTTTATGAGAAATCGAATTTGTATTCTTCCTGGAGGCAATTTCTTTTTCTTTATCCGGGAATAGTACTACTTGCTTCAACAGGGTATAATCACTTGTATAAATATTTGAAAAACAGATATTTAAAATGGGGAATGGTTGCCGTAATAATTCTACTTTCATTTCATCCGATTAAGTTTATGTTAAGCAATCCTGAGTTCTATTATTTATATTATAATCAGCTGGTTGGAGGATTAAGGGGAGCTTATTCAAATTATGAAACAGATTACTATTATGTGAGTCAGACTGATGCATCAAAATGGCTCATTGATTATCTCGAAAAAAAGGATATCCATGGCAAAATAAAAGTTAAGGCGACATATTCAGTAGAATGGTTATTCCGAAATCATCCCGAAATTGAAACATCGTATTTCAGATATGAAGAGAGAAGCCAGTCTGACTGGGATTATGCGATTGTGGCTAACAGATATATTACTCCTTTCCAGTTAAGAAATAATATCTGGCCACCTGAAAATGCGATCCATATTGTTTATGCTGATAAAATCCCTGTCAGCGCTGTTCTTAAAAGAAGATCAAAAGACGATTTTGCTGGTTATGTTGCTCTTATTGAGGGAAATAATAAGGATGCAATAGATCATTTTGAAAAAGCTTTAAAAATTGATGATCGTGATGAGATGATTTTTTATAATTTTGCCGCTGCTTTATTTAATGATGGACAGTATCAGAAGGCCGATTCTCTTTTAAAAAGAGGTTTAGAGATAAATCCTGATTTCGAGCCGATCCTTATGTATCTTGGTAACATTGCCAGGTCACAGAAGAGATCAGATGAGGCAGTTAGATACTATGAAAGAGTTCTTGAAGCTGACAAAAAATATTTTGAAGCATATGTAGGAATATCTGAGTTATTGATGGACAAGGATGTTAAAAGAGCGCGTAAACTGCTCACAACATGTCTTGATATTAATCCCAGGTATAAGCCTGCAATTATTGCGATGGCTGATACATACAGGAATTCTGACCCGGACATCGCTAAAAAATATGATGAATTGGCAAACACAATTAATTAATTTATAAACAGTTTTATGATGAAAAAATCAGTTTTAGTGATTTCGATGACTTTGCTTCTTATTTTCTGTGGTTTGAATGTGGCTTTAGGGCAGCAGCAACCAAAACCAAAGAAAGACACAGTTAACATGGATACCAATGCCAAACCAACTTATTATTATCCGGTTGAAGATAATAAGAAGGGAAAAAGTCCCGTTGTAACAATAGCAATTGTCGCCGGAGCTGTGATTGTGGTCGGTGGTGCAGGGTTTTTCTTTTTCAGGAAGAAAAAGTAGTTAGTATATGTCCAATCATCCAGTTGATTGGCTGCGATAATGGATAAAATTAAAATATCGACTGCCCAGTTTGAAAACCGGAGCGGCAATAAAGAGTTCAATTTGTCGAGAATTGAAAGCCTGGCACGGGAGGCTGCCCTCGATGGGGCGCATGCTATAGCTTTTCATGAATGTTCAGTTACAGGTTATTCATTTGCCCGGCATCTCTCCAGAGAAGAGATGACTGATCTTGCTGAGTTTATCCCTGGTGGAACCAGTATTAAAAGGCTGACCGGAATTGCGTCTGAGAATAATATTTATGTTCTGGCCGGACTATTTGAGAAAGACACCGAGGGTAAATTATATAAGACATATGTTTGCATTGATAAAAACGGATTAGTTGCAAGTTACAGAAAACTCCATCCTTTTATAAATCCATGCTTAACACCCGGAGACAAGTATTGTATATTCGACCTTAATGGCTGGAAATGCGGGATTTTGATTTGTTACGATAACAATATTATTGAGAATGTCCGGGCAACTGCTCTTCTGGGAGCTGATATCATATTTATGCCGCACGTCACTATGTGTACACCGTCAACTCGTCCGGGGGCTGGTTATGTCGATCCGAAATTATGGGATAACAGGGAAGCTGACCCTACATCTCTCAGGTTAGAATTTAATGGGTTGAAAGGGAGGGACTGGCTTATGAAATGGCTTCCGTCGAGAGCATATGATAATGGTATTTATGTCGTTTTTTCAAATCCTATAGGAATGGATGACGATCAGCTGAAGAATGGTTGCTCAATGATCATAGATCCATTTGGAGACATCATCGCCGAATGCCGGACACTTGGCGATGATTTTGTTTCAGCAACGCTGACTCCTGAAAAACTTACCCAGGCCGGGGGATACAGATATACAAAAGCCAGGAGGCCAGATCTCTACAGAGATATTATAGGACAGCCGCATACCCCTGAGCAAAAAGTGATATGGTTAATTCCAGATAAAAGTGATAAAAAAGAACCTTAAATTTTCCCCTTTTATCTTTTTCCTTTTGTTTTTTATCTTATTGTACTTTGACCCAGATATTTCCTTCCTTGTTTGAATCAACGACCGCATGAATGAACTTCATTCCTCTTACTCCGTCATGAACAGTCGGGAATTCACCTGGAGTGAATTTTTCGCCTCTTATGGATTTTGCAGCACCTTTATAAATATTGGCAAGAGCTTCATAGATTCCCTCCGGATGACCTGGAGGCATAGTATGGCTGCCCTCCGCAAGCTGATCATTGAATCCATGAGCCGGTTTAAATATTTTAGTTGGTTCCAGGTCGCTCAACATATAGAGATAGTTCGGGTTTTCCTGAGCCCATTTAAGACTGGCTTTTGATCCGTAGACCGCTATTGTAAGATTATTCTCTTCACCTCCGCAGACCTGGCTGGCTCTGATAACTCCTTTCAGGTTTTTGCTAAAACGCAGTAAAACAGTTCCATCAAGGTCAAGCTGGATATCCTCTTTAACCTTATTAAGGTCAGATAATACCTCTTTAACTTCAAGTCCTGTTGTATATTCAATAAGGTTAAAGGCATGGACCCCTATGTCACCCATGCAGCTGCTGGCACCTGCATGTTTTGGGTCGAGTCTCCAGACTCCTGTTATCCTGCTGCCCGTTCCATGGATTATTGAATTGATCCAGCCCTGATAGTATTGTGCATCAATACGTTGGATTGTGCCAAGGAGGCCTTTCGATATAATGTCCCTCATCTGGCGTATCATCGGATAACCGGTATAGGTATGAGTCAGTGCAAATGTCAGTTTTTTTTCCGCAACAAGTTTCTCCAGTTCCTCTGCTTCTTGAACCGTAATTGTCATAGGCTTTTCGCATACCAGGTGAAATCCGGCGCCAAGAAGGCTTTTAGCAAAGGGGAAATGCAGATCATTGGGAGTAACTATTGAAACTACTTCCATACGAGAATCAGAAGGTAAGGTTGACTCTGTTCTGATAAGGTCATCCACGCTTTTATAACATCGTTCAGGACTGATACCCTCATTTTTTGCGAACTGTTTACTCTTTTCGTAGTTGACATCAAATACCCCGCCTACCAGTTCGAAATCGTTACAGATTCTGGAAGCACGACGATGTGCATCACCGATGAAGGCTCCAATACCGCCTCCGATCATACCCATTTTAATCTTCTTCATACTTTTATCTTTTTCTTCCGT
>PLML01000188.1 GCA_003141525.1 Bacteroidales bacterium
CGCTTCGCGGCATCTCCCCCAATGGGGGAGAAAATACACTTTCTTTAAGATTAATTACACTTATTTCCAGGTTTTTCTCCCCATTCAGGGGGAGTGCCCGAAGGGCGAAGGGGTTGAAGATGGGGGATAAAAAAATCTATTTTGTAACATATGTTACAATTCACCTCATTGTATTTCTTCAATTTTGCAGAAGAAAACTAAATAACATGCTAGATGAAAAGAGATATTTTAAAAATTGATGAGGATCTGTGCAACGGATGCGGCCAGTGTGTTCCAAACTGCCACGAAGGTGCTATACAGGTAATCGATGGCAAGTTAAGGCTGGTAAGCGAATTAATGTGCGACGGACTTGGTGCGTGCATTGGTTATTGCCCTGATGGAGCTATTTCGATTGAAACAAGAGAAGCGGAACCATATAATGAGACACACGTCATGGAACAGATGAAAGACAACGGTGGAAATACAATTACTGCGCATCTAAAACATCTTAAAGATCATGGAGGAAGCGGTTGCCCGGGATCTAAAGCAATGGTCATTGCGAAGCCATCAGGAAAGGAGAACTCTGCATTAGTTGCGGATCAGCCATCGGAACTCAGACAGTGGCCTGTTCAGATGCATCTTATCAATCCGAACGCACACTATTTAAGGAGCGCAGACCTTTTATTGTCTGCCGATTGCGTGGCATTCTCCATTGGTGGTTTTCATGGTAAACATTTAAAAGGCAAATCTCTGGCTATTGCATGTCCAAAACTTGACCAGGGAATAGATTCATATGTTGAGAAACTAACTGCCATGATTGACATTGCTAAAGTGAATACAATATCTGTTATGATGATGGAAGTCCCTTGTTGCGGAGGACTGTTGCAAATGGTAAGAAAAGCAATGGGAAACGCTTCCAGAAATGTCCCGGTAAAAAAGATAATTGTAGGAATCAACGGAGAGGTGCTTCACGATGAATGGGTGTAAAAAAAAAGAATTTGAAAATTTTAATATAATATAAATTGAAAATGTAATAATCCAAAATTCATATATTCTATAAATAGAATATTATTATTTTAAAATAATTGATAATGAATATGTTATACTGTTTTTATAAATGATATATATCATAAATATATTTATTTAGATTGATTCTTAAGAGAGAATTTAATATATTTGGATAAAGTATTCCATTACAAAAGATTCGTTTCTAACATTACCAAAACATCTCTTTATGGCTCCTAAATCATTTCCTCCCGGATTAATTGCTTCTAGATATTTTCTGGGGTTTGATATTGGATCTGTATCGCTTAATACAGTAGTCATAGATGAGAATAATAATATTCTGGAAGAGCATTATGATTATGTTTACGGACGGCCCTTTAATGTCCTGAAAGACAGATTATCCTCCATTCTGGAAAAATACTCTTCTGAAACAATTAAAGGAATTGCTCTTACCGGCACGGGAGGAATGCTTGCTACAGACCTTATTGGAGGAGTTTTTGTCAACGAAATAATTGCACAGGCGACATCAACTGGAATATTGTATCCCGAAGCAAGAACGGTTATTGAAATAGGGGGAGAAGATTCCAAGCTTATCACCCTGGAGAAAAACCCTGAAAATGGGCATTCCAGGCTTGTAGATTTTGAAATGAACAGTATATGTGCTGCAGGAACAGGTTCATTTCTCGACCAACAAGCCAGAAGGATTGGCGTGCCTATTGAAAACGAATTTGGAGCAATGGCTTTAAAATCGGTCAATCCTCCCAGGATTGCAGGCCGCTGCAGTGTTTTTGCAAAAAGCGATATGATCCATCACCAGCAGATTGCTACTCCTCTCCAGGATATTGTAGCAGGTTTGTGTTTTGCTCTGGCCAGAAACTTTCGCAGTAATGTAGCCAGAAGTAAGGAGATCCGAAAACCTGTGGTTTTTTCAGGCGGAGTTGCAGCTAATACAGGTATGATAAGGGCTTTCAGGGAGACCCTGAACCTTATTGATGGGGAACTGATAATCTCACCACATCATTCTGCAATGGGTGCAATAGGGGCTGTCTTTTATGCCTGTACCAATAAACTCAATATGAACCATTTCCCGGGGATATCTAAACTCCAGGAATATCTTGCCGGGACATCAACAGAATTTGTCAGCCTGCCTCCTCTTAAAGAATCTTCCGCAGAATATAGAAAAGTAGTTCATTTCGTCAAAAACAGCAAAGAAAAAGTACGTGTATATCTGGGGCTCGACATAGGTTCTCTCAGTACAAATGTGGTCCTGATTGATGAAGAGCACAGGGTTGTTGCCAGACGTTATCTGCCAACTGCAGGAAAACCTCTTGAAGCAATACAGAAAGGGATGACTGAGATATTTGATGAGGTAGGTGAAGATATCACAGTTTTAGGTGCAGGGACTACAGGCTCAGGTCGTTACCTTACAGGTGATTTTATCGGTGCCGACAATATTGTAAATGAAATTACTGCACAAGCTACTGCGGCAATAGACTACGATCCTACAGTTGATACCATATTTGAAATTGGCGGGCAGGATTCCAAATACATAAGCATTGAAAATGGTGTTGTAGTAGATTTTGAAATGAACAAAGTATGTGCTGCAGGTACAGGGTCATTTCTTGAGGAGCAGTCTGAAAAACTGAATATCAATATAGTAGAAGAATTTGGCTGCATGGCTCTCAAATCTGATTCTCCTGTAAAACTGGGTGACCGCTGTACGGTATTCATGGAATCGGATCTTAATTCATTTATGCAAAAGGGAGCCAGAAACGAGAACCTGGTTGGAGGACTCGCATATTCGATTGTATATAATTATCTTCAAAAAGTAGTCGGCGACAGACGAATAGGCAATAAAATTTTCTTCCAGGGGGGTGTTACAAATAATAAAGCAGTAGTCGCTGCCTTCGAACAGGTTGTTGGAAAGAAAATAATTATACCTCCTCATTTCGATGTGACGGGGGCAATCGGAGCTGCAATACTTGCCAAAAGATCGATGAAAGAAGGGCAAAAAACCAGATTCAAAGGTTTTAGCGTACGAAATGCTACATATAAGGTAAGCAGATTCGTATGCCAGGGATGCACTAACCACTGTGAAATAAGGCGTGTTAAAATAGCAGGAGAAAAGAAATCTCTTTATTTTGGAGGACGTTGCGAAAAATATGAAACTGATGACAGGAAAAAGGTAAATAATAACATCCCGAATCTTTTCACAAAAAGGACAGAAATGCTGATGGAAGGATTTGTTGAAAAGGAATCATGGGAATCAACTTCTATAGGAATTCCAAGAGCACTTATGGTGTTTTATCAGCAATTTCCTTTCTGGAGAACTTTCTTCGAAGAACTTGGATTTACTGTGGTAATTTCCAAAGAATCTGATACAGATCTTGTTACAAAATCGATTGAGACAATAACTGCTGAAACCTGTCTGCCGGTTGAACTGATGCATGGTCATGTGATAGATCTTATGGAGAAGGGTGTTGACTATATATTCATCCCTTTCATTGTTAATGGGAAACAGAAGGAAGGAAATAGAACTTTTAATTGCAACTGTCCATGGGTACAGACATATCCCTTCATGGTAAAGGCAGCTCTCCGGGGAAAAGTGGATGAATCAAAACTCCTTGTCCCCACACTTCATTTCAGGTTCTTCGAAAGAGCTCTGATGAAGGAGATGAGTGAATATTTCAGTGAGAAATTCGGGATAAGTAAGAAAGAAATCAGGAAAGCAATATATAGAGCTGATGAAATACAGGTAGCGTTTGAAAAACGTCTTATTACCTATGGCAAAGAAGTACTTGATTCAATCCCTGAAAACTGCCGGCCGGTGGTCCTTTTAGGAAGACCCTATAACAGTACTGATGAGCACCTTAACCTGGGACTCGTAGAAAAACTTATAAGCCAGAATGTTATGCCGATCCCTCTGGATATGCTTGATCTGTCTCCATACAATATTTTTGCCAATTACAGAAATATGTACTGGCCCAATGGGCAAAAGCTTATTGCAGCAGCACAGATGGTGGCAAAAAGCGATAGGCTATATGCAGTATATATAAGCAATTTTCGTTGCGGACCCGACTCATTTATCTGGCATTATGTTACAGAAGAGCTAAAAGGCAAGCCATTTCTCCATCTTGAAATTGATGAACACTCTGCTGATGCCGGAATGATAACCCGTATCGAAGCTTTTCTTGATAGTCTGAGTGGTTCAGAACATAATGAGAAGAAAGAACTTACAATCTTCAGACCACGTCCCAGTCCGGCCTCACCTCAGAAAGACAGGGTAATGTACTTCCCATACATGAACGATGGAGCATATATGATAGCTGCTGCGGCACGTAGTTGCGGTATCCCTTCCGAAGTGCTACCAAAGCAGACAGGAGAAGATTTAGCTCTTGGAAGGAAATACACGTCATCAAAAGAGTGCTTTCCAATGATTTGCACCACGGGTAGCTTTCTTAAAAAGCTTATGGAGCCCGGAGCAGATCCATCAAAAATGAGCTTTTTTATGCCCGATCATAATGGTCCATGCAGGTTTGGTCAGTATAACCAGTTTCACAGGATTCTTTTTGACAGGCTTGGTTTTCATGAAGCTGAGCTTATTACACCATCAAATGATACATCATATGAAGATGTTGCCGGTGAACATGGACAAAAATTCAGGATCAATGCATGGAAAGGATTTATTGTGGCAGATTATTTACATAAGATCCACAGGGAGACCCGACCTTATGAGTTAAACAAAGGAGATTCAGACAGGCTTTACGATAATGCATTGTCGCGACTTGAAAAATGTATCGAAAACGGATCAAAAGCTCTGCACAAGACCCTTGTCGGAATTGCATCGGATTTTATGGCTATAAAGGTTGATAAAAGCCAGAGAAAACCGGTGGTTTCCATTATTGGCGAGATATTCATGCGCGATAATGCAGCCTGTAATGGTAATATCTCAAACAGACTCGAAGAACTTGGTGTCGAAGTGTTTGTAGCTCCATTTTCTGAATGGATAACTTATTCTACATACCGTTTTACCCGCGACAGCAGGTGGAAGAATGATAAAAAAGGTGTAATTAAATCAAAAATTCAGGGAATAGGTCAGGAAATGATTGCAGATTCCCTAATCCATGGCATTGAAAAATTTACTGATCATGAAAAAGACGTATCGCTTCACGATATGCTTAATTTGTGCAACAAATATGTGAATGAGTTCTATGACGGAGATCCTCCTGTTGCTATAGGAACATCTGTGGCACTTGCACAGAGGGGCATCTCAGGTATAGCTGCTATTCTTCCATTTACGTGTATGCCGGGAACACTTGTTGCTTCGGTGAGCGATACATTCAGAAAAGATCATAACAATATTCCTTTCATTAATATTGCTTATGATGGTCAGGATTCAGTATCACTTGATACCAGGCTTCAGGCGTTTGCATTCCAGGTGAAAGAGTATGCCGTGGCCAGGGAGCGAGTTCCCGTAAGTCTTTAAAGACAAAAGACAAAAGTCAAAAGTCAAAAGTTAAAAGATAACAAGCCAATCAGACTCGGATGCTGAATCCAAGTTCATCGAGAATCTGCCGGACTTTTTCAGTTCCATCTTTCAGATCTACAGTATATGAAGTAAACTCCCTTCTGAGAGGATAATCGCCTCTCAGCTTTTCGAAATCTGTGGGTGAAAGGCGGAGCCTGGCATTATCTTCCTCTATATTATAAGTTTTGATTACAGATTCCCTGATTATTTCTTCTTCTGGTTTCTTATTACAATCAATTGATATATAAGGAGAAGCAGGAATAGGAACATTTGCCGGGTACCAGTTTTCTGACGGAAGTTTAAAATATCTGGTTAAGGAATTGACAACCATTGAAGTTCCATTGGCTTTGCCATCTGTAGAATAACCGGCAATATGGGGAGTGGTAATAAAAGACTGTTGCATGAGTTCCAGATCGATATCCGGTTCGTTTTCCCATACATCAATTGTCGCGCCACCCAGTATGCCAGATTTAAGTATTTTCTTTAATGCATATGTATCAGCTACCTCACCCCTTGAAGTATTAATAAACCACGCTCCTTTCTTAAACTTTCTATAACTCTCTTCATTAAAAAGATGATAGGTATAATCTTCTCCAACAACATTAAGAGGCACATGAACTGTAACAATATCAGATTCAGACAATAATGTACTCAGGCTGTCAAAATTCTTTTTACCTTCAACTCTTGCCCGGGGTGGATCATTCAGCAGTACATTCATTCCGATACTTCGAGCAAACTTTTCGATCTTTGATCCGACATTTCCCACACCAATAATTCCTAATGTCTTGTCTTTAAGATTAAAGTGGTATTCAGAGGAAATCTTCAGTAAGGCTGCTGCAATATATTGCTGAACCGACGTTGAATTACAACCCGGAGCATTGGTCCATCTGATCTTGTTTTTACTGCAATAATGAGTATCAATATGATCGGAACCAATAGTCGCACTACCAATAAACCTGACTCCTGTCCCCTCAAGCAGATTCTCGGTACATTTTGTTCTTGTACGAATCAGAAGGGCATCAACATCCTTCAATATTTCCCTGTTTATCTGTTTACCCGGAATATAGACCACTTCTGCATAAGGTTCAAGCGCTCCTTTAAGAAATGGAATTTTATCGTCGGCAACGATCTTCATCTAATCCGATATTTTGTGAAAGTTAATGCTTTTTAGCCATACCTGGTTTTCAACTGCCTTTTCATTTTCTTCTCTGTGGTTCTCTGTGTTTACTTGGTTCTCTTTGTAAGAAGTTTTGAAGTTCTTTATAGAGTCTCTGCACAGGTAACCCTACAACATTGAAATAGGACCCGTAAATATGGCTGCATGCTATAATGCCGATCCATTCCTGAATACCATAAGCTCCAGCCTTATCAAAAGGGTTATAATTATCAATATAATAACTTATTTCCTCATCTGAGAGTGCTTCAAATGTAACCTTTGTCGATTCAGAAAATGTAAACTCTTTTGATTGAGACCGAAGAGAAACACCAGTGATAACTTCATGGGTGTTTCCGGAAATTTCTTTCAGAATGCATATTGCATCTTCGCGATTGAGAGGTTTTCCAAGCACTTTGTTGTTACACCATACAATAGTATCGGCAGCAATAACTATCTCATTATCTGATACTTCATTCTTAAATGAAGCTGCCTTTTCGTGTGCAACATACCTGGCAATCTCCTCCCCGCTCATGCCTTCCGGATAAAGCTCTTCATATGCCCTGATAACAACATCAAATTTAAGACCCAGTTCCCGGAGAAGCTGCTGTCGCCGTGGGGAACGTGAAGCAAGAATAATCTTATAGTTATTGAGTTTGTCAATAATCATCAGAAAAGGTTCCAGGTAAGTATTATTTTTACCACAACAGAGTAAAGAACACCGGTTAACATTACTATTTTCATTATTCTGCTTGCACTATGGAGTTGTTTTTTTTCAGTGCTTACAAGCAGCTTGTAAATGACAAAAAACAGAGGCAAGACAATCGCAACAGTCAAGTAGATCAACGTTATAGTATCATTAACAAAAAAGTGCCATGCCAGGTAAAGCATAATAATAGTTGCCATGATAAGACATATAGAAACTATTTTTGATGAAAGTACGCCTATAACAACAGGAACAGTATTTCTTCCATAAGCAGTATCTCCTTCAAAGTCTTCGATATCCTTGATTATTTCACGTATAAGATTAGTTAAAAAAGCGAAAAAGGCAAATCCGCCAACCCAGTAAATAATAAAGTTTATCCGGGGCAGCCTGATAGCATTTATTGTGTAGTATTTATATAATGCCGGCCATTCATAAAAAACTACAAGCATCGGAACCATTGCTGTAAGGAGTGCTACAATAATATTTCCAATCAAAAACTGCCTTTTGTAGCTTGCAGAATAAAAATAGAGTAAGCCTGAGACTACCAGAAACATAGTTCCCAGCCAGATATATCCGGCTTTATATGAGATAAAAAAACCTGCTGCCACTCCTGCAATATTAAGAATGGAGTGCCACATCATGGCTTTGCGTCGTGGAATTTTTGTGCCGACAATTACCTTCCCTTTATTAATCAGGTCGGTCTTTATGTCAAAATAATCATTAATAACATATCCTCCTGCGGTTAAAAATACTGTGGCTGCAACCAGTAAAATAAAATCGTACCATGGAAACTGAAGAGACATGGGAATCTCTTCTCCACTTCCTTTAATTAAAATTACTCCGATCTTGCTTATTACAGGTGCGAGAACTGCATATCTCATCAGCACCATAGTAATAATTACCATAAGAAGATTTTGCCATCTGATCAGCTTAAGGAATGCTTTCATAAATTACCAGGTAAATGCATCTGAATCCATCCAATTATTATGTAATCTTAATACCTGTTCTATGANNCTTTCATCACTTCAAAATCAGGAATATCATCACCCATGAATAAAACGTCAGATTTATTAAGATTGTGCTTTTTAAGAAAAGTATTAAAAGTATCGAGCTTGCTGCGGCTTTTAAGATAGATATCATTTACTCCCAGACCTCTGAGCCTTTTTTGATACTCCCTCGAATTGCTTCCTGAAATTATACCAATATGATAACCTTTCTTCACAGCAAGCTGAAGGGCATAACCATCACGAAGATTCACTGTTCTGTTTGGTACACCAAAAGAATTCAGGCTTATAGTCTGCAACGACAAAACTCCGTCAATATCAAAAATAAATGCTTTTACTCCTACGAGCTCTTCCTTAAAATTAGCCATTATTCCGACTTATTATAGTATTTAATTATTGACAGGGTCATCTCATTATAAATCTTCTGTAACTCCGGGGAGAAAGATAATAATTCCAAATGTTTTTCTATAGTATTCTGATCATGCCTCACAGCAGGCCCAGTTTGTGAGTTTTCCGGACCGGAATCCATAGCTTTTGAAAAAGTCTCTTTTATTAATGGAGTAAATATATCAAATGGGAAACCTGCTTTTAATGCTACATCCTTACCAAGAGTAAGCATATAATTTGTAAAGTTGCATGCAAAAACTGCTGAAACATGAAGCATCCTTCTCTGCTCAGTAGCAACAAAATGCACCTTACTCCCGATGGATTCCGCAATAGTTTTGAGTATTGCAGATGATTCATCATCTGAAGATTCAAGTAAAAAAGGGAGATCACGAAAATTGATCTTTCTACTCTTCGAGAAAGTCTGTAAAGGGTAAAAAATGCCTCTGCGTTCAATATGTACCGGAAAAATATCGAGACCAAAACTACCGGCGGTATGAACTACCAGCGTTCCTGGTGCGCATTTAAGTTTATCAAGAACGCTTTTTAGCCTGTGATCTTGAACGGCAACAATTAAAACCTCTGTGGAATCAGGGAATAGCAGGTCTGCGGACCATAAAGCATTGCAAAAATCAGCAAGCGGTCTGCCTCTGATCTCTGTTTCCGAGACAACCTTATCTATCGTGAAGCCGGCATGAAACAATTCTTTGCACAAAGCCTCTGATACTCTTCCTGCCCCGGCAAAAGAAATGTTCTTCTGATACATTATCTAATTTTTCAGAAATATACAAAATTACCCGAATTTCAGATAACAGATAGTATGAATGAAAATATGTCCTCAATTTTGAGGAGTTACAGAATTCAGATGAGTGTCAGATACTGGCTTATTCTTGCCGTATAGATTGAGCGACAGGTCAGTAACCTGGATATCATAGGTCCTATATACACTCTGATAGGAAGAATTACTGGATTGGTAAACATAATTGCAATCCCAATAAACCTGACCTGTTAATTGTAATATATCACCTGATTTATCATTAGCCAGTTTTGGGAACATCTGTGATGGGTTACAGAAAATATAAGTCGAATACATGTCACCTACGGTCATCGCGCTAATAGTTGATCCATCAGTAAAATAAATATAACTAGATGTTCCGGTAAGATCATACAGAACATCTTTCCCACAACCGCATTTTGCTTGTTTTTTGCAATCTGAATACATGATAACAGGTGCGATAATAATAAATGTTACAAGAATTCTTCTTAGAGTGTTTCCTCTCATTTCGGATAGATTTTATTCTGTAATTATTAATTAACGAACAAAGTAAACATTTATTTCATGCCTGAGCTGTGGGTCCACCAAAACTTAAAGGTATTGCCGGACCTGACCCTTTGACTTCTTTAATTGTCCCGTGGACAGATTCATACTTGGCAATGTTATCCTGAAGTGCCGCAACCAGTCTTTTTGCATGTTCCGGAGTCAGAATAATCCTCGATTTGACCTGAGCTTTGGGTATACCCGGCATTATCCGTACAAAATCAATTACAAATTCAGAAGCCGAGTGAGTTATTACTGCAAGGTTTGAATAAGTTCCCTGGGCAATTTCTTCGTTCAGTTCAATACTGATCTGTGTAGGGTTTTTGGGATCTGTCATGGCTGTTAATAATTATAAGTTCTATTTTTCTGGCTCAGCTTCAGTTTCCTGTTCCACTCCAACAAGGTTTTCGTATTCTTCGAGTGATCCGACGATAATACCGTTGTATTGACGCTGACCTGTCCCTGCCGGAATAAGATGACCCACAATAACGTTTTCTTTAAGCCCTTCAAGTCTGTCTACCTTACCTAGAATTGCTGCTTCATTCAATACTTTTGTAGTCTCCTGGAAAGAAGCGGCTGAGAAGAAGCTCTTTGTCTGAAGAGAAGCTCTTGTTATTCCCTGTAAAACCTGGCTTGAAGTAGCAGGAATTGCATCCCTGGCCTCAACAATTTTCAGGTCTCGACGTTTTAGAACGGAATTGTCATCCCTTAATTTACGGGCTGAAATAATCATACCTGCACGCAGAGTTTGAGAATCACCGCCATCGATTATCACTTTCTTACCGTAGATCCAGTCATTCTCATCCATAAATTCAAGCTTATCAACTACCTGACGTTCAAGGAATTTTGTATCACCAGGATCGACGATCTCAACTTTACGCATCATCTGGCGGACAATGATCTCAAAATGTTTATCATTGATCTTTACTCCCTGCAAACGATAAACTTCCTGAATCTCGTTGACAATATATTCCTGGACCTTTGTCGGTCCTTTAATTGCAAGAATATCTGAAGGAGTGATAGCTCCGTCGGAAAGTGGTATACCGGCTTTTACATAATCATTTTCCTGAACCAGTATCTGTTTTGAAAGTGGTACAAGGTATTTTTTTGTCTCATCAGTCTTTGATTTGATAGCAATTTCCCTGTTGCCTCTTTTAATCTTTCCAAATGTAACTTCACCATCGATTTCCGATACAATAGCCGGGTTAGAAGGGTTACGTGCTTCAAATAGCTCTGTAACGCGTGGAAGACCACCAGTAATATCGCCCGATTTCCCTACAGCACGCGGTATTTTGGCAAGTACTTCACCAGCTTCTACCATTTTATTGGTATCGACAACAAGGTGGGATCCAACAGGAAGGTTATATACTCTTATTTCTTCTCCTTTTGCATTTAAGATTTTAATTGCAGGATTCTTTGTTTTGTCCCTGCTCTCAATAATAACTTTCTCCTTAAAACCCGTCTGTTCATCCGACTCTTCACGGAATGTAATACCTTCTAAAAGAAAGTCATATCCAATTTTTCCTGCCATCTCAGAAATAATAACAGCATTGAAAGGATCCCATTCGCAGATCAGTTTTCCCTTTTCAATCTCCTGTCCTGGCTTAATATAAAGTTTTGATCCATAAGGAATTGTATGCGTAGTGAGGGCAATACCTGTTTTCTTGTCTACTATTCTTAGCTCAGCAAGACGTCCGATAACTATATCTATATCACCCTTTTCAACATCTTTCCTGGGTACAGTTCTGATCTCTTCAATTTCAGCTATACCACCATAACGTGCAACAAGCCTCGATTCCGTGGTAATATTAGAGGCAGTACCTCCAACGTGGAATGTACGAAGAGTCAGCTGAGTTCCGGGTTCACCAATACTCTGGGCAGCAATTACTCCTACAGCTTCTCCCTTCTGGACCATTCTTCCGTTTGCCAGGTTACGCCCATAACATTTTGCACATACTCCCTTTTTAGATTCACAGGTAAGAACCGAACGGATCTCAACCTGCTCAATCGGCGAATCTTCGATTTTCTTAGCCAGATCCTCAGTAAGTTCCTGTCCTGATTCAACTATAAGTTCGCCTGTTAATGGATTATAAATATTATGCACAGTCGTACGACCAAGAATTCTTTCATACAATGATTCAACTACTTCCTCGTTCTTCTTTATCGCAGTGGCAATAAGTCCGCGAAGTGTTCCGCAGTCATCTTCATTGATTATGACATCCTGTGAGACGTCTACGAGACGACGTGTAAGATAACCTGCATCGGCTGTTTTAAGAGCTGTATCTGCGAGACCTTTTCTGGCACCGTGTGTTGAAATAAAATATTCCAGAACCGACAGACCCTCTTTGAAGTTAGAAAGGATTGGGTTTTCGATAATCTCCGAACCCGTAGCTCCCGATTTCTGAGGTTTTGCCATAAGACCCCTCATTCCTGACAGCTGACGTATCTGTTCTTTTGAACCTCTTGCACCCGAGTCAAGCATCATGTAAACCGAGTTGAATCCCTGCTTGTCAGCGGATAGCTGTTTCATTAAAGTTTGCGTCAGCCTTGCGTTAACATGTGTCCAGATATCGATTATCTGATTGTAACGTTCGTTATTTGTTATGAATCCCATGCTGTAGTTATTCAGCACCTCTTCGACCTGCTCATAACCTTCTGCAACGAATTTCGTTTTTTCTTCCGGAATGATTACATCGTCGAGGTTAAATGACAAACCACCTTTAAATGCAGAATAGAATCCAAGGTTTTTAATAGCGTCAAGGAAATCAGCTGTTTTAGCTGTTCCTGCAAGTTTGAGAACCCGTCCGATAATATCCCTTAAAGATTTCTTTGTCAGGATCTCATTTATATACCCGACTTCAGCTGGTACAAACTGATTAAATATAACCCTTCCGACTGTGGTTTCAATGAGGTGGTTAACGAATTCACCGTCTTTCCTGTCGTTGGCTTTTACTTTTATATAGGCGTGAAGGTCTATCTTTCCTTCATTGTAAGCAATGTTGACTTCCTCAGGTGAATAGAAAATTAATCCTTCACCCCTTACTTTCTCAGTTTCAGTGCTTTTTCTACCTTTGGTAATATAGTACAGACCAAGAACCATGTCCTGGGATGGAACAGTTATAGGTGCACCGTTTGCAGGATTTAGAATATTATGTGAAGCCAGCATGAGCATCTGAGCCTCCAGTACGGCACCATTGCCAAGAGGAAGGTGAACAGCCATCTGGTCACCGTCAAAGTCAGCGTTAAAAGCTGTACACACGAGAGGGTGCAACTGAATAGCTTTTCCTTCAATAAGTTTTGGCTGAAAAGCCTGTATCCCAAGCCTGTGAAGTGTCGGAGCCCGGTTAAGAAGAACAGGGTGTCCTTTAAGAACGTTTTCAAGAATATCCCATACAACTGGGTCTTTCCTGTCAACTATTTTTTTAGCCGATTTTACTGTTTTGACAATGCCTCGTTCGATCAGTTTACGAATAATGAATGGCTTATATAGTTCCGCTGCCATATCCTTTGGCAATCCGCATTCGTGCAATCCTAGTTCCGGACCAACAACAATTACTGAACGTGCAGAGTAGTCGACCCTTTTACCCAGAAGGTTCTGACGAAACCTTCCCTGTTTTCCTTTCAGACTGTCACTAAGTGATTTAAGAGGTCGGTTAGCATCTGTTTTTACAGCATTTGCTTTCCGTGAATTATCGAATAGAGAATCGACTGCTTCCTGAAGCATACGTTTTTCATTACGAAGGATTACTTCCGGAGCTTTTATCTCGATAAGTCTTTTCAATCGGTTATTTCTGATAATGACCCTTCTGTAAAGGTCATTCAGGTCACTTGTTGCAAAACGGCCACCGTCGAGAGGAACAAGAGGTCTTAATTCTGGTGGAATAACAGGAACAACTTTAATGATCATCCATTCAGGTTTATTAACCTGTTTTGAATCTCTGAAAGCTTCAACAACCTGAAGACGCTTAAGAGCTTCATTTTTACGTTGTTGTGAAGTCTCAGTATTGGCTCTGTGACGAAGAGAATAGGACATTTCATCGAGATCGATGCGACTGAGAAGCTTGTACAAAGCTTCGGCACCCATATCAGCAACAAACTTATCAGGGTGATTATCTTCAAGATACTGATTTTCTTTTGGAAGTGATTCTGTAATCTCGAGATATT
This sequence comes from Bacteroidales bacterium, assembly GCA_003141525.1. Taxonomy (GTDB): domain Bacteria; phylum Bacteroidota; class Bacteroidia; order Bacteroidales; family VadinHA17; genus LD21. The sequence goes on from PLML01000188.1 coordinate 14,242, forward strand.
CCTCTTCTGTAAGAAAATCGAGATATTTAACACCATCCACAGCTTTGATACCCGGGTTGATAACTACATATCTCTCATAATAGATAATTGAATCGAGCTTCTTTGTGGGAAGACCCAGAAGGTATCCGATTTTATTTGGTAATGAACGGAAATACCATATATGTGCAACAGGAACCACCAGGGAAATATGTCCCATCCTTTCGCGACGCACCTTTTTTTCTGTTACTTCAACGCCACAACGGTCGCAGACGATGCCTTTGTAACGGATTCTTTTGTATTTTCCGCAATGGCACTCATAATCTTTTACCGGACCAAATATCCTCTCGCAGAATAATCCGTCGCGTTCAGGTTTATATGTACGGTAATTTATTGTTTCGGGCTTCAATACTTCACCACTTGAACGATCAAGTATTTCTTCAGGTGAAGCCAGTCCTATTGAGATTTTTGAGTAACTGGTCTTTGTTTTGTTATCTCTTCTGAATGACATATGCTGAATATTTTTTATTCTAAAACTTAAAATTCAAATCCTGGCGAAATACCTGACTTAATCAAGTATAACGCTCAGTCCGAGACCTCTCAGTTCATGCAGGAGAACATTAAGTGATTCAGGAATACCGGGTAAAGGCATTGGTTCGCCTTTTACAATTGCTTCGTATGCTTTGGCACGACCAACAACATCATCAGATTTAATTGTAAGTATTTCCTGAAGGATATGGGCTGCCCCGAATGCTTCGAGAGCCCATACTTCCATTTCACCAAAACGCTGACCTCCAAACTGAGCTTTACCACCTAATGGCTGCTGAGTAATGAGAGAGTATGGTCCGATTGAACGGGCATGCATCTTATCGTCAACCATGTGGCCCAGTTTAAGCATGTATATAACGCCAACAGTTGCAGGCTGATCGAATCTTTCGCCTGTGCCGCCATCATAAAGGTAGGTCTTTCCAAACTTTGGAAGGCCTGCCTTTTCGGTATATTCAGTTATCTGACTTATGGTAGCACCATCGAATATAGGTGTTGAGAAAGCAAGTCCGAGTTTTTGCCCTGCCCATCCGAGAACAGTTTCATAAATCTGTCCGAGGTTCATCCTGGAAGGAACACCAAGCGGGTTGAGAACGATATCAACCGCAGTACCATCTTCAAGGAAAGGCATATCTTCTGCCCTCACGATCCTTGCAACAATACCTTTGTTTCCATGGCGACCGGCCATCTTATCTCCAACTTTAATCTTACGCTTTTTGGCTATGTATACTTTAGCAAGACGCACAATACCAGCCGGCAGTTCATCTCCGATAGTGATATTGTATTTCTTGCGTTTGTATATACCATCAATCTCTTTATGCTTGATTATATAATTATGGAGCAGCTGTTTAATACTGTCATTTTTCTTTTTATCGGTTGTCCACTTATTTGGATTTACATTAAGAAAATCGACATCCTGAAGCTGCTTCAATGTAAACTTGCTTCCTTTGGGAATTACATCTACGTTAAGGTAATCTTTAACCCCCTGAGATGTTTTTCCATTAACAAGTATGAAAAGCTTGTCGACAAGTCTTGCTTTTAGCTCATCTGCACTTCTGTTGAACTCTGTTTCAATTTTGTCAAGCAGAGGTTTTTCAACTGCTTTGGCTTTTCTGTCTTTGATGGCCCTGGTGAATAGCTTTTTATCAATAACAACGCCATCAAGTGAAGGCCCTGCTTTAAGTGAAGCGTCTTTAACGTCGCCGGCTTTATCGCCAAAAATAGCGCGCAGCAGTTTTTCTTCAGGTGAAGGATCTGATTCACCTTTAGGCGTAATCTTCCCTATAAGGATGTCACCCGGCCTGATATGTGCTCCTATCCGTATAAGACCATTCTCGTCGAGGTTTTTGGTAGCTTCCTCGCTTACGTTGGGAATATCGGATGTAAGCTCTTCAAGCCCTCGTTTGGTATCACGAACTTCAAGCTGGTATTCATCGATATGAACTGAAGTAAAGTAATCCTCCTGAACAACTTTTTCAGATATTACAATAGCATCTTCGAAGTTGTAACCTTTCCATGGCATGAATGCAACTTTCAGGTTTCTTCCCAAAGCCAGTTCACCATGTTTGGTTCCGTAGCCTTCTGTAAGCACCTGACCTTTAGTTACTTTTTCACCTTTTCTGACAACAGGAATAAGATTTATACACGTATTCTGGTTCGTTTTCCTGTATTTTGGAAGTGTATACCGTTTGATATCATCATCAAAACTAACGAACTTTTCTTCATCGGTACGTGTATACCTTACAACTATTTCATTTGAATCTACAAATTCCACTACTCCGTCGCCCTCTGCAGCGAACAGAATTCGACTGTCGCTTATCACCTTTGCCTCAAGGCCGGTACCCACGATCGGAGCTTCCGGGTTTATGAGAGGAACAGCCTGGCGCATCATGTTTGAGCCCATGAGAGCCCTATTGGCATCGTCGTGTTCAAGGAATGGAATGAGTGAAGCAGCTATTGAAGCAATCTGGTTTGGAGCAACATCCATAAGGTCAACTTTTGATACCTCCTCAAACGGATAATCTGCTTCATATCTGCATTTTGCTCTCTGGTTTTCAAAATGTCCGTCTTTAAGTAATGTAGCATTTGCCTGGGCTATCATCTTTTCCTCTTCCTCTTCAGCGCTTAGCCAGACAATACCTGTCTCACTGAAATCAACCTGGGAATCCTTGACTTTAAGGTAAGGTGTTTCGATAAATCCCAGAGTATTTATTTTCGCAAAAACGCAGAGTGATGAAATAAGACCAATATTTGGTCCTTCGGGAGTTTCAATAGGGCAAAGGCGTCCATAATGTGTATAGTGAACGTCCCTTACTTCAAATCCAGCTCTCTCACGTGAAAGCCCGCCTGGTCCCAGTGCCGACATACGACGTTTATGCGTCATTTCGGCAAGAGGGTTGGTCTGGTCCATGAACT
>PLML01000209.1 GCA_003141525.1 Bacteroidales bacterium
CCTAAATTGTAGTTATATTTGATGAGTAAAAAAATGATTTAGTAAAAATTGTTATATTTGGGTATTCTAAAAAGCCATAAAACTAAAGGAGTTATGTATAAATTCAGAGCCTTACCACTTGTTTTAATCGCTGTCTTGCTTTTTACATCCTGTATATTTAAGAAAAAGGGAAAAGAGGAAGTTTCAACTTCAACAGGATGGAAGTATAATGATCCTGATAATGGCGGATTTGAAGTTGCTCTTGGAGCTGAACAGAAAACTGGTCCCGGACTTGTACTGATTGAGGGAGGCCGTTTTACGATGGGGGAGGTTGCGCAGGATGTTATGTTCGATTGGAATAACAAACCAAGAACAGTCACAGTTTCATCATTTTATATGGATGAGACAGAAGTTAAGAATGTTGACTACCGGGAATACCTTTTCTGGTTGCGCAGGGTTTATAAAGATTATCCTGAAGTATACAGAAGAGCCTTGCCCGACACATTAGTATGGAGAACCCCGATGGGATTTAATGATCCTTATGTCCAGTATTATTTCCGGCANNACCGACAGGGTTAATGAACAATTGCTTATTGACGAAGGAGAACTTAACCCCGATCCAAACCAGTCAAATGAAAAGAACTTTAATACAGAAGCATATCTTGCAGGTCAGTATGAAGGTGTTGTAAATCAGTTACGTCAAAGTAAAGATCCGAATAAGACAGAACGCCGGACCAACTTTGAGGATGGAGTTCTTCTCCCAAATTACAGGCTGCCTACAGAAGCTGAATGGGAATTTGCTGCTTATGCTCTCAGAGGCAATACATTTGAAGAGAGGATTTATGAAAGAAGAATTTATCCGTGGGATGGTCATAACGTCAGAAATTCATCAAAAAAGGACAGAGGTAAGATGATGGCGAACTTCGTACGCGGAAGAGGTGACCTTATGGGAGTTGCCGGAAGCCTGAATGATAACGGAAGTATTACAGTTGATGTGAAATCATACTGGCCAAACGATTACGGGCTTTACTGCATGGCCGGAAATGTTAATGAATGGGTACAGGATGTCTACCGGCCGCTGACATCGGAAGATGTTGATGGGTTTAATCCTTTCAGAGGTAATGTTTTTACTGATTTGAGACGCGATGCAAATGGCTCTCTTGTTGCTAAGGATAAGCTCGGACGATTAATTATCGATACCGTTAAAGATGCAGATGTGGCAAACAGATATAATTATCAGAAAGGCGATTACAGAAACTACAGGGATGGCGACCTTCAGTCAGCAATACCTTCAGGAGGAGGAACCGATTTTATAGCTGAGGATGGGAAAAAAGGTTCTCTCAGGATGTATGCTCAGGATAACACACCTGGCAGTACCGATTTTGTAACACTTATTAATGATAATGCACGTGTTTATAAAGGCGGATCATGGAGAGACAGAGCTTACTGGCTTAATCCATCGACAAGAAGATTCCTCGATCAGGAAAGCTGCCGTGATGATATCGGTTTCAGGTGTGCAATGATCAGGGTTGGAAGTCCTTCAGGGTTATAAAATCTGGTTCTCTGACAATATTAGCCTCATTATTCGATCATAATGAGGCATTTTTTTACGATTATGAAAACTGAACAATTATATAACCTTTATAAAAAATCAAAAGGTGTTTCAACTGATTCCCGTACAGTGAGGAAAGATCAGATTTTCTTTGCACTCTGGGGTGACAATTATAACGGAAATAAATTTGCTTCCGAGGCTCTTGCCCGGGGTGCTCTGTGTGCTGTAATAGATGATCCTCTGTTTGAAACTGAAAACACGATACTTGTAGATGACTGCCTCATTGAACTACAGGCTCTGGCAGCCCACTTCAGGAAGGAGTTGAAAGTTCCGGTACTTGCTATAACCGGGACAAATGGTAAAACAACAACCAAGGAGCTGATTGCTGCTATACTCTCAAAAAAGTTTAAAGTTCATTTTACAAAAGGAAACCTGAATAATCATATCGGGGTTCCTCTCACAATTCTTTCAGCTCCTGCTGATACTGAAATGTTGATTATAGAAATGGGAGCAAGTCATATTGGGGAGATCAGAACCTTATGTCTTATTGCAAAACCTGATTATGGAATAATTACAAACATAGGCACTGCCCATATTGAAGGATTTGGATCGCTGGACGGCGTTGCAAGGGCAAAAACAGAACTATATGAACATCTCCGAAAGGTAAACGGGATAGCTCTGTACAATGACAAAGATCCATTCCTGGTTGAAAAAATTTTCAGGATTATAAACAGGGCAGTCCCCTTTTCTGATCCCACAGGCAGTGAGCTCCTGGTTGACCTGGTTCCTTCTGATCTTAATCTCAGGATATCAATAACCTACCTTCATAATACCTATAAAATAAGTACTAACCTGTTTGGGAGCTATAATCTCGAAAATGTCAGATCAGCAATAGCTACCGGCCTTTTCCTTGGGGTTGAGATAAAAGATATTATAGATGCTATTGAAAAATACCAGCCAGCAAATAACAGATCACAGATAAAGACAACAAAAAACAATACACTTATATGTGATTCTTATAATGCCAATCCAATAAGTATGTCCTTAGCCCTTGACTCTTTTTCGGCAATAAAAGCTGACCATAAAATTATTATTCTTGGCGATATGCTTGAACTTGGCGATAAGAGCGAAGAGGAGCATCTCAAGATATTGAAAGTGCTTCAATCCGACATTGCGGAAAAGGTTCTTCTTGTTGGTTCCAAATTTCATAAAATATCTCCGAAGTCAGCCTTTAAATCATTTGATAATATAGATAAACTCATGGAATTTCTTAAAGTTGAGCCTTTAAAGGGGAAGACAATACTTATTAAAGGATCAAGAGGAATCAGGCTTGAGAAAATTTACGACCTTCTGTAAATATTGATTATCTTCACTTTTTTCTCCTTGTTGAAGGAGGGGTGTCATGCGCGTAGGACTATGACGGGGTGGTTTTAACCGGGCTCTTAATTACCCGTAAATTTAATGTTTATTAAAAGGACTTCAGGTCTGCTGCCCGATCTGACTCTTGGTCCCCACAAGCCGAATCCTGATGAGACTATAAAAATCGTATTTCTTTTTTTCAGGTAGCCATAGCTCAATTCGTAAATCATTCTGGTAACATAATTAAGGGGCCACATCTGTCCGTTATGTGTATGTCCCGAAAGCTGCAGATCAATACCATACTTCGCGGTTTCATCAAGATGGAATGGCTGATGGTCAAGCAGGATAACAGGTTTTGCAGTATCTGCCTGTATCATAAGTTCACTCAGTGGCATTCGTTCTCTTCTGTAAAAACGGTACGAATCCCTGTCGATTCTCCCGATAAGTTGAATTCCACCCTCTAGGATTACCATTTCATCTTTTAAGACTCTGATACCTTTGCTTTCAATATAGGGAATGGTACGATTTGCCCCACCAATAAATTCGTGGTTACCGGTAATTGCGTACAGACCATCGGTGCACTTCGGACATGTAAAATACTGGAGTAGATCACCTCTTAATACCGGACCAATTTCACCATCAACTATATCTCCAAGCAGCAAGACAAGATCTGGTTTCATGTCTTTTATCATACCTGACAGCTTTTTTAGACTTCTTTTTCTTATGATGCTCCCGAGGTGAATGTCAGACACTGCTGCTATGCGCAAAGTTTTAACCGATCCTGCCGGTTTGTTTATTATTATATTGTATTCCCTGGCAACCGGTATTATTGCATTGATAAAACCTCCGATTATTAATAAAGAAGAAGCTGAAGCAATAATGATGAATGACCATTTCCGGTACAGAAAGATATTATCACCCCGAATAATTCCCGGAATTCTCAGGATAAGTAAAATGATGTCAGACAGAAGGAAAAATATAAAACCGTAAAGCATGAAAGCCAGCCAGAATCCACCCACAATATTCAGAATATCGGTAATAACCGAGGAATGTTTTGATTCAAGTACTTTTGCAACAATAAAAAGTACAGCAAGTAAAAAAAAAGTAATTGTATAAAGTATCCTGTTTCTTTGAAGACAGGGTATTGCCTTATATCCTTTATAAAATAAATAAATATTTACCAGCGAATAAATTGCAAGTACTATAGAAAAAAATACTAGCATCTGATATTTCTTCATTATAATAAGTTTTATGATTTCAGGCTCTTATAAGTTTTATTGCCCTTAATATAAAACTCAAAAACAATACTCTTGTTCAAAACACAATCCCAACTATTATCGTTAATTTCTAGTTTCTTAGCAGCTTTTCTCTTTTCTCTGAGGTTATTTATTGCTTTATAGTAATCCATATGAGCATTCCATACAGCCCTTACACTTTTGAAACTGCCTTTCATGAGAAAATATATCGCAGCCAGTCCGTCTAAAAGTTTTCTTATGAATAAAACAGTATATAATTTTTTGTCTGGCAGATTTTTATAAAGAAGAAACAGGCTGTTTCTGAAGTTAAGATATGTTTTTAAAGGGGAGCTATAAGGAAGCGTGCCACCTCCTACATGATAAATCACGGAATCGGGCAAAAAGCAGACCCGATATCCGGCTTTATGAAAACGCCAGCACAGGTCGATCTCTTCCATATGAGCAAAGAAATCTGCATCGAAACCGCCGCATTTTGTCCATGCCTCACTCTTTACTATCATACAGGCCCCACTTGACCAGAAAACGTTGATCTGAGAATCATATTGTCCGTTATCTTTTTCAATTTTATTTATTATTCGTCCACGGCAGAAGGGATAACCATACTTGTCGATAAAACATCCTGCAGCACCGGCATGTTCGAAATAATCTTTCCGAGAATATGAAAGTAATTTTGGCTGGCAGGACGCGACATCGGGGTTGTTATCCATAAAGCTGACAAGAGGATGAAGCCAGTTATCAGTAACTTCAATATCAGAATTTAACAGAACGAAATATTTAGCTTCAAGCTGATTAACTGCCAAATTATATCCCCCGGCAAAACCATAGTTTTTATCAAGTTTTATAAGTTTTACCTCGCTGTAGTTTTCAGCAACCCATTCGGGCGACCCGTCTGAAGATCCGTTATCTGCAACACATACAATTGTTTCATTGTCCACGGAATATTTAATAACAACTCCCAGGAACATTTTAAGGAAGCCAAGTCCATTCCAGTTTAATATTACTATTGCTGTTTTAGCCATTTTCAACCGGCTTTTTGTGTTTCCATCGGCGATGACTCCAAATCCAGTATTCGGGTTTCTCTCTGATGATCTCTTCGAGTCTCCTTACATGTTTTTCTGTTATAACTTTTTCAGAAAGTCCTGCCGTGTGGTCAAAAAGAAGTTCTATATCAAGATTGTAATATCCCCGCTTAACTTTTTGAACGTGAAAAAAGACTATGGCCATATCGTATTTTGAAGCGATCTTCCCGGCTCCGGTAAATACAGCAGTATCCTGATTCAAAAAAGTTGTCCAGTATTTAATATCTCCCTTTGCAGGAATCTGATCAGAAATAAAAACTGAAACAGTATTTATACCGTTCTTTCTATAGTTTATTATTTCCCTTATTATCTGGGATGTAGGTGTAAGAACTATGCCGTACTCTGATCTATGATTATTTACAAAATTGTTGAAATACTTGTTTTGCAAAGGTTTATAGATTATAATAGTTTTGTATTTCAGATAATACGGTAGCAGGGTGGGCCATTCCCAATTATTATAATGACCCACTATAGCAATTATATCTCTTTTCTCCTCCCTTAGTTTATCGATAATTTCAAGATTGCTGTATGTGAATCGCTTCTTCTGGTTGGCTTTGGTCAGATGAGCAGCCTTTAAGGTTTCGATAATAATATCTGCCAGATGTTTGTAGAATTTTTTTTCAATGATCTTAAGTTCCATTTCAGTTTTTTCAGGAAATGAGTTTTTAAGATTGGTTGCGACAACATTCCTGCGGTAAGAAACGACAAAATAAAGAAACAGATAGAGTAAGTCAGAAAAAATATACAGAACCGGTAACGGTAAAAGGGTTATAATCCAGTTTATTCCGTAAAAGAGGTAGTAGCCTATCGCAGCCATCCAAATAAGGTTTAATTTTTCATAAATTTACTTACAATTTCCAGGATTTCTGTAAAAACTATACCATTCGCAGCTATAAATTCTTCTCCCGTCAGGTTTTGCTCATTGCCTGAAAAATCACTTGCCCTTCCGCCAGCTTCCCTCACCAATAGCATTCCTGCCGCAATATCCCATTCATGAAGACCATACTCATAGAATGCCTCGAACCTTCCGCAGGCAACATAAGCAAGATCAATTGCTGCTGAACCAAGTCGCCTTATACCATGGGTATGTTTACAGAAATGGGTAAGACATTTCATATAGGAGTCAAGTAATTTGAAATCACTATATGGAAATCCTGTTGCAACAAGACTGTCAGCCAGTTTTGCAGCCTGTGATACGTTAATCTTCGAACCGTTCAGCCATGCTCCTCCGCCTTTCCAGGCAGTGAACGATTCATTTCCGCTAACTTCATAAACGATCCCTGCAATAACTTCATCGTGTTCCTTTAATGCAATGCTGATAGCATAAGGATGAAAGCCATGGAGGAAATTAGTGGTGCCATCCAGTGGATCAATTACCCAGCAGTATTTTAAACCGGTTTTTTTTGATGTTCCTTCTTCAGTAATAAATCCTGCTTCAGGCAGCAGACGGCTCAATTTTTCCACAAGCATTTTTTCAGAGCCCTTATCAACATAACTGACAAAGTCATTTAATCCTTTTTTTTCTGTCCTGTTTATATCGAATCCCTGAGATTCCTTAAGAATAAAATCACTTGTCTCGCGGGCAGCTTTTTCAAGTTCCTTACAAATGTATTTAAGATCGATCATGGATTATTCAATTAGTTCAATGTTCATTCTTCCTGATGGAGATATTTTGTTCAACCTGACTTTTTTTATCTGTCCTGCAAGTCTGGATTCCCACGGATATTCCACCCTGATATAATTAGATGTAAAGCCGGTTATTAAACCTTCAACTCGGGAACTTTCAAACAAGACATTTGTCACCTGCCCAATATTAAGTTTTTTAAATATAAGGTTTTTCTTTTGAGAAAGGGCAATTAAGCTTTTACTCCTTTTCTCTTTATCCTTATATAAAACTTTACCGGAAAGATTTTCTGCAACTGTATCAGGTCTCTCGGAAAAAGTGAAAACATGAAGATAGGAGAGAGGAATATCCTCGATGAAGGAATATGTGTCCTCAAAATCAGAATTCGATTCTCCGGGGAAACCGACTATCACATCAGCGCCTATTCCGGCCAGAGGCAGTCTCTCCAATACCTTATTTACTCTCGAGGCGAAAATATCTCTTGTATATCGTCTTCTCATAAGGCTAAGGATTTTATTACTTCCGTTTTGCAGAGGTATATGGAAATGAGGCATTATCTTTTCATTGTTTAACGTGAGCTCAATCAGTTCATCCGTTAAAAGGTTCGGTTCAATTGAAGATATTCTGAACCTTTCAATACCCCGAATCTTAACCATCTCTTTAAGCAGACCGGTAAATGAATCTCCGGTCGATTTTCCAAAATCACCAACATTGACACCTGTTAAAACTATCTCTTTTACATTTCTTCCTGCAATTTGCTCTGCCTCCCGTATTATTGTGGAAATTTCCGGATTCCTGCTTCGTCCGCGAGCCAGTGGGATAGTGCAATATGAACACCCGTAATCACATCCGTCCTGAACTTTAAGGAACGATCGTGTCCTGTCTCCCATTGAAAATGATGGGTTAAAGCTATCGAATGGCTGAAGGTCGCAGGAATGAATTTCTGTTTTTTGTTTCTTATTAAAACCGGTTATATAATCGGATATATCGAACTTCTCATTCGTGCCAAGTACAAGGTCTACCCCCGGGATTGAAGATATTTCATGTGGTTTCAGCTGTGCATAGCAACCGACAACTGCTATAAATGCTCTGGGCGAAAGGCTTATGAATTTTTTTATTGCCTGCCTGCATTTTTTATCCGCTGCATCAGTAACAGAACATGTATTGATTATGTAAATATCAGCCTTTGAGTTTGCAGGAACTCTTTCAAATTTCTCTTCAGGAAATGATCTTGAAATAGTTGATGTCTCAGCAAAATTGAGTTTACATCCAAGGGTATGGAAAGCTACTTTTTTCTTTATTTGATCCATTTTTTTGCCACCAAGGCGCTAAGGCACAAAGGTTCACAAAAGTTTAATTAATAAATTACCCTCCTCATTTTTCAAGTTTAGTCAGGTACACATTTCTGAATTCAACATCCTTACCTTCACTTTGCAGGCAGATATGTCCACTATTTGGCGAAACACTGGTACCCCTGTTTTGCAGGACTCCGTTTATATACACTTCAATAATATCTGCTTTGCATATTACTTTCAATGTGTTCCATTCACCGGCAGGTTTTTCTGATGAATCAACCAGTTTGTTCACAAAAATCTTTGTTTTATCTGTCCTTTCTTTCATATCTGCACCATTCATACATACAAAATCCCCTGCATTTCCGGCTTTTAATTGACATTCAATACATTTCAACCAGACAGTATCAGGTTCCTGGGCATGAACAAAGACGCCGCTGTTTGATGGTTCTATTGGCCAGCGCCATTCAACATGAAGTTTATAATCAGAGTAGACGTCTTTCGTTCGCATGTAGCCAAATGGATCTCCCGCGATGTGGATGACGCCGTCTTTGACTGTGAAAACTTTGGAAGGATCTATGACAGGATCCTTTAGCTTAAAGACCCAGTTATTCAGATCAATTCCGTTAAAAAGTTGAATTTTTTCACTTTTTGAGGTTTTTTGGTTTTTTGGTTTTTTTGCTTTTACCTGAGCTATTGTAAAACCCGGGATTGCTAACAGGATAATTATCAGCAATGTAGCCAGCCGCATTGTTTTTGTTTTCATAATAGTATCATTTTGTTTTGTTGTCTTGTAGTCTTGCGGTCATGCAGTCTTTTAACTTTTGTCTTTTGTCTTACAACAGCTTGCTGGCCAGTTCAGCCAGGAAGCTGCGTTCTCCTTTTACGAGGTTCACATGAGCAAAAATATCCTGGTTCTTCATTTTATCTGACAGATAACTTAAACCGTTTGATGCAGTATCAAGGTAGGGAGAATCTATCTGTTCAATATCACCGGTAAAGACCATTTTGGTACCTTCTCCGGCCCTGGTAATAATCGTTTTAATCTCGTGGGGGGTAAGATTCTGTGCTTCATCAACTATGAAGAAAATACTTGAAAGACTACGGCCTCTTATATATGCCAGAGGGGTTATTACCAGTTTATCCTCTTTCATCATATCATTGATGCGGAGAAATTCAGGGCTCTGGTGACTGAACTTATGTTTGATAACTGTCAGATTATCATATAGAGGTTGCATGTATGGGTCCATCTTTTCTTTTACATCTCCCGGCAAAAACCCAAGATCACGATTGGCAAGCGAAACAATGGGACGTGCAAGAAAAATCTGTTTATATCTCTTGTGTTGCTGTAAAGCAGCCGCGAGCGCAAGAAGCGTTTTTCCGGTTCCTGCTTTTCCGGTTAGCGATACAAGCTGAATATCAGGATTTGACAAAGCTTCGATTGCGAATGTCTGTTCTGCATTCCTCGGATCAATCCCGTAAGTTGTTTGTTTTATTACCCTGCTGAGAGTTTTGTTAACAGGATTATAATGAGCCAGAGCGCTTGACCCGTTATTTTTCATGATAAAGAACTGATGTCCTGTAAGATTTGGTTCAAGATTGAATTCTCCTGAACTGACTCCTTCCGGAACTTCATAAAGCTTACTTATTGCTTCCTGATTGACCCCCTCGAGTATCCTGATGCCCTTGTAAAGGTCATCAATATTGGCAACCTTGTCGTTTTCATAATCCTGGGCAATTATCCCAAGTGATTTTGCCTTCATCCTGAGATTAATATCTTTTGTAATCAGCACAACTGTTTTATCTTTATTGGTACTGCAGACATACTCGGCGATTGCGAGAATTCTGTGATCAGCTGTCCTTTCTGGAAAGGATTGACTTACCTTTTCTGAGAAGTCTTTGCCGGTTTCAATATGCATATTCCCCAGGTTTTCTCCTAGGGGAATATTGGCAGTTAGCAACATATCACCTGAAAGTTTGTCAAGCTCGCGTGTAAATTCACGCGCATGAAAATTAATCAAATCGTTTCCCCTTTTGAATTTATCAAGCTCCTCAAGAACAACAATAGGAATAATAATATCATTCTCTTCAAAATTGTAAATACATTTATAATCATGAAGTAAAACGTTGGTATCAATAATAAACAGTTTCTTGTTGTGCTTCCTTCTCATCGTTAATGATTTAATATCAATAGTTTACATATTAATGACAGACATCATCGTACCTGCAAAAATAACTATTTTAAGGCATAAATTGTTATCTGAATGTAAAGTATGTTATTTTGTAGAATTAAGTGCTTAAAGTACTTAAAGTTATATAGGAATGAATCTGGACAGCACATTTAACGCTAAACATTGAACTTAATGACATACTCCCAAACTCTCGAGTTTTTATTCAACCAGCTTCCTGCTTATCACAGGATAGGCAAAGCCGCGTATAAAAACGATCTGAATAATATCATTGCTCTTGACAATTATTTCAAAAACCCTCACCTTAAATACCACACAATTCATGTTGCAGGGACAAATGGCAAAGGGTCTGTTGCACACATGATTGCTTCTGTTTTACAAGAAGCCGGATATAAAACCGGACTATATACTTCCCCTCACCTTAAAGACTTCAGGGAAAGAATAAAAATAAATGGCGAAATGATCGGTGAAAATGATGTGGTGATGTTTGTTAAAAAACATAAAGGTATTATTGAGTCCATAAAACCGTCTTTTTTTGAAATGGCTGTAGCAATGGCTTTTAATTACTTTGGTGAATGCAATGTCAATGTCGCAGTTATCGAAGTCGGTCTTGGAGGAAGGCTCGATTCCACAAATATTATAAACCCTGTCTTATCAGTAATTACGAACATTGGCCATGATCATATGGATCTTCTGGGGAATACTCTGGAGAAGATTGCTGTAGAAAAGGCAGGAATCATAAAAAATAAAACCCCTGTTTTGGTAAGCGAAACACAGTCTGAAACAGCAAATGTTTTTATTAAAAAAGCTAATGAATGTGATTCTCCGATCTTATTTGCTGATACAATTTACTCGTGCGATCTCAAACAAAATGAGAATTTTAGCAGCGAAAGAAGATATATAATGACTGAATTATCAACTAAAAATCAATTCGAAGGAAGAACATTACTAGGAGGAGATTGCCAGTCAAAAAACCTTCAGGCGGTATTCACAACTTTTAGTATGTTAAAAAATAATTTTGAGGTTTCGGAAGAGCATATTAAAGAAGGCATCAGAAAAGTTGTTATAAACACTGGTCTTCAGGGGCGATGGCAGATATTGAGCACATCCCCATTAACTATTTGTGATACAGGACACAACAAGGAGGGTTTGGAGATTGTGCTGAATCAGATACAAAAGATCCCTAAATCGGTCTTACATATAATCCTGGGTTTTGTTAATGATAAAGATCTGGGATCAGTTTTACCTCTTTTCCCTTCAGATGCATATTATTATTTTACAAAAGCTTCCGTTCCGAGAGCACTTAATGAGGTGAGTCTTAAATCGCAAGCTGCTAAATACGGACTTGACGGACAGAGTTTTTCTGACGTTGGAACAGCTCTTGATTGTGCAAGGAAGAACGCGAAGCAATCAGATATGATTTTTATAGGAGGAAGCACTTTTATCGTAGCTGAAGTTGTTTAGTCATCGAATGGAAAAATGAAAAAAAGAGAGAATAAGAACGAATCTAGGTGCATGATTACCGGTGCCCATAATATTCAGATCGCAGTAATTACTTAAATTTGTCAATACCAATTCTCCTGATATATGAAAAAAACTTTGGTGGTCATTTTATGGTTTGTTTCAGTTATTATTGTTTGTGGTCAAACAGAAACGAAGATTACTATTCTGCATACAAATGACCTTCATTCTCGTCTTATGGGTTATGCTCCTGAATCTGAATATTCTCCACTTACAGTAAACGATGATAAAACAGTTGGTGGATTTGCAAGAATTGCATCAATAATAAAAGCTGAAAAAGAAAGCAACAAAGGGATAACTCTTGTTCTTGATGCAGGTGATTTCATGATGGGAACGCTTTTTCCAAGTCTTGAAAAAAAATACGGATTTCAGCTCAGACTTATGAAGGAGATGGGTTATGATATTGCTGGTATCGGGAATCATGAATTTGAGTTCGGACCCGAGTGGCTCTCTTCGGTGATCAGTACATCAGCTAAAAATGGAGAAATACCGTCATTATTAATTGGGAATGCGAAGTTTGATAAAAAAAATAGCAGAGATGATGCCCTGGAAAAAGAAGTTTCAGAGAAGCTTATAAACAGGAGACTTATAATAACAAGGAATGGTATTAAAATAGGCATTTTTTCAATCCTTGGAAAAGATGCCGTCAGGGTGGCTCCAAACGCAGTCCCTGTTACGTTTGAGAAACAATCCTCTTTTGCAAAGAAAATGGTAAAGGAGCTTCATGCTGAAAAATGTGATATAATTATTTGTATTTCACATTCCGGAGTGACGAAAGAAAAGAACGGAGAATGGGGAGGAGAAGATGTTGAACTAGCCAGGGCAGTTAAAGGGATTGACCTTATCATTGGTGGACATACGCATACCAAACTCGACCAGCCTATAATTGTAAATGGAATTCCCATAGTTCAGGCGGGAGAATTCGGACAGTTTGTCGGATGTATGAAATTGTCATATTCATCTGAAAAGCTGAAAGTTGAAAGTTATAAGCTTATTCCGGTCGATGATAGTGTAGCAGGAGATGAACATATAAACAGACTTATTGAAGAACAGAAAGAAAAGATTAACCTTGAAATACTTAAGCCGCTTGGGATGGATTATAACAGGCCTGTTGTTGAATCGGCTTTCACTCTTGAAGGGAATGACGTTGGAGATTATTTAAACAGCAATATCGGACCTCTTATTGCCGATGCGATACGTTATTATGTGAATATTCACAATAGTAAAGGAACTGATATCGGTATGGTTGCTGCGGGTATGATATTCGACAAAATTTTACCAGGCATACAAACGGCACCTGACATTTTCAGGGTGATGCCTCTCGGGTCAGGGAAAGATAATGTACCGGGTTATGCGCTTTCACGATTATATGTTACAGGAAAAGAGTTGAAGAGTATTCTTGAAATATTGCAGGTTGCTGCCAAATCGAAACCTGAGGATTATTGTTATTATTCAGGTCTGAGAGTTATTTATGATCCTGAAAAAGGTTTATTTAATAAGATTAAAAAAATTGAAATAGTACATCCCGATGGAAATATGGTTAACGTTGATTTTTCTAAGAAGAATAGATCTCTATATTCAATAACTGCCGATTCCTACATGCTGGAATTCATTGGTATCATCAAAAAAATGAGTTTTGGTCTGATAAATGTAGTTCCAAAAGATGCAGCGGGAAATAAAGTAAAAGACATAGGAACCACAGTCATAGATATGGATGAAAGCCGTGATGGTGTACAGGAGGGAAAGGAGTGGCTGGCCCTTATCGAATTTCTAAGTTCAATGAAAGATACAAATGGCAATGGTATACCGGATATTGATAAAAAATATGCAGTTTCGATAAAGTGTTTCTTTTCTGTGAAAAACAGATAAAACTATAGCCATGATACGTGTTCATCTATCTGTTCAAAGTTAGCCATAGCTATAGAAGCTGAACTGATAAATTTATGCTGAAGAACCCATAGAACTGACTCCTTGTAACTGGATTCAACAGTTGATGATGAAGAATATTTTCCTCCTGAGCAGGTTTTCATTGCTATTACTCCTATACCTTTGCTTCCCGCCTCAGTAAGAACTGAAATAAGTTTTGCCTGATTCCACTCAGCGTAACTGCTTGTTATCGAATGCACAAATGAGCCCTGATGGTTAAAAGGAACCATTACCACGTCATAAAAACCTTCTGAATTATTTCTTTCAGGAAGGTTCATGTAATCATTGTGTGTTGAGAAACCGTGCGCCTTAATGATGCCCGACTTTTTCATATCTCCGAAAAATTTCATAGTTTCCTGATGAAAAAGAAGGTTCTCATCGAGTGCTTCGTGGTACAGCAGTACATCGATATAGCTTGTATTGAGAGCCTTCAGGCTGGCCTCAAGTTTTGCCGAAAGAACATTCCTTATTTCTGCAGCACCTTTCCTTCCTTTCCCTTTTGAAGGCAGCTCATTTTCTTCAAGCCTGATCTTAGACTGAATAATAACATTGGCTCTCATTCCGGCTACAGCATTGCCAACCAGCTTCTCATTATTTCCGTTGCCGTATGCATGGCCGGTATCGATGAAGTTTATACCTTTTGACAGCGCATATCTTATTACTGATTCATCATTTGTCCTTGAAGCTCCAAAACAGATTGGACTGACCATAATGCCCGTTTTTCCGACAGGTCTCAGTTCAGTTCCCGAAGAAAGGAGCCCGGCAATATTTCTTGAGATCAGACTTATTCCGGCAATTCCGGTTAATGCGCTGTTAAAGAATTCTTTACGGCTAATTCGTTTTTCACTCATAGGCTGTGCAGATAATCAACGACGAATTAAAGAAATATTTTCCTAAGTTTGCAGGCTAAGGCAAAATTAATGGGAACAAGCATTTTTTTCTGGATTGGATTTCATCTGTTCATATTTATAATGCTTGCGCTTGACCTGGGTGTTTTTCATAAAAATACTCATAAAGTGCCTGTTAAAGAGGCAGTTGTGTGGAGTGCGGTCTGGATTTCACTTGCTTTGCTTTTTAACCTTTTCGTTTTCTTTGAATTTGGGAAAATAAAGGCACTTGAATTTCTAACAGGGTACGTTATTGAGTACTCACTTAGTGTCGACAATATTTTCGTCTTTATTTTAATATTTTCTTATTTCGCTGTAAATGATCAGTATCAGCATAAAATTTTATTTTGGGGAATTCTTGGAGCTCTTATAATGAGAGGTGTCTTTATCTTTACCGGAGTTGCACTCATTAACCGTTTCAAGTGGATTGTTATCATTTTTGGAAGCTTTCTTGTTTTTACTGGGGTCAGAATGCTATTTCAGAAAGAGGAGAAAGTTGATCCTGAAAAGAATCCTGTTGTAAAATTCTTCCGGAGATTTCTTCCTGTCACCAGTTCAATGCATGGAGACAAACTAATCATCATTCAAAAAAGGAGGTTATATGCAACACCTTTATTCCTGGTACTTCTCATCATTGAATCTTCTGACCTTATATTTGCGGTCGACAGCATCCCTGCGATCCTTGCAATAAGTAAACACACTTTCATTGTTTACACGTCAAATATCTTTGCAATTTTGGGTTTACGCTCACTTTATTTTGCCATAGCCGGAATGATGGGCTACTTCCGCTATCTGAAAATAGGTCTGGCTTTTGTACTTACTTTTGTTGGCCTTAAAATGCTGACATCATATTTACATTTTGAGATACCGATTGTTACAGCTCTGGGAATAATAATCTCAATTCTACTGGTCTCAATCTTTGCTTCTGTCTATATTAAAAGTGAACAAAAATGAAATCACAAAGTCAAAGACCACCTGCTCCCAGGACTTTACTGGTTCTTTTCTTTGTACTCATCATTATTGTGATACTGGCTGGTTTTATTTATTATAATTTTCAGAAAGAAAATCTTTTAACTGAAAAACAACTTGAACTATCGGCAATATCTAACCTCAAGATAAGGCAAATTTCGCAATGGCGACTCGAACGAATTGGTGATGGCAGATTCATAGGAGAAAATATTCTATTGGTAAAATTTTTTTCAGAATATTTAAAGGTGCCAAATAATTTATCATTAAGGAATGATATTCTCCAGAGTCTGAAATCCCTGACAGAAAACTTTGATTACAATAGTGTTCTTCTATTAGATACTCTTGGAAGGGTCAGGCTGAACTATCCGATACAGGATACGTTAACTGGTGATCCTCTGAAACAATTATTAGCGGGAATAATTAAGCAAAAGAATATTGCACTGACAGATCTGCACAGAGGAACACCGTTCAGTCCGGTTCCTCTCGATCTGGTCGTACCTCTTATTGATAAAAGTCAGAGTGAAACGATTGTTCTGGGTTTACTGGCTCTGAGGATTGACCCTCAAAAAGTACTCTATCCTCTCATACGATCATGGCCGACTCCAAGTAAAAGTGCTGAAACACTTATATTAAGAAGGGAGGGAGATGAAATAGTTTATCTGAATGAACTCAGGCACCTCCAAAACAGCGCACTGACCCTTAAAAGAGCTGTTTCAACAAAGAAATTAGCGGCTGCTATGGCTCTAGAGGGGATTACAGGTACTATTGATGCAATAGATTACAGGAATATTCCGGTTGTGGCAGCAATGAATAAAATTCCGGGAATGCCGTGGTATATGGTTGCCAAGATGGATCGTGATGAGATATTATCTGCACTGTCTTACCAGGTGAAAATGATTATGCTCATAATTATCCTCGTCATTATTGCTTCTGGTTCATTTCTGGGAATTATTATCAGGAATCAACGAGTTGCATTTTATCGTGAAAGATACGAAACAGAACTTGACCGTCTTGCGCTTGTAAGGCATTTCGATTATATCCTGAAATATGCAAACGATATTATTTTATTAATAGATAATGATTTGAATATCATTGAGGCTAATGATCGTGCTTTAGAGACTTATCAGTACACTCGCGATGAGTTTATAGGTATGAAACTGGATAAAATCCGGGCTCCTGAAACCTTATCCCGGCTTCAGGAAAATCTGGATAATGTAAATGTAAATGAATCTGCAACTTTTGAAACTGTTCATAAGCGTAAGAATAATTCTACTTTCCCGATTGAAATAAGTTCAAGAATCGTGAACATTGAAGGATCTAAATATTATCAGACTATTGGCCGTAACATATCAGAGCGTAAAAGTGTTGAAAATACACTTAAAGAGAGTGAAGACAGATTCAGGAAAATTTTTGAGGAGAGCCCATTTTCAATGCTGATTACCGGTAAGGATTTTGGGATAATAAGAGCGAATTTGTCGTTCTGTGACTTTATCGGTTTTAAGGAAGAAGAGCTTAAGTTATTTACATTCAGGAATTTTACTCATCCCGACTACATAAGCGAGGATGAAATATCATTGCTGAAGTTAATTGCCGGGGAGATCCCCATTTACCACACTGAAAAAAAATATATCCGAAATGGCGGCTCAATTTTGTGGGGATCAACTACAGTAAGCATTATCAGAAACAATAAAGGTGAAGCTCAGTTCTTTCTGGTAATGATTGAGGATATTACTTCTCGAAAAAAAGCTGCAGATGAACTCGATAATTCTGTTTCACTCTTGAAAGCTACTTTTGAATCCACAGAGGATGGACTTCTCGTTGTTGATTCTTTCGGAAAGATTGTCCAGTTCAATCAGAAATTTATTGAGATGTGGAGAATTCCGTCCAAAATACTGGCAACCGGAAAAGATGATGACGCATTGGAATATGTCAAAAACCAATTGATTAATCCTGAGACTTTTTTGGAAAATGTGAAGAACCTTTATTCGGAACCTGAGGCAACAAGTTTTGATATGCTTGAATTCAGTGATGGAAGGTTTTTTGAGCGTTATTCCCAACCACAGAAGATTAGTGGAAAGAGTGTAGGACGAGTATGGAGTTTCCGGGATATTACCAAGAGGAAAAGGGCAGAGGCAGATCTTATTGCCGCCAAGGAAAAAGCAGAGGAGAGCGACAGACTGAAGACTGCATTCCTGCATAATGTTTCACATGAGATTCGCACTCCGATGAATGCAATCATAGGGTTTTCGACACTTCTGAATGAACCGGATCTGACTGAAGAAGAGCGGCATCAGTATATTGAAATTATTTTTCAGAGCGGGAGTCAACTTCTGTCTATAATAAATGATATAGTTGATATTGCAAATGTTGAAAGTGGCCAGGCGAAAGTTAATCTGTCAAAAATTAATCTTAATTCGAAACTGATAAGCCTGAATGAACAATTCCGTATTACAGCAAAACAGAATAATATTTCCATAAATCTTAAAGTGACACTTCCTGATGAAGATTCATCTATAATAACTGACAATACCAAGCTTATTCAGATACTCTCAAACTTAATAAACAATGCTGTTAAGTTCACGAAAAATGGCCAGGTAGATTTTGGTTATGTTTTGAAGGATAAATTTCTTGAATTCTTTGTAAAAGACACCGGAATTGGTATACTCCCCGAGTATCATTTACGGATATTTGACAGGTTTTACCAGGTCGACAGCGCTGTATCAAGGCAATACAGCGGTACCGGATTAGGACTTTCCATTTGTAAAGGATATGTTGAACTGCTGGGAGGTACTATAAAAGTTGAATCAGAACCTGGCAGAGGTACAATCTTTGTTTTTACAATTCCATATTGCCGGGCTTAGAGTCCACTCATCCTGAATTAAGTCTGAACGCTTTTTTTAATGGTTACGATTCTGGTATGGTATTGTTATTTGCAGATCTGTTCAAGGTGACCGGAGATCTTTATGCTTTAGGCGTTGATGGATTCTAATCGCCGACCATCTTCCTGTAAGACGTAAGGCTGCACGTTCGGAGAAACCAAAAGCTCGTCCTGCTTTATTCTACAGGTAAGCATGAAAAATCAAAATTAAGAAACTGAAAAAGGCAAGTTAAATTTATTTTAATCAGTTTTACACGTTTTTATGGATGAGTTTCATTATAAAAAGACTGGAATTGTGTCGAAAGATTAAATTCTAATCCTTATAATTTAACTGTTTGTCAAAATCGAAGTTTTTAATTTTTAACTAAGGCAACTTTCTTATTATACATATAATCAATGTTTTAGATTATAATCTAACTTGAAAATCGTATTTCACTCTCGATCTCTTATAAATTTCCACTCATTTTTGACGAATTAGCTTATTTTTAATATAAGCAGAAAATTTCAGGTAATATTCATCACAATTTCTTAGACCAACGAGAAATAAAACTATCCTATTTCCCCATTAAATGGGCATTTGCGACTTGAAACCAATGTACTTATGCATTAACTTTATCTATTTAATTGACATATGAAGTAAGGGCTTCATGAGAAGGAATGATTCTAAATAAATAAAATATTGGTCATCCTAAATCTGTCAAAACAAAAAGTAATGAAACCATTTTATCAGATAACTTCGAAAGACACCGGTACGGTCACACTCAAAAGAAGAAAGATCGCCAAAGCATTACGCCGGTGGTTGCACGAAAATGGATATCCTTTTAAGTATATCTTTTTTTTAAAACCATAACATATTTAATAACTAAAAATGCAATAATTAAGCAAATTAGCAGGTACAGAACTCTTCATTATCATAGTTTTATACAAGTCAACCAAACGCATAAATAACCTTGAATATCATAAATTTAGAACTTATAGGCAAAAATATAGTTATTGTTGAGGATGACCTGCCGTCGATCAGGTACTATGAGGCATTACTGATAAAGACGGGGGCTGATGTTAAAATCTTTCGTACAGGTAAAGAATTTGTTGATTATTTAATCCAGGAGAATAAAAACATTGATCTCGTTATAATGGATTTTCTTGTTCCGTTGATAAACGGAATTGAATGTGTACGAATATTTAGGAAAGAGAGAAAAAGCATTCCAGTTATAATGATCACTGCATATACTTCTGAGCAGGCAAGAACAGAGGCCTTTATAGCAGGATGCGATGAATATTTGTTAAAACCAATTTATCCCGAAAAGATATATTCCCTTCTTGAAAAATATCTTAAGCCAAATATTTCTGTACCCTTTTCTAAATGATATTTTTTAATTACTTAAGAGCAGGTTTTGCTTTGAAAACCCATCTATAATAGACCAGACTTAAATTACTCTTTTTCTTAATTTTGGTCTAATATCGCAAAAAATATTTTCAAAAACCTTCACCTCTGTAAAAATTTAAACGCCCTGAAGCCAAAAAGTCAGGTTTTTGCTCTAAATGCTTTTAAAATGATGAGTTTCTTGTTTTGCTGAATCTCAAAAATAAAGTTATTAACACCCATTTAAAGTGAAGCGCCTTTAAATTGTGTGCAAATAAAAAAACTCTAACTTTGATAAATCACTGTAAGTGTTTGGTTTTCAACGTAGGGGTTGAGGGATTGGCTTTGCCNNGGGATTCGAACCCCCGACCCTCTGCTTGTAAGGCAGATGCTCTGAACCAGCTGAGCTAAACCCCCTGAAAAGAGAGTGCAAATATAGATTACATTTTCATTTCTGCAAATATTAAATATAAATAAATATTTATGATATTTTTTCAGAGTATAATATATTCAGGGAACTGTCAGACATAATTATTTTAAAAATCGTGATTTGTCAAACTATTTAAGGTGTTTAATCAAATAATATATGGTTTAGTCAAAAAAGTGGCTGATACCATATCTTTTGCGGTATTATCATGCAACCTACCAACTGATATATAGTGTCATCTAACAGAGATTATTAAGCAACTATCAGGTAGTATAATAACTCTTGTTAATATGTTAAAAACACTTTATAATTAATATGATACAAGTGAATAAAAAATGATTACATTCGCTTCAGTAAGTAGTTGAGTTACTAAACCTGTGGCTTAAAAGGGAGGACTATAACCTTATGAGTCGTATTTGTTTGATATATAGAAGAATATATTTATTACAGAAATAACCGAACCTGATCGATATGATACACAAAAATCTTGTTACTGAATTGTTATTGGGGATATTTAAATTTCCGGTGGTCCCGGTTAATGAAAAATCTCAGACTCAGGATGGAGATAATAAACCCAATAAAATTAAGCAGAGCATTGTACGAAAATGTGCGTTGATTATAATGTTATTGGTATCAATGTATAGTCTTTCATCTGCTGCCACAAAGACATGGGCACTGGCTGGAGCCGGAGCCTGGGATGTCGGTGCAAACTGGTCGGGAGGAACTGTACCAGCACCTGGTGATGATGTAATAATTAACTTAACTGCTGCAGGAATTATATCCAATGTTCCTTCTATCAGCCTCAACTCTTTAAGTATTGGTGGAACTGCTAATGTAACGTTAACCGGAACAGGAGCCTCGTTGATTACTATCAATAATATCAATGCTACCGTAACATTAAATATTAATGGAGGCCGTACTCTTACTTTGGGTGCGGGTACTGCGGCCACTGCAGTAAGTATTACGTTTCAGACAATCACTACCGCTACAACCCTCCTAGGGACACTTACGAATACAGCAAATAATACAGTTACTGTAAATGCCTCACAATTATTAACTATTGCAGGTACGTTTAATGCCAATGCAGGTACTATCGTTGTAAATGGAACGGTCACCACTACCGGAACAGGAGTACTTACCGGTGCACTTGTTAATCTGTCATTTGCTTCCGGTTCAATCTATAATCATGCAGGTGATGCAGGAGTTATTCCGACAGCTAACTGGAACAGTAATTCTGTTATTAATATTACCGGTACAACAACTACAGCTCCGACAGGTTTTAATCAGACTTTTGGAACTCTGAACTTAAATTGCGGGTTGCTTACAGGAGCAAGAACAGCAACACTCACGGGAGATGTAACAATCCAGGGCAATCTGACTATTTCCGGCACATCAGGAGCAAATACAATGACTCTGAATCCTGCAGGATTCAATTTTATTGTTAACGGGACAACCACAATTAATTCATTTGGGATTTGGAATGATACTGCAACTGCCGGTGCAAACCGTTTTGACCAACTAGTAACTGTTAATGCTAATGGGCAGTTTATTAACACAAATGCCCCTCCTTACGAATTCAGAGGAGGGATCTCCAATAATGGTACATTCAACATTTCAGGAGGGGGTTCAACCACGTTTACAACAAATGCTACTCAACCGATAAGCGGTTCTTCAGTTTTAACTTTTGGAGGCGATATTATTATAAGTGACCCTGCCTCGTTAAATATTGCTGATGGCATAAGCTTCAGTGGTACAAACCTTACCAATAACAGTAACGCCGCAAATGCATTTAAAGCGACTGCCGGGACATTTACGTTTGCCTTGTTAGGAGCCCAAAATATTAATGGAGCAGGAACGGGTTCGATTGCTTTTTATAATTTAACAGCAGGAGGGAATGGTACCAAAACAGCTAACCTTCCCTTTAATGTAAGCAATTCACTTTCAATTAATAGTGGAGTAATACTTAGTCTTGGCACAACTCCAAAAACCATTAATGTTGTCGGAGACATGACAATTGGGGGGTCACTTGATTTCGGAACTGTTGCTGCTAAAACCATAAATGTCACAGGAAATCTGATTAATGTTGCCGGAGTCATTACTATGACAGGTGCCGGGTTAGCTCACAATCTGAATCTTGGTGGAGTAAATAATGCCATAACTACACTTAATACAACTGCCGGATCGGGTAGTATAATTAATTACAACAGGGTGGGTGACCAGCAGATATTTGGAAACAATAACTATCAAAATATTACACTTTCAGGTGGCGGTATCAAAAGTTTGCAGGCCAATGCTACTATCATTAATATTGTTAATCTGACTAATGGTGTCCTGAGACTTGGGGCAAATAATCTTACAATAAGCAATAACGCTATCAATGCCATTCAGGGAACCTTCACCTCTTCAAATATGATTGAAACCAACGGAACAGGTTACCTGATAAAAAATGCTATTGCCACACTACCAATTAGTTTTCCTGTGGGCTCCGGAGGATATTATTCACCAATGAGCATAACAGCGACAAGTACAACCACGGGTACGATAAACGTCCGGGCAGTTCCTGCAGCGTTAGGATCAAGTTTCCTTGATAAATACTGGGATGTTATCACTTCTGTCGGAGGTAAAACTATCACAGCTACATTTAATTATGATCCTGCAGAAATAGCGCTTGCTCCTTCAAGTATATGGTACAAACCCGGTGCCGGCAACTGGGTGACTCCGACAGGTACAGCAGGTTTTGGTCCCTTTTCATTCACTATTACCGGTACTACTACAATGACCACTACCAGCACCTGGTGGACTGCCGGTGCGTTAATTACCTATTATTCATATCAGACCGGAGACTGGAACACACCTAACACATGGACATCGGACCCCAGCGGGACACTTCAGATTGGTAACACTGTCCCGGGGCTGAACGATAATGTTGAAATACTTACAGGCAGGACTGTTTCTTTATCAAGCGATATTGCAACACAAGGGTTAGACATTACCATCGATGGAGGAGGTTTTATTGACCAGACTACTTTTAAGTTTACCAATACTCTTGCTGCTCTTAGGGGACAGGGAACCCTGAAATTAGCTTCTGTAAATTTTCCTTCTGCTACTATAAACTCATTCATAAACGCAGGTGGTGGAACTACGGAATATAATAATAGTGCTAATTTCACTTTGCCGGCTGCTCAGGCGACCTATAATAATCTTACAATTAACGCTCCGGGTTTCACAGCCACACAACTTAGCAACATTTTATTAAATGGGAATCTTTATGTCAAGAATGGAACTTTCAGAATTAACGATGACGCTTCTGCAGTTCCTTTAAGCCTGACTATTAACGGGAATGTCACAGTTGATAATAGCGGGTCAATTTCTGTCGGCCACGGAGCCACCAACCCCGATATAAGTGCTGTTACGATTGGTGGTGTCGCACCTTTTATTAACTATTATACTTACTTCCATACAGTTATCATAAAGGGTAATTTTACAAATAATGGTACGGTCAAGTTTACTAACCTGCTCTATCCCATCTATAATGCTTTCCCTTCAACTGTTGCCGACCCAAGCACAGGTGCAGCTTCAGTTTTTTTCCAGGGAGCAACTGATAATACGGTTACATGTAACGGAGTTACTGATTTTTATAACCTTATCCTTGATAAAGGAACCGACCAGACTTACAAACTGACTATTAATTCCACCGCTTATAATAACTTCAGGATATTTGGAGCAAATACACTAACTGGTGAGACCGCAGGAAGCAATGCTAACCTGAGAAAAGCATTATGGATTCGTACCGGAACTCTTCTGCTTCAGGGTTCAGTAGTAATCCCATCCCTTACTGAAGGAGTGACCGGGGGTTCACCAAATTCAGATTTTTATATCCCTTCCAATGGGGCATTAGTACTGAATGGAGTTGATGTGGTAGTTCTTTCTACCGCTGATAATTACCAGGAGGTAAATGTTGCTTATAATGTTTCAGCTACCGATAATGCGACTATAGGTATATCAACGGGTGGAAACAGCGCAATTGATGTATATGGAAAACTTCAGATCAATAATGGTTATTTTTCAACACGTGAATCAGGAGGCATTATTACATCTAATGTAGCTTCGGGACAAATAGTCATTAACGGAGGGATTGTTGATACCAAGCAGCTTCTTTCATCAACGGGAACTGCACAATATACTCAGACTGGCGGCACATTCATACTGCGAGGACGATTCCAGAGAACGCCAGTATCCTATGCGGCTGTTTCAAATCTTGCCGACGTGTCAGCTGCCACTCTTAATACCTCAAGAGCTGTAAACGGAATAAGTTCAGGTTTCGGAACTTTCAACCTGGAAAATGCATCCAATATATTTTCAGTGTCGGGAGGGACTATCATTATTTACGATGTATCCGGAGTAGCTGCCGGAGAAGAAAAAGCTTTTGATGTTAAGTCTTCGGCTGCCAACATTAATGTATCGGGGGGGACTTTGGAATTCATACCTGTTACAGGTTCTGTACTGGCTGATGCAATAAATTATTCGGTCTATACCAATGCATCAATAAATAATTTTATTATCAACCGTACAAGTAGTACATCAATTGTAAACTTGAGTACCCCTTTAATTGTACTTAATAATCTTAGTGTTACTTCCGGAGATTTTAATGCTAATAATTTTGATGTTTCAATTGGTGGCAATTTTACTTTAGAAAATGGTACAACCTATGCACCAGGAACAAACACGACTACACTAAATGGTACTGCTGATCAGGTATTTACAATTAATTTAAGTGCAGCTTTGTCTTTAGACAAGCTCACAATCAACAAGCCTGCCGGAGTTAATGTTAACCTTGCCGGTTCCCAAACTAATATAAATGTAAATGACAACTTCAGGCTTGTCCTTGGTACTCTGAATGACAATGGAAAGATAATCACTGCTTCAAAGGATGTATTTAACTCTGGGCTGTACAGTGGCGCAGGTAAGATCGTGTTAAACGGAACAATAACACAGAGTATAGATGGGAATGGTATTTTTGGGAATGTTGAGTTGAACAATACAAATGCAGCAGCAGCCCCGGTTTCTCTTGCCGCCAATATGACGGTTAATGGAGCCTTAACCTTCTCCCAGAACAAACTCTTTAACATAAACATTTATAATTTAAAACTAAATGCAGCTGCTTCTATTGTAAATGGAAGCGCCACCCGGTATATTCAGACATCTGGTAATGGCGGCGATGGCGGTCTGACAAAAGTATATTCAAGTCCAGCAGCATTCACGTTTCCTGTTGGAGCTCCGACTTTAACTCCTGCCAGACCTGTAAAATACACTCCTGCTACAATTGGTTTCAGCATACCACCGGCTGTATATGGTTCTATAACAGTTATTCCCGTCGGGTATGAACACCCGACCACAACTATCAAGGGACAGAGTCTTACCTATTTCTGGCGGATTAAATCTTCAGGATTCTCAGGGATTGCTGCAAACTCCGTGACTCATTCATTTACTTATGATCAGAGTGATGTAGTTGGCACGGAAGCAAATTATATACCTGCATTATATACCAGCACAGACTTTACCTGGAGAAAAGGGACTAATTCAAATCCCCCAATTAATGCAGCGACCAATACATTTATTGATTGGACAACACCAACTAATAGCGCAGATTTTCTGGATGCAGATTATACAGCTGGTGATAATGCATTCGGGACACCTTTGACCTTTTACAGCATTGCAAATTCCGACTGGAACCTGAATACAACATGGTCATACACTTCAGGAGGTCCTGCGGTACCTGCCGGAGCAGTTGAGGGAGTTAATTTCCCGGGACCTAACAGTGTTGTGATTATAGAAAACAATCATACTGTTAACTTAACTGCGAATCAACGATGTGCAAGTTTACAGATTCAATCGGGTTCCGTTCTTGATATATATACATGGACAGGCAGTACATTTAGTATTGTACTTAGCTATCCATCAGGCCTAAACGGACTATTCAGGCTGACCACAACTGTCTTCTCTCCAAAAGTATTTTCATTCCCGGCCAACAGTGATTTTTCTGATTTTAACAATAACCATGGCACGACTGAATTTTATGATATTGATGGTACCACCGGTGCCGAATATATTTTGCCACCGAATGTTACTACCTACGGAAATCTGATCCTTACGGCAAAAGGAGGCGATAATCTCATCCTGCCAAATAACAGCGCTACAACTATCAAAGGAGATTTAACTGTCACTGGTGATAATCCCAATGCGTGGGTGACAATGAGCTGGCTGACCGGTGTTGTTTATAGTCCGACTATTGAAAAAACTGTTCATGTAACAGGTAACATGTACATTAATAATGGCACCTTTTTATTCCTTGATGACCAGACACCTCAGCACCTTGTTGTGGATGGCGATGTAACAATTGTTCCCGGTGCTGTATTTGATGTCTATAATAATTACCCGGTTAACAATGGTGCAGCTCCACGACTGAATTCTTTTGTAATAGGAGGTAGCTTCATAAATAACAGCAATGTTAATCCAAGTGCCAGATTTATCAATGGCAATAATTATGTCAATCTGACATTCTCCGGGCCTGGAAATGCATCAGTTACAAGTACCGGAGGGGCGACTCCAAATACCATTTTTAGTAATGTAACAGTCAACAAAGGTAGTTCACAAGCAACTACGCTTACATTTAATATAGCCGGAACACTTACAACTCCTCTGGATAACTGGTTAACCTTGCAGAATGGAACTCTTATTTATAACAGAACCGGAGTATTTAATATTTCTCAGGGTACAGATTTTACTATACCGGCAACTGCAGGCCTTACTTTGAATACTTCATCAAATGTCTTCATTGCAGATATTGCCACGAATGGCAAAACTCTCTTTCTGAATGGAAAACTCACTCTTTTACCGGGAGGAGAAAATGTCTATCTTGGACCGATCGGGAACACTACTAACAATGCTGATATTGAGTATTCCGGCAGTGGCGCATCTTCAATAGAAGTCCAGGGTGGCGCTCTTATAGTAAACGGGCAGATACGAAGACCAATTGCTACCACTAACGGTATTTTAAGCTATAAGCAAACAGGTGGTGCTGTTACTATAAATGGTAATAATACCAACGTTACCAAAGCTAAACTAGAGGTCCTGAATGACGGTAGTAATTTTACAATGTCAGGAGGTACCCTTACAATTGTTCAGGGCGGTGGTACAACTTTCGGCGATCTTTACCTCAGACCTTCTACATCATCAGTAACTGGTGGTACAATACTATTTGCACATAATATTTCCGGCGTAAATCAAACCTATGGTCTCGAAGCAAATATTCCATTATATAACCTGACTATTACAGGAAGAATTGCTGCTGCAGCTGCAAATGCCACAGTCGGACTTATGGTAAGTCCATTGGTTCTGAATAACACATTGACATTAAGCAATATCAGGAGCTTCCTGAATTCCAATAATATTAATGTCTCTATTAAGGGAGATATGAATAATAGCGGTACCTATAATTATGGTACCAACTTCACTACTTTTAATGGAGGAGTTCAGTCAATTACGGGTGCATCTGTCACTAATTTTTATGATCTGAATGTATCTCCTGCAACTTCACTTACTACCAATAATGATTTCACTGTAAACAGGAATCTGACTATAAGCAATGGCAATCTTGTATTGGTTTCAAAGAAAGTGACTCTTTTAGGAGATTTGGATAATGAAGGATCATATACCGATAATAATACGACCGGAGGCGTAAGCCTTTCAGGTTCAGCTCTGCAGCAGATAACTGGAGAGGGTGCTTATGGAAGGCTCACCATAAATAACTTAACAGGTGCCAAGCTGAATAATGATATTACACTTCAGAACGACCTTGTATTTACACAGGGGATTCTCGACATAAATAGCCACCTGTTGACCCTTAGCCAGAATAGTTCAATTGGGGGAGCTCCGTTCAGTGCATCTAAAATGATAAAATCCGATGGTGTAATCAGTAGTCAGGGAGTAAGAAAATACTTCACTGTCGCACCACAGTCATTTACATTCCCGATAGGAGTATTTGGGAAATATACTCCTGCACTTTATACAATAACTGCAAGTGCAGCAGTTGGATATATCAGAGTCAATCCGATAAACACTTATCAGCCCAGCGTTACAGATCCAACAAATGTCCTGCAATATTACTGGCATATTGAAAGTTCGGGTATATCAGGGTTTACTTCGAATCTCTTGCTTCAGTATTTACCTGATGATGTTCATGGAATAGAAAGCAATTATGTTGCTGCAAAATTGAATCTTCCTGGAAATTATTGGACTAAAGCCCCTGTTGGATCAGGAACTGACAATGTGAATGAAACAACACATCAGATAACTTTTATTGATGTTGCCAGCAGTAATCTGAACGGTGAGTATACAGCAGGAAATGATGGTGCTATTCCAGGTGAGGTTCCGGAATATCAGTCAAATCAGGATGGTAACTGGTCAGACCCGACAATCTGGACACCAGTGGGAACTTCGCCCCCTTGTCCTTCCGGAGGGCCAAATGGAGCTAATGTAATAATTGACAATGTTGTAACAGTCGATATTAATAACATATTTGTATTTAGCACTGTAATTAATAATAAACTGAGAGTTGTTTCACCAACTTTCGGCCATAACCTTGGAGTTGTAACTGGCAACGGAACCATTTATCTGGAAAACGGGAACCTGCCGGGTGGTGATTTTTCAGCATTTATTGATTGTTCAGGCAATGGTACAATAGAGTATGGCGGAACCGGGAATTATACAATTATCGCAACCCAGTTTAGCAGTTTGCCAAATATGTTTGCTACAGGAACAGGTACGAGAGTTCTTCCGAATAAGGACCTGACTATTTGCAAAAGGCTGGTTATTGACGGGCCGATTCTCGATAACAGCGTTAATAACAAGAAGCTTACAATCCTTGGAACAATGGAACGCTACAATACCGGTGTTTTCAATAGTGGTTCCGGTGCATCACCCGCTGCAACTGTTTCATTTGCTGGCAGTGCTCTTCAATCCGTTGGCGGTCCGACTGGTGACTTCTCAGGAGCAAGTAAGCTGAATAATCTTGAGATTAACAATCCTGCCGGGTTGAATATTGGTACAAATGGTTCAGTTGAAGTCAATAACGTATTGATGCTGACAAATGGTATTATTGGTACTAGTTCATCCAATAAACTGACATTATTAAATACCTCTTCGACCGCTGTCTCGCCTTCCGGCGGGAGTGCTACCTCTTTTGTCAATGGTCCGTTAATTAAATATATCATTAATGGTGACGTTTTCCTCTACCCGATTGGAAATGGAACGGTCAAAGGTCATAATTTTACCCTCACATCGACTGCAGGAAGCACCTTAGCCTGGACAGCTGAATATTTTACACCAAACCCAACTTCAACCTCCTTAGCACCACCATTGCTAGTGACAAATACTAAGGAATATTGGAGTGTCAATACAACAACTGGAGCTACAGCAAAAGTTAAATTGGGATGGGATCCTCTCAGTGATCTTACACCTTTGATGACTGTTAATGGCATATCTGATATGCGTGTAGCTGAGTCGATAGCAGGTTTATGGACTGAATTGGCTTCTGCAACTTCTGGTGACAACAACAATGGAGATGTAGCAACTACCAATGATATCAGTATCTCAACGATTCCTAAAACCTTTACAACAGCCAGTGTTACGACAACGGTACCAAGGGCCACCTTAGCTCCGATAGGTCCTGTTTGCGGTAACGCAGGAATTCCTGTCAATTTTGCATCATTTTTCCCTATTAATCTTAATTATACGCTTGATTATAAAATTAATGGTGTTGCTCAGCCAACTGTTAACGTGACATCTTTGCCATATTATCTGCCAACTCTTGTTCCTGGAGCTTATCAATTAACCGGTTTTACCTACAATAATGGTACTAATACGGGAGTAGTTGACGGGACGATTGTAAATGCCTATGCTAATCCGACAGCTGCAAATGCCGGATTAGATCAGTCTCTCTGTGGGGTCTCAGGGTTGGTACTTGCAGCCAATAGTCCTATCCCTTATTCCGGTTTATGGACCATCGTAAGTGGCGCAGGGGGGACATTTGTTAACAGCACGCAAAATAATACTGTTTTTACAGGTGTTCTGGGCGAAACTTATACATTGAGATGGACTATCAGTAACGCTTCCTGTACATCATCCGATGATGTTGTAATATCATTCCCTGTTGTGGCTTCTATGCCGGCAAATTTTATTTCAGCTCCTACACAGGTTTGTCAGGGCTCAAGCGGATATGTTTACACAGTGCCGAATGTTGCAGGGAATACTTATAACTGGAGCTATACCGGTTCGGGACAGACAATACATGGAACCGGGAACTCCGTTACTATCGATTTCAGCATAACAGCTACAAGTGGAACATTAAATGTGACTGCAACCAATTCCTGCGGTACAAGCGCTCCAAGATCAATTGCTATTACAGTGAATACATTGCCTGCTCCATCCATTATAGGTAATAACACTGTTTGCCCGAATTCATCAAGCATTATTTACAGCACAACAAATAACCCCGGTGACACCTATAGCTGGGTAGTTTCAGGCGGAGTTATAAATGGATCTTCAACAGGAAATAGCATTGACGTAAATTGGGGCTCTATTGGTTCTGGTACAGTCAAAGTGACTGAAACCAATCCTATAACAGGATGTACATATACGACTCCCAATTATAATGTGACAATAAATGATATATTACCTCCGGTAATATCAAATTGTCCTGCAAATATTTTTGTAAATAATGATCCAGGTTTATGTTCAGCAGTTGTTATATGGATAGAGCCTACTGCAACTGATGACTGTACACCGTCAGGGAGTCTCATCTGGACAAAATCTAATCTGCCTGGTTCCACTTTCCCTTCAGGTACAACACCTGTAACTTATACTGCAACTGATGCTTCAGGTAATACAAGTCTTGTATGCAGTTTTAATGTAACAGTCACTGATAATACCAGTCCGGTAATTACTTTACCGGCTCCTCCGACAATAAATGCGGATGCAACATGTCATGCAATTATGCCCGTTATTGCTGCCACGGCATCGGATAATTGCTCAATCCCTGCTAATATTACTATAACGCAGCTACCTGCAGCTGGCACAATAATTGGTATTGGTGTAACGGCAGTTACAATCACTGCAACTGATCAGGCTGGAAACAACGCAGTAGCAAACATTAATTTTACTGTTGTTGATGTAACTCCTCCAATGGCTCTTTGCAAAAATACTACTGTTGTTCTTGATGCTACAGGGAACGCTTCAATTGTACCGGCTGATATAAATAACGGAAGTAGCGATAACTGCGGAATAGCATCAATGTCAATTAGTAAATCAAGCTTCACCTGCTCTGATCAGGGAATTGTTCCGGTTACTTTAATGGTTTTTGATAATAGCGGGAATTCATCATCGTGTATTTCAAATGTAAATGTTACCAGCAGTCTAAAAATTAGCAGCATAGCATTAAGCACATGTGATGTGGCACCTCCTTTTGCACTCTTTTCATCAACTGTTACGGGTGGGAGTGGTACATATACGTATTTCTGGAAGTGTCTGGAAAGCACAGCTTATCCATTCATGTATATGGATGCTTTACCTCCTTTCTTGCATTTTACGAAGACGAGTACAGCGGCGTTTCCATTCTTCAATAGCACCATGCCAAATGGTACGTACCATATTCGCCTAGTTGTAACTGATGGAAATGGCTGTAAGGATTCTTCAGATATGGTTCTAAACCAGGGAAGTGTTACATTTAATAATGTTACACTGCTTTATTCAGATGCATGTGAAGGAGAAACTAAAACTTACTCTGTTAATTTTGATGCTGCAGCTACTTATACATGGAATGTGGCAAATGGAATATTCCTGACACCTAATAATACCAATACGGTAGATATCAGATGGAATTTGGGTGCTACACAAGGAGTAGTGACGGCTAATGTGACAAAACCTGATATTAATGGAAACGCCTGTGGTTCATCTACAGTTGATTCGGTTTCAATTCATCCAATTCCTTCTCCTGGTTTTATTGCCCCGGTAGTTAGTGTCTGTGCAGGAAGCACCGTTACGTATACACTTTCTCCACCTTTATATAGTAATTATACATGGACAGTTACCAATGGAACGATTGTTGTTGGAGGAACACCTTCAAGTGATTTTGTAACAGTACTTTGGAGTACAAACTCTTCTGGTAGCGTTGCAGTGGATGTCATATCCTCATATGGTTGCATCGGTTCCACAACCTTGAATGTCGATATTTATAATGTGTCCGGGTCTATAACAAGTCAGACCAATGAAAGCTGTACAGGAAATGGTGACGGGTCTGTCACTGTAGCAGCGACAGTTGGCACTGGATTGGCCCCTTATCAATATTCTATTAATGGAGGTGCTACCTGGTTTTCACCACCTTTCAACACTTTTAATTCCCTTAGTGCAGGGAGCTATACTGTTATCATTAAGGATGCTCTTGGATGTACATTTAATGTACCAGTAGTGATCACTGTTACTGCCAATAATACAGTAAACAGGACCTCACCAGTAGGCACCGACGCACAGACATTATGTATCAATACGGCTATCACCAATATCACCTATACAACTACGGGAGCCACGGGGGCAACAGTCACGGGGTTACCGGCAGGAGTAG